>CAYVNO010000049.1:722-1968 GCA_964452935.1 uncultured Methanosarcinales archaeon | reverse complement strand
GATAAGTTAATTGTTGGAGCACATTCATTCGAAGTCTTCAAGGAAGTAATTGATGCAGAACTGAAGTAATTATCTTCTTTTTATTCTATCTACTAATCGTTGATCTAATAATCTCTCAAAAAATTCTACAACATCTTGTCTATCGTGTCTTTCGCATTCCAACACCAAACCTTTTCCATTATTTGTATTATCATAAATCCTATCTAAAAATTGCATCTCTCTAGCAAATCTACTCTCTGCTCTAGCCATCTTCCTAGAATCTCCAAACTCAGATTCTAAAACTCTATAATCTCCGTGATTATCAATGGCACTATTAAGTCTAGCATTAAGATTTAATGCTTTTCTTTTGTAATGTAATCTTGCACCAAGGTAAGGAATAGCTCCAATTGGGCCAATGGAAGGATGATCTCTATGGGACATCATAGATACAAACTCCCCAACTAAAACTTCACACATACCAGGAAGACCACATCCAAACACTGCAGCTAGCATAGCCATATCAAGCATACGAGTAGTCACCAAGGGAAAAACAAAAGAAGATATACCTACAGTAGAACAAACACCAACTTGAGCTATTCTCGCAATTAAAGTTGAACTATCTCTAACATATTCTTTCATATCAAAAGAAAGTTCATTTCTTTTATTAATAACTAGATCCCCTAACTCCCTAGAATCGTCATCTTTACTTTCTCTAATCTTTAAGTTTGTTCCTCCCCTCACAGCATCACTATACCAACCAGTCACATCAGTAACATGCATTCTTCTAGAATTATTAATCCTTTCAGTCAACTTATTAAATATTTTATAATCTTCCATATGTGCTCCCAAGTTTGGAACATATAAAACTCCTTTATAACCCCATGAATGACGTTCTCCTCTAAATAACCTAAAAACAGCACCCCCCATTGTAACCTGTTCATAAGAACTTCTTCCATATCATACTGCAACACCCTCTCCAAAACCAAACTTTGCTCTTGAAACAGAAAAATCTCTGCCACCATCATAAATAAGATCAGCACTAGCAATATTTCTTTTCACAGGCAAATTGATCTCAGGAGAATCTCCCTTTTTCAACGCCTCAAAAACACCTTTCAACTTTGCAGCACTTTGAAATCTTTCGTCATGATTAAACTCAAGCATCCCTTCTAACACAGCTAAATAATTATTATCAACCTTATCCAAAAGTGTACGCTTTGTTCTAAGATAAGTTTCCCCTCCAGGATATCCATCAATAACTCCTCCTGCT
>CAYVNO010000049.1:0-712 GCA_964452935.1 uncultured Methanosarcinales archaeon | reverse complement strand
AATCTCTAACAAAGTAGCACCCAAACAATAAACATCAGTCGAAGAATAAACATGAGCATCCTCCCATTGTTCTGGAGCCATGTAAGCAGGTGTTCCAGAATAAGAAAAAGTAGTTTTCATATCAGCAATTGATTTTAATTTAGAAATACCCCAATCAACCAAAGCAACATGTCCATCTCTTCTATTGTAGATAATATTATCTGGTTTAATATCCCTATGAATAACTCCTTCTCTATGTGCATAATCTAAAATATCTAAAACATTTAAAGTAATATCAACTAACTCGTCTCCCTCAATATCTCCTTCATTCAATAATTTCCTTAATGAATCACCTTCAACATATTCTCTATCAAAATATCTATCATTCTCCTGCCCCAATCTTGGGATACCATCATGATCTAGATCTCTACACCTATTTCTCTCTCTTTTATAAGACTCAAGAGCTTCTTGGTATCCATCATCCTGTTCTTGAGGAGCTAACTTTCTAACATAGAGTTTTCCATCAGGATATTCAACTAGTTTAGTCTTCACTCTACCAGGAGTTAAATCATCCAAAACTCTTGCATGCTCTGCCCCACCAACTTCTGCTAACGCTTGACCCATCTTCCCAAAAAAGGGAAATCAAGTATGATTTTTAAATATTCTCACCCCAACAACAACCTTTAAATACTTCTTCTACAATAAATTAATTCATGTTTACTAAACTAAAATG
>CAYVNO010000048.1:0-2120 GCA_964452935.1 uncultured Methanosarcinales archaeon | reverse complement strand
GTAAGCATAATTGTCATACCATTCTAAGTAATCAACAGAATTTGCATCCAAAAGTCCTGCCATTCCAACTTCAGTGATTGTTACAGGAAATTGAAAATCTGGATAAAGATCTTGAACTTCAACATCTGTTTCTAATAACGATGTACCAACTATAGATCCTGCACAAATTCCAACATAACCGCCACCAGAATTAACATGGGCTTGTAGACTAGATGTAATTTGTGGATCAATGTAAACTGAAAATGGAAAAATAGTATAATCTACATATTCTTCACTCAAGAAACTAACTCCTCCTGGCCAAACAAGTACATCAACATATTCAGGTATGCCTAACATTACATCTTCAATTGTTATTAAGTCAACATTGTAAGTGTCTTCTAAAACAATTATCATTTCTGTAATACCTGAACTGCCAGTATCAACAATTAATACATTATCCATACCATTATCATTATCATCTTGATCATTGTTATTATCAACATAACCAATGGGAGGTGTTAATGAACAAGCCTCAGTTGGTGAGTTTGGATCACCAAAGCCATCTCCATCATTATCTAAATAGAATGTTTGTAATTCTGTTAATGTATCATCTGTATCATCGCAATCAACTGGATCACAATCTTCTTCTAAATAATAGCCATCCTGGTCATCATCTGTGCAGACTGGTACTGGATCTGCCATTGTAAAATAAAACTGTAAATCAGAATGTCTGTATTCTTCCCAAGTGTCTCCACCATCTCTTGAGTATTCAAAATCTCCTTCATCAAAAGTACTATCTGGATGGAAATTGTAAATAGTACCATCTTGTATTCCAAACTCAAGATAATTGCCAGTTTCTGAAGTTAATACAAAATTGTAAGTTTCTCCTGCTAACAATGTCTTTGGTGAATCAAAGTCACAACCTGTCCAAGTCATATTATTATCAAAATCTTGACCAGACCAATCCCTATCTGACTCAATTTCTTCTGCTGCAATAGTACATTCTTCTAAAACTGTTCCATCGTCATTTTCTAAGGTGATTGTTAATGGACCAGAGTTATCAAGTTTACCAATTCTTACATTCATTGAATCGATTGTTTTATCTTCTGGAAAACTCATTGTTTCTCTAACTTGTTCATCTCCTGAAACATAATATTTATCTGATGGCCATTTACCAAATGCATCCATATAACCAATTCCTTGTCCAGAGCCATCTGTAAAATGGATAGAGAAAACAGGAACTGTTCCTTCACTAAGTTCCCATTCGTATTGACCAGAAGGTTTCCATAAAACTGCATAATCATCGTCTGTATAATGTGGTTGAGAATTTGCTTCTCTTCTTGCATCAAAAACAACATCAACACCAACATAATTATTTACTGGATCTGGTGATGGATTAGAAAATTCAATATGATATACTTCACCTTCTTCTAAATGTGCTAATTGATCAAAGTACACAACTGGAAAGTTTTCAGCCATTGGATCTTCTATTAAATAAGAAGCAAGTACTGTGTCTGAGGGGTAACCGTTGCCATCATCTGTTTTTAATTCTACTAATACATCTCCACCATCACCTGCTGCATAACCAGGAATTTTATATATTAAGAATATTGTTACAGCTTCAACATCTCCTGTATGTGATGCTCTAAAACGATAGTCTGCTTGTTTACCTTCAAACCTACCAATATCAATATTAGTTAAACTATCTGCGCCAAGAGTTCCTATAACTCCAACGTTTTCTAAGAAGCCTTCGGCATATACACATGTTGTCAAAAGCAATGCAATAATTGCGAATATGATTAGTTTTTTCATTTTTTTGTCACCCTAAGTCTAGTACTTTTCTTTCTTTTTATGGTTTTTGCTTTTTTTAGTGGTTTTCTCGACGGTTTTTTGCGTTTTTTACGTGTTAGTTTTTTAGTCTTTTTTGCGGTTTTTTTCTTTATTATTTTTCTCTTTTTTGGTGATACAGAAGCTTTGCTTCTTACTTTCCTTTTGGAAAGTTTCTTTTTTAGTGGTTTTTTTATCTTTTTTCTTACTTTCTTTGTTTGTTTTTTCTTTTTAGTTGCAGTTTTAGAAGTTTTTGATTGTGTTTTTACAGAAGCTTTGCTTCTTACTTTCCTAGCGGAAAGTTTCTTTACTGG
>CAYVNO010000047.1:0-2540 GCA_964452935.1 uncultured Methanosarcinales archaeon | reverse complement strand
TATAAAGTTTGCGGAACTGCCACTACTTTAAAGTAACAATCGCCCTTAAACTACAGAATTCTTGCTCTAGAAGCCCTAATTCGTCATTCATTGTCTCAAATTTTTCCGAATTCATTTTCTCACAAACCAGCTCAAATGAGCTTACTGATTCCATTGCTCCAAACTGGAGTAATGTTGATCATCTTAAGGCTCTTCTGATATATAAATCCATCCTTTATTTTCTGACTTTTTGAGCTAATAGAAATAAGGATTTTTGAAAGAAATAAGAAAAAAAGAAATTAAGAATTACAACTATACTTGAATTGCTTGCACCTGAAGAACAGCTGTAAATCACAGGTGAGAAGGTACACAAAGCCAGAATTCTAGCATTTAAGCGATTTTGAAGCCTGAATAACACTGTATTTTACAGGTGCTATTTGCAGTATTTCTATGTGTGAATGAAACTATATACTACTAATGCTTGATATCTAGGAGTAAATTATGAAAATATTAGAAGAATAATAAAAATAACAAATAGATTATTTACAGTTAATCAAGATTAAGAAACAGCTATCAAAGATTGTCCAAGAGGAATAAAATATCTTCTTGAAACACTCTTTTTAAAATCATCTTCAGAATGAATTCCATAATTCCAAGAATCTAATGCTCTCTCAAAAACAAGATACTTTGCTCCTCCCACTCCACTTGCATCAGAATAATACTCATTAAGGTCATTCCAAGCAGGAGGAATTGGTCCTAAAACATATTGTTCATCCCAAGCAGTAAACCAACCTTTTGTCGGATCTACTATATCCCATTTTTCTTCATCCTCTAAATAGACTTCAGAATAAAAATGTCCGTAAACCTCAGAATCCCATTGTTGATTCTGAACCATGCTACTAAGCCATCTTTCACTAATTGTTTCTAAAACAGTAGCAGGAATTCCTTTTGCCCTAGCTATCGCAACAAAAGCATGTGTGTAATCTGTACAACCACAAGCACATCCTGATAAAACAACATCTTCAGCAGTTCTTCCATACCTTCCAACTTGAGCACGAATAGCATCTGACTCTGACTTAGAACAATATAACTCTCTAGATGTCCAATCTAAAATATTTTCTACTGTCTCCCTGTCTGTAATACCAGTCTGAATTGAATTAGCAATGTCTTGTATAACACTAGTTACTTGAGTCTGCTCACCTTCTAAAAGATAAAAACCCTGTAAATCTACATTCGCAGAATCAACAACACCATAAGACTTCAAAAGCATATGAGATTTAGAAGATTTTGTGGGGAAAGGAGCAAGATGACTAATATGATCTAGAGAAGATGTATGTGTACTAACTAAAACGTCTTTTGATTTAGAAACACTAATAAGGGAGTCTGAAGAAGAAATTGTAGATTTAACAGCATGCCCATAAAGATCAGAAGACTTAACACCACCAAAACTCAAAAAAAGCAGAGCTAAGACTGAAACACATGCAACAATCACAACCATATAAAATTCTAAACTAACTCTAGCCATAACTAAATTATCGATAAAAGTATATATAAAACTTTCGTTGAGATAAGACCTAATTGCAAATAGGCGTGACCATAGGTAAACTATTTGGATTATTCTGAAAGTATCCAGAATGAGTCATAAATGCATCTTTGATTGCATCGTGATAATTTTGATTATTAAACAACTTTTCTTCTGCATCATCTAAAGCAAGAAAAACATCAACTAAATAATTCTCTCCTTCCCTCTCTTGACATGATTTAGGCAGATATTTCCAAGATTCAAAAATTAACTGATGTGTATTCTCTTTACCAAGAACCTCTCTGATATCCCAAAATATTCCAGCAATTGCTTGATGATTATATTGACATCGAACTGCAGTCTCGCAGTCAGAATCAATATCATGATAACGAAGTTCTAACACATTGGAATTGGAGCAATCAAAAGTAGGAGAATTATATTCTGATATTATAGATTCCTCTGTATTCTGATAAAGAACATCTTGAAAAGAAGCTGTAAGAAAGTATACAAAACCTTCATTAACTGCATGATAAATCGTGCCAACATCATTTAATTCAGTTATGATATCATCTGAAGCATAATAATTATTTAAGAAAAATAGATGAAATAATTCATGTGTAAATGTTGAACAATCTTTATTTGGATCAATGCCATTCCTATCAGGCACATTAGTAGTAATACTATCATCATCTAAAGAATATCCTGCTGACCCCGGACTCTCAATATTATAAACATAAGCAACAACATTTGGTATGATAAATTCTCCACCAAAATGATTACTTAGATAAGATAATAATGTATCACTGCAATAATAAGCCATAGATTCCCCAAATCTAACTCCTTGGTATGGGCTAGTAGTTCCATCAATATATATCTTGATCTCATCAGGTTCATAAATAAATACATTATCAGAAGCATAAACATCACTTTCTCCAGGAATCATGTTTTCAACTTCTACGTATGATCCTTGTAAATGACCATTATAATCAAGATGTTCTAATTGAACTAACTCTAAATTAGGTGTACTTACTGGATTATT
>CAYVNO010000046.1:0-2892 GCA_964452935.1 uncultured Methanosarcinales archaeon | reverse complement strand
GATGTACAGTAATCATTCATTGAGATATATGCTAGATCTTCAGAAGTTCCTGTTGTTATATCATATAATGCTAGTTGTATATCACAGATAGCATCTTCTGATCCTTCATTTGTTATTTCGATTGTTACATCTGTTGATTGGTCAACTTCTGGAGATGCTGGGTCAACTGTTACAGCTGATACTGTTAGGTCAACTGCTTCTGTGAGTGTTGTGTTAACTGTTAGCTCGTCATCACACACAGTACCTGTTGACTGCCAGATATAATTATTTAATACCATTTCACATTGGTATACATAACCACTCATGCAATCTTCTTCACCTGATTGGTCTTCTGTACAAGATAGACCTAATGGTGGTAATGTACATGTTTGTCCTGTTAAAAATACTGCTGCAATTAATGCAAATAGAATCAATATGTGTTTTTTCATTTATAGCACCTCATTATTTATTATTTTAATATATAATCTTTTAGAATTAAGGGAGTGTTTATATATAAAGCTTTTGATTGGGTGACATTACTGCGCTCCGTGTTTATATTAAATCTTACCTTGTCAGTAACTTTTAGCTTAAGTTATTGTGTGATTTGCGGACTGCGCTTGGCAGTAATGTCAAAGTTGCCAGATTACTCTTCCAATTTGACTTGTGGGTATTCTCTCAGTTTATTAAATATAATTTCCTTAATCTCATCTCTTGCTTCTGGAGAGGTTCCTTCTGCTCTCACTATTAGTGCAGGTTGAGTGTTAGAATTCCTTATTAATCCCCAGCCGTTGTTGAAAATAACTCTAACTCCATCAATATCTACTATCTCTTTTATGTTTTCTAGATTACTGTTTTTGAAATAGTCTACTATCTCTTTTGTTATTCTGAATTTATCAGAGTCTGGGCAGAATAATCTTAGTTCTGGTGTTGGGTAATATTTTGGAGCATCTAATAATAACTCAGATAAAGTTTTGTTTTCATTATCCATTATTCTTAATAAACGGCCAGCAGCATAGAGTGCGTCATCTGTTCCAAAGAATTCATCCTTGAAAAACATGTGGCCACTCATCTCTCCTGTTAGTAATGCTCCTTCTTCTAACATTTTATTTTTTATTAAAGAATGTCCTGTTTTGTAGAACATAGGTATTCCTCCATGTGCTTTGACGTCATCAACTAATGCTTGGGAACATTTTACTTCGATTATACATTTATGGTTGGGATATTTTTTTAGTAGCTCTCTAAAGTAAAGGATTAACATTGTGTCTCCCCAGATCATGTTTCCTTTTTCATCAATTACACCAATTCTGTCTCCGTCTCCGTCTATTCCAATCCCTAAATCTGCATTTGTTTCTTTTACTTTCAGAATTAGGTCTTTCATGTTTGATTCTTTTACTGGATCTGGTTGATGATTTGGGAAGTCTGGGTCAGAATCGCAGTAAAGTTCGATAACTTCACATCCCCAATTCTTGAAAGCTTGAGAAGCGAATAAAGATGCTGTTCCGTTTCCGCAGTCGACGACAACTTTGAATTTTTTGTTTAAGATTATTTTTTCTTTTAACATGTTGTAATAAGTTTCTAACGGATTTTTTTCTGTTAATGTTGCTTGTCTGTCTTTTTGGCTGAATTCTTTGGAGTTTGCAATTTCATAAACTTTGTTAATATTTTCTCCAAACATTGTGTGTTTACCTTTACAAACTTTAAAACCGTTAAATTCTTTAGAGTTATGGGATGCAGTTATCATTATTGCTGCATCTATGTTGTAGAGGATTCTTGCGTAATAAAAGATAGGTGAGATTGTTATACCTACATCTATGACGTCGATACCCGTTGATAACAAAGTTTTTACAACAATATCTCTAATTCTTTTTCCTGATTTTCTATTGTCTCTTCCAATCAGAATTTTATCTTGATTCATAAAAGAAGCGTAAGCTTTTGTAATTAACTCAACGTTTTCGTCTGTTAAGTCTGTGTCAGCAATTCCTCTAATGTCGTATTCTCTAAAAATTTCTTTGTTAAGAATAATAATCACCCCTTATTCTATGTCTCTCCATTCCCTAATTGCCCTTTCGTATCTCTCCATATCTCCTGTGTCAAACCATTGGCCTTCAAAATGATAACCAAAAAGTTGTCCTGCTGCAGCAATTTTTGGGAATACATCCCTTTCTATTGAACAAGAACCTTCTGGAATAAAATTTAGGACAGATGGTTCTAGAATGTATAATCCTGAGTTGATAAGTTTTGAAGGTGCTTCTTCTTTCTTTGGTTTTTCTATAAATTCTAAGACTCTGTTTCCTCTTAGTTTTGCAACACCGTATTTTGAAGGGTCTTCTACAGTTGTTAATGCGATTGTTCCTACTCCGTTTGATTCTTTGTGAGATAGGTACATCTCGTCTAGGTTTATATCTTTTAGTTCGTCTGCGTTACACATGACAAATGTTCCTGTAAGATATTGTTTTGCTAAATTTAATGGACCGCCTGTGCCCATTGGTTCTTTTTCTTCGATATATCTTATGTTTACTCCGAAACGTTTTCCGTTTCCAAAATATTCTTTTATTTTATCTCCTTTGTAACCGATTGATATTAGAATATCCTTAATTCCGAATTTTTTGAATAGATCAATTGTGTGTTCCATAATTGGTTTTTCATGCAGTGGGACAAGAGGTTTTGGGATTTCATGAGTTATTGGTTTTAATCTTGTTCCCTTTCCGCCTGCTAAAATAAACCCTATTTTAGGTCGGTTTACTCCAAGTGATTTTAATAAAAGAAGTTCTATAGCATGGCTTCTATTTTTTATTTTATAGCCATCTACTTGTCTATCAACTTGTTGTAAAATACTGTTTTCTATTGTTAGTGTAACACGCTCTTTCATAGAAATTGAAAAGAGACCGGTATAATATATAAATCTTTTGATTT
>CAYVNO010000045.1:0-4045 GCA_964452935.1 uncultured Methanosarcinales archaeon | reverse complement strand
TTGGTTCTGTTACTCCTGTATACAATTGCAACCATATATTAAATAACCTCACTGCTTCTTCATTATTTCCAGAAGAAATATGTCCTCTAATTTCTTCAAGAAGTTGTCTTTCATGTCCAATTGTTAATTCAATTGCTGGATTAAGGGTTCTTATTGCAGATAATTGCTCACCTTTTTCTAGATATAGCCAAGCATCTCTTATTTCTTGTTCTGTTTCTTCTCTTTGTATTTCTAAAGTTAGTGGTGCTTCAGGAACTTCTTGCACAGGTTCTTGCACTAACCTAAGAACAACAGGAGCCGCCATTAATGCTACACCCAACACAGCCAAACCAAAACCAACAGGACTAGCTGCAACCAAACCCAACACAGAAACAATTCCACCTGTTAACATCGCAGTCACAGCAGTCATTGCAAAACCTTCTTGACCAGTTGTTGTTTCCTCGTCGACAACTACTTCATCAACCCTTTCCTGCAAGTCTTCTATCAATGTTTCTACTTGCTTTTTTGTTCTTGAATCCAGACCTGGCATAGCCTCTTCTAATAGAGGTATACTTTCTTGAATGACTTCTCTATCTGCTTCTCCATTTAATAATACTTGCTTTAAATAGTTAAAAGCATGGATTTTCATATAGTAGAATAGTAGTTGATTAATAATAGCAGGAATAATGTGATGAACAACATAATCACTATCTAATTCCAATAACTGCTCTGTAATAAGAGTAATATCTTCAAAAACATAACTAATCACTAAACCTGGATCCCCCTCAAATTTTTCTAATATTTTAATTATTATTTCTGCTTTTGAAATAAGATCTTTTCTTAATGCCTCATTTTCTGTTTGTTTTATTGCATCTAATTCAGGCTGGATTGCTGGTTGTATTAAATCTGCACCTGTTTTCTTAGAAATTTCAGCTAGAGCATAAACAACAGCATTTTTTGTATCAGCACTTCCTGTGGTTACATCTACTTTCTCCTCCCAATTCCTTAATCCTTCAAATTCATCTAATAGAGGTCGTACTGCTGGTTCAATTGCCTCTGCATCTACATTCTTAGAAATCTCACCAAGAGCAGAAGCAATAACCTGAGTTGCATAATAAGTTTCTGATTCTTGCAATGCTTTTATTAATGGATGAATTGCTGGTCCCATTGAATTCTCATCTACATTCCTAGAAACTTCAACAAGAGTCATAATAATCATTCTTCTTGCATAAGGATCTTCGGTTCTTTCTAATGCATCTATCAATGGTTGTACTGCTGGTTCGCCAATCTCACTTAGACTAGAAATAATTCTATGTCTTTTAAGTTCATCTCTTGTTCCTCCTAATAAAGTTATTAATGGATGAATTGCTGGTCCGCCAATTTCGCCAAGAGCAGAAGTAAACCTATATATTCCATCACCTTCTGATTTTTTTAATTTATTTATCAATGGTTGTACTGCTGGTTCAATTGCCTCTGCATCTACATTCTTAGAAATCTCACCAAGAGCAGAAGCAATTTTTCCTATTGTAGAAGAATCTTCAGTTCTTTCTAATACATCAATTAATGGTTGTACTGCTGGTTCGCCAATTTCAGCAAGAGCTAAATAAAAGTGAGTAACAGGGTTATTACCAGAGATATCAGGTGATAATATTGCATTTATTAATGGTTGAACTGCTGGTTCACCAATCCTTACTAACTTATCGATTGATCTTTGCGCTTTTTCAGTTGGTTCTGAACGTAATGAACGACGTTCAGAAACAATAATCCCAATATGATTTTCTATTTCAGCGGGTTGCCTTCCCTCTAGCCAAGGTTTTATGACTTTTGTATAACCAAAATAAGTTCCTATTATTACTCCGCCAGCAACACCAAGAAGAACAGACCCAAATAAACTTGCAGCAATAACGCTTACTGCAGCCAACCCTAGTGCAACTATTGTTGATGTTTTTTCAGTTTTTGTTTGCATAGATTGTTCATCAGTTGTTTCTTCAACTGTTTCTAATTCTATTGGTATTTCTTCTTCAAGCCCTGGTGTTTCTTCTGTTTTTACATCAACTATTGCTGGTTGTTCATCAACTGTTCCTTCATCAACTTCTTCTCCAAAATGTTCTAATACTTCTGCTGCTGTGCTTACTCCCAATCTATCAAATAATACCATAATATCTTGAGGATATTGATGCACCCTTATCCTATCATTTGGTACATTACCTAAAACAAGAACCTCGGGTGCCATAAAGGTTGTGTGTGTTCTTGAGTCTTTATATTCCAAACCTCCCATACCATATGGATCATATCTTCCTTTAAATTCTGAGAGAAACATTGCATCTCTCCAATAATTTTCTGCTACCCTTTGCACTTCTGCTGCAATAGATTGTTTAGAACCTCCTGCTTCTCTTATTCCCCTAACTTCCTCATTAAGAATACCAATTGGTTCATTACTCGCAACTATTGCATTTATACCACTAGGATCAATCTCAAGTACTACGTCATAAGGAATAGTAATTCCTGCTGCAGCAACAAGATTCTTATCAACATGTGCATATACTACATCACCTCTACTGA
This sequence comes from uncultured Methanosarcinales archaeon, assembly GCA_964452935.1. GTDB lineage: Archaea > Nanobdellota > Nanobdellia > Woesearchaeales > DSVV01 > CAYVNO01. The sequence goes on along the minus strand of CAYVNO010000045.1, from coordinate 1,504 downwards.
ATCCATCCTTAGCAAGATAAGGTCTAACTAAAGCAAGAACATGATCAAACTCATCATCAAATTCAGTAGCAACTTCTCTTCCAACAGCACTAAGGCCCCCTGATGAATGAATTGCTGAAAGCTTAGATGAAAATGTTTGATGGTAAATAAAACTTTCTTCATCCCCTTCTAAAGGTGTTTCATATTGAGATAATACTTCTAATAGTTCTTTATTGTCCTGGAATAATTCTTCATCAGTTCTTGCATCATCCTTAGTTGTCCATACTAAATTCTCACGCACTTCCTCAAATGAAAATGTTGATGTATCTTCATGATCTATACTTCTTACAACAACCTCGCCATCTTCTATCTTTTCAAGGATATAAACTTGTCCATAAATATAAATTTGTCTTCCGTTAGCTATCCATCCAGCAATTTGTTGTTCAAGCTCTAATTTATATTCTGCTTTTCTTTCTTCAAACTCTTCATCTGAAAGCCCTTGAACCAATCTTTCTAATTCATAGAAAATGGGATCTCCTGTTTCCTTAATAGTCAACCTACCTTTAGTAACAACATCATGAAAAATAGCTCTTTTTAAATTTGGATAAGCAGAAGCATCTATAGTATAAAAGAAAGTGAATAAATCAAAATGAGTTTGAGTATCTAATCCTGTTCTCTCACTAGACTCTTGGATTTTTGCATAAGCTTCTTGTGCAGTTATCTTTCCTTGAATAAGACCTCCAATAACATCCCCCCTTAATAGATCTCCAATAACATCCTCCCTTAATAATTCAGTAGCAAGTAAAATCTGTGATTCTTCAAACCCTAATTCTGTTAATAAATCTCTTACAATTGGAATGGTGTATTCATGCTGAGAATCCTTATCCCCTTCTGCAATTGCAATCGGTTTTCCAATATCATGTAAAGCCATTAATACTCTAAAAAATTGATGAGTATTAATTGGATGTTCTAAAGGAATTTCTTGCATACCTAAAAAATTCATCTGTCTCTCTAATTGATCAAGTACCATTCTAGTGTGCTCTTCTATGGTAAATCCTTCCCATACGCCAGCATCAGCTTCAAATAATTGTTCCAATGAATATCCTTCTGATTCATAATCTGGAAATTTCTGTTTAAAGAAATCTAAAAGAGCTTGTTTATCAAGAGAAGGTAAAGAAGTAAGTTCATTTAATTCCCTTCTTGTTTCTGATTCTGTTAGTATAGGTTCAGTAACTTGTTGTTCATCACCTATTAATTCTGCGGCAATCCTCATATTGTGTGCTCTTACTTCTTCTTCCAACTCTGCTTGAACTCCTTCTTCTAATACTGCATCCTGATCTACACCTAATGGAACAAATGCTGCAACTCTACTTCTAACTGCTGGAGAAATAAGTGCTCCAAAACCTAAAACAGCAACTCCAGCTGGTATAGCTACAAAAGACAATGAAGAAATCAAAGGCGCCACCACTAAAGCCAAACCTGTTAAACCCAATGCAGTTGCAAAGGTTATTTCTCCACGTTCGTC
>CAYVNO010000044.1:0-4385 GCA_964452935.1 uncultured Methanosarcinales archaeon | reverse complement strand
ATAATAGGATCAAAAGAGATAGATGACTATGGAACAAATTCAGAAGATAAAACTTATTCCATAACATTAAATTATCTCCACGCATTTGGAGAAGGTCTTCACTATGACCAATACGAAGATCCTGTAACAATGAGTATAAGTATTATATGAGGTTATCAAAATGGCAAAGAAAAAATCAATAATAAAACCAATGATTGATAGTAGTCCTGCAAACAAAACAGCAATTATAGGTTTTGTGTTTGCAATCGCTGCAATATTTTTATTTTGGATTCCAATTGTCGGAGCATTATGGTGTCTTACCGCATTAATCTTAGGAATAGTAAGTGTATGTGGTGAAAGAAAAAAAGCAAAAGGATTAGGAATTGCTGCACTTGTTCTAGGAGCTGTTCTACTAATTGCATCAGTCTCAACAACAGGAATGTTAGTATACAAATACAAAACAGGAGTTTTTAATTATGAAGTAGAACCAAATCTAGTTTGCAACTCTCCTTACATAACTTATGGAGAAAAATGCTGCCTAGATACAGATACCAATAACGTATGTGATGAACAAGAAGGAGTTAAACTAGAACTTGAAGAAGAAGAAACAGAAGTAGAAGAAGAAATAACTGAGGAACCTATTGAGGAAGAAACTACAGAAGAGGTTGTTGTTGAGGAAGAAACAGAACCAGTTGAAGAGCTAGTTCCAATAGTTATCCCAGTAGTCGATGAAGATGAACCAACAATAGAAGAACTAATGGCAGAATACGCAACAATGGTTACTGAAGAGGATTTCAAATACACAGCACTAGAAGCATACCCAATAAGACAAACAGCTTCAATTGGTGATGAAGTAGTTGTTCTTGTAAGGGGCGAGAATAAATATCATGGAGAAGATCCACACTATTTCAAAGTTTCTGTAAGAGGATATGCATTAGAATGGGTAACTAACGCTGACGAAACATATAGTGGTGTCTACTACATTGGCCCAATAGAAACAAATGAAGAATACTTTGACATACCATTAGTACTAAAGATTGACGACACATATGGTGGTTATGCAGTAAAAGACACAGAAGAAGGAGAAAACTATGGATTTAGTCTACTACTAAGCGAAGCAGACTCTTTAGACAGATCTTACAACACTGAAAAAGGAGGAGCATCCTCATTCACAATAGAAATAGAATAATTTTTCTTTTCTTTTTATAATGGTATCAATAGTTGTTTTAGAAATAGAGAACTCAGGTAATTTAGGTGCAATAGCCAGGACAATGGCAAACTTTGATTTAAAAGATCTAGTTCTAATTAATCCGAAATGTAAAATAACTCAAGAAACTAAAAACAGAGCAAAACATGCTCAACATATTCTAAAAAAAGTAAAGATTAAGAACAAGATAGAAAGATTTGATTATCTAATTGGTACAACAGCAAAACTAGGAAGAGATTATAACTTACCTAGAACACCAATGACACCAGAACAATTAAGTAAGAAAATCAAAAACAAAAAAGGAAGAATAGGAATTCTAATAGGAAGAGAATCTGTAGGGTTAACAAATGAAGAGATTAAACTATGCGACTTCATTGTCTCAATTCCTGCTAGTAAAAAATATCCAACAATGAACATAAGCCATGCTTGTTCTATACTATTCTATGAATTGTTTAAAGAAAAAAGAGACCTATCTAAAGAGTACAAACCAGTAGGAAAGAAAGAAAAAGAACATCTAATAAAAACAGTTAATAATATAATTAATAAACAAGAATACTCGACAAAGGAGAAGAAACAAACACAAAAAACACTCTGGAAAAGAATAATAGGAAAAGCAATGCTAACAAACAGAGAAGCAATGGCAATGTTTGGATTTTTTAAAAAACTGAGGTGAAAATATGTTCAAAAAACTAAGCAAAGTTAAAAAACACCACCAATTCATCTACGCATTAATAATTGGTATCAGTGTAATAAGTATTTGGAGAGGAATATGGATGTTATTAGATATCTATCTACTACCAAACAACCCAGCAACAAGCGCAACAATCCCATTAGTATTAGGAATAATTATTCTGTTGGTAACTCATCAGAAACTCTCTTAAGCAAAGAAATCAATATCTATTTATAAAAATCACTCTTTCCTATCAAAGAATCTCTTAATTCTCTCATCTATCTTAGGAGAAGCACTTGGTCCTAACTCATAATAGATCTTTTCTGCAGTAGCTCCCCATGAAAACTCTCCTTTCTCCTTCTTTATCTCTTTGATTTTGAACTCATTTATTAACAAACCTTTCTTCAAATGATAATGTATACTTCTAAGAGTACATCTTGGAAATAACTTAAGATAAGTCTTATAGATCTGATATCCATACCCCTCTTTCATAAAGTATAGTAACTCAACAATATTCTGCCTAATCTGACTACCAACAGGTCTACCTTTTGCCATACTTATTTTCTATATGGAAGAAATATATAAAGTTTTTGATTATCCCCCAACAATCCTAAAGCAACTAACCTCTACTCTCTCAATTCTTTTCTTATGAAACTTCATCGCTGCTTTCAGAGGAAACGCATAAATAACCTCCTCTTTAACCTTAAAATCATAATCATCTGCAACAGCTTTCACAAAACCCCTTGTAACTGTTTTATGAAAACTATAAACAACCTTACTCAAAGAAAAAGCTTTCTCTAAAAACAATTTATCAGCATGCTTATCTTTTGTACCAAACGGTGGATTCTGAATAACAACATCAACCTTTTTATTAAACTTTTCAACATCTTTAACAATTATTTCATAATTATCAAACTCTTTCAAATTCTCTTTCAATAATTTAACAGCTTCTTTATCCTTTTCAACAAAACACACTTTCTTAGCATTTAACAACAACGCACCTATTCCCAAAACACCAGTTCCTGCACCTAAATCAGCTATTACTTTCCCTTCAATATCATGTTGCATAAATGCATTCCATAGAATATCTGCAGCAATCTCAGAATCAGTTGGATATTGCTCTAATTTAATCTTAGCAGTCTCAAATACTTTTAACTTAGACAACTGTATAGCTAACTTTGACTTTGTTATCATAAAAAACAAACAAGAAACAATAGTATTTAAATATAACTGTTAACACCAATCAAATATGAACCTAAAACAGACAGGAACAATAATAAACTACTTAGATAAATTACAGATAGCCATAGTCAAACTAGACTCTGAACTGAAACTAGGAGACACAATACTCATAGATGCAGAAGACCCTTTTGATCAAACTATCACTTCAATACAAAAAGAAAAGCAAGATATAAAACAAGCAAAAAAAGGAGATAAAATAGGAATCAAACTCGAACAAAAAGTAAAAAAGAACACAAAAATCTACAAAATCAACTTAGCAAACTAATAACTCCCCTATTCTCAATTAACTCTCCTTTCTCCAACAATAAATTAACCTCATCTTCACTAAACTTCTCAATCAACTCTATTGAATCTACTTCACCCTTCCTCTTAACATAATCAATTATCTTACTATTCCCTTTAACTTCGCCATATTTTTCCTTCACAGCTTTCAAATGCTTACATAACTCCCCTTTTCTTTTATACCTATAGATATAAGCAGGACAACTACAAAAAGGTGCAGCTAAATCAACATTATACTCAACACCTTTTCTAGAAGAACTCTCAACAACAAACTTATCTCCTTCTTTCTTTATCTTCATTTTATTGACTTGATAACTCTCTTAATATTCTTGCCATGCTTTACAACATGTCCACCAATCTTTTTGCCGTGCTTTTTCACATGTCCATGAATCTTTTTACTATGTTTTACAACCTGCCTTCCACCATGTTTAGTACCCTCTTTTATCTTTCTTTTCACATATTCATCAGCAATAGCAACAACCTCTTTTCCAATAAAGAATATAGCAAAAAATAATAACACCCAACTAAAAGCATACAAAATAACATTTAACCAAAAATTAAAAGTGTCTCCAATACTCAAAACAATCATAACCTTACTATAAAGACCTAAAATTAAGCTAAGAATAACTACAATAAACGCAATTACCAATCTCTGTTTATGACTCATATATCTCCTAAGCATACAGATGATATCCGACACAAATATATAAAATTTACCCCAAAATTTATATATAAAACACAATTATCAAAAAAATGGACAAAATTACACAAGAAAAACTAGACAAATACTTTGATATCACTGGGAGAGCTCTGAAAAAGGTCAAAATAGGCAAAAAACAAGACATTGACTGGAAAGCAAGTGCAGAAGATTTCCTTGATATGGCTCAGAGATATTATTCTGATGCAAAACACTTCCAAGAAAAAGGAGATATAGTAACAGCATTTGCTGCTTTAAACTACGCTCACGGATGGTTAGACGCAGGCGCAAGGCTAGGACTATTTGAT
>CAYVNO010000043.1:0-4961 GCA_964452935.1 uncultured Methanosarcinales archaeon | reverse complement strand
AAATTTTTGCCATTTTTGCACTCTCCTTCTAGTCTATTATTTTAAGTATTTTCAGATCAGCGTTTCCTTGTGTTAGGTTGTTTACCTTATCAAATAAGTCATCCTGCATTCCTGCTGGAATTTCAACAACACACATGAATGATCCGTCGTTTCCCCAATCTTCTTTTTTGAAGTTGGTCATTGATTTTAATGCTGAATAAGCTTTTCCTGTATAATCTGCTGGTATTCTTATTGCAATCTCTTTTTTTGCAAATTTGATTGGCAGAATTGGTCTTAACTTATCCATTATCTCTTCAATCTGATCTTTCTCACTTTTATACTCACTAATTTTAACTTTTGCTTCTTCGAATGCAAGCTCTAGTCTTGTTAGTGGGTGTGGAAGTGAGGTTTTTGGATCGATACCATTCTTTTGTATGAATGCTAAGATCCTTTTTCTCTTTTCTTCTATTAATTTTGATTTGTACTCTGCTGTTAGTTGTATCTCTCCTTTCTTAATTATCTCTTTTGCTACTTCTAATGGATCTGATGTAGAGAAAATTTGAGTCATTTGTGTTTCAGATGCTACTAATCCTTTTTTTGAATCAGAAAAAACTTTTTGGTCTGCTAAAACTTCTTTAATGTCATCTATTTTTCCTCCTTTAAATGCTATCGCGTTATCACAGTCTACAAGTATCTCAAAATTTGATCCGTGTGTTTTTAGCCTTGCTATTACTGCTTTATCTACGTTTACCATTTTACTTCTTTTTAACCTCTGCTAAGATTTGTGAAAGTTTTTGTTTTCCCATTCTAGTAAACTTCTTTTCTTTTTCTTTTATGTAAACACAATCCAATCTTTCTACATTAAAGTTTGCATCTAAAGTTTTTATTAAAGATTTTATTGCAAGTTTTGTTGCTTGTTCAATTGTCATATCTTCTTTGTATTCTTTATGTAAGATTTCTTCAATTTCTGCTTCTCCTTCTCCAATTACTGTTGCGTTGTATTGGAAAAAGATTCCTGTTGGATCTGTTTCAAAAAGTTTTTTACCGTCTTGGTCTATGCCTGCAATTAAAACTGAGACGCCAAAAGGTCTTAATCCGCCTGATTGTGTGCAAAGTTGTTTTAGATTGCATAAATCTTTTACAATAGATAGTGTATCTGTAGGACTATCAAATGTTACTCTGTATTGTTGAGCTTTTACTTGAGCTCTTTCTATTAGAACTCTTGCATCTGACAGAATTCCTGAAGCTGTTGCACCAATATGTTCGTCTATCTGAAATATTTTTTCAACTGATTCTGGTACAACTAAAGGATCTACTATTCTTTTATCTGTTACTAATAAAATTCCGTCTGAGCATACCATTCCGATAGCTGTGCTTCCTTGTTTTACTGTTTTTTTAGCATATTCAACCTGCAATAGTCTTCCGTCTGGGGAAAACATGGTTATTGCTCTATCATATCCCATCATTTGGTGATTCATTGGTTGCATTTATTCCACCCCTTGCGTTTCAAATTTATTTTTAACATTTTACATCTAAAATGCAAACAATGCTTACAAATTTTTAATTTGTATTGTATTGGTTGCATTTTATTTAACACCTCGTTGTTTCTTTTAAGTATTTTATTTCTGCTTTTTTTATTACGCCGCTTATTCCTAAGCATCTGACAATAACTTTTGAGTTATTGATTTTTTTTATCATTGTTAAAGCAAATTTAAGTTTGTCTGTGTGTTTGTGGTTCACTCTTATTAATCCTGTTTTGGTTGTTTTGTTATACTTTCCTTTAAGGAATAATAAGCCAGCTTCTGCTAATCCATATTCTCCAAACAAAGTTTTGTATGACTCTGTTATTGTGTTTTTTATTTGATTGAAACTTGTTATTTTATCCTTTGATATTATATTAAAGGCCAAATAACGCTTCTTTTCCCTCAAACTTGGTAATATGGGCTTTAATTTGCTCATTTTTATGTTTTATATAGAAGAAATCTTCTTTTTTTCCAACTTCTTCCTTTCTCTCTCACATGGAAGAAATTGCTAATTAATTTATAAATGTTGCGGAAAAAAGAGAAAAAATTAAGGGTTAAAGTCTCCGATTGCTTGTGCTGCCGCGACTGGAGTTGTTGTTAGTGTACTTCCAGTCTCTCCTGGTGTGTCTGGCGGAGTAACATCTCCTCCTGTACCAACATCTGCTGTTTCTGGACAGTTTGAGCATGCTCCGTTAATACATCCGCATTCACAAAGATGGAACATACTTCTTGGGCTTTTTCCGCTGCAATATTGTTCAACTAAGCAGTTAGCTGGATCACCTGAAGTACATTCACTGTTTAGGAATGATTGAATTAATTGATCTGAAGAAGATATATCAATGTAACATTTATCTTCTCTTGTAAAAGTTCCGTCATCATTTATTCCTGAGATAGAGGTTGGTTGTTCAAATTCATAGTTTGTGTTTCCATCTGGATCTGTACAAGATGGTCCTCCACCATATGCTTGACCTGTTAGGTCTGTTGTTCCTAATTCAAAACTGGTTTCTCCTGTGTTTGTAGTTAATATTACTAATGCGATTATTGCAACACAAGCGACAATTGCTGTTAAGTATAAGTTATAATTGTCTTTTTTTGCCATTTAATTCTCCTCCGGAAATTTTAATTTCCACTTGAAGCGGAAATTTATTTACGTTTTAATGCATAAAAAGAAAATAAAAAATTAGATGCATTTGCATCTGTATTCGCCATGTGAAGCTGGATCAAGGCTACATGAATATGAACCAGAGTATTCTTTCAATGATCCTGTGTATTCAGTTAGTTCTCCGTTACTTGCATAGTACGATTCCACATAGATACAAGTTTTTCCGAGATTAGCACATGCATCATCACAAGTTGGGTATGAGTCACTAGTAGCCATTACTTGGTAGGATTCTAGCTGATCAACAAATGTTTTCTTTGTATCTGAAAGTTGGTCTGTACGCATACATAAACATCTTTGGCTGTTACTTCCTCCTGTTGAACAGTAAACAATCTTTCCTGTTTCTTCAAATTCATCACCTTCTTTTTGATTGTATTCTGCATGTACACATTCTTGAGACACTTCATTTGCACATTTTGTATTACAACTTTCTCCTTCTGCAGTGCTGTAAACACCTACTTCAGAAAATAAATAAGAACTTGCATAATCACCTGGATCTAAGCAATAACATTGGTACTTAAGGTCTGAGTTAGATGTATCACATGCAATATTCCCGTTGTATCCTCCAGTTAACCCTGTCCAATCGTGCCAATCTGTTCCATCATTATCTTTGTATGCTTCTGCACTAAAACAGATCATTCCTTCACTTGCACATGCTGTATCACAAGACTCACTTGTATCTGTTGTGACTCCTTTATAATTATGGAATATATCAATCAGTTCTGCAATTTCTGTTTCTTCGTCAGCACATGCTGCATCATCAACACAATCATCATCATCACAGTCTGTTAGACCATCTGCATCATTGTCAAATAAGTCATCACATTCCCCTGCTTCTCCGTGGTAATCGCAGAGTTGTCCGTCTGGTCCTCCAACTTCTTCATCGCAATAATAATCTGCACAGTCTATATATGTGTCTCCATCATTATCAAAACCATCTGCACAATAAGTTCCATTTTCTCTTGTTCTACAGTAAAATCCGTCGGCCCTTAAAACATTGTGACAGTCATCATCGTCGCAATCTATCTCAGTATCTCCATCATCATCTGATCCATCATCACATAGTGTCTCTGTTTCAACAGGAGTAGTTGCTACACAAACACCTGTATCACATGTGTAATCTCCAAGGGATGTACAGTTAAATGTTTCTTGAACTGCCCATCCTTCTTCTGCACAGTAGTTTTCTGTTACGATTCCTTCGTTTACTCCACAGGTTTCATCCATAGAGCTAAGTGCTGCTCCTGATTCTGTAACTCCAGTGATTGTTCCTAACACATAATAATCTTGTCCACTATCTCCTGTTTCAGAGCACCATTCATCTTCATCTTGACAGAAAGGTGTTAGATCCATATCATGGTCTAGTGTGTAGAATGTAACTGTATCATCATAGTATGTTCCAGAACAGACATCATCACTGTCTAGAACTGTGTCACAATCTTCATCATCAGTGCATCCTGTTTCTGTTGGTTCAACACAAAGATATGTTGTTGTGTCGCAGGTGTATCCTGTTTCATATAATGTTTCACAGTCTGAATCTAATGTACATTCACCTGTTTCTGCTGCTTCAACACATACATAATTATCACATGAAGTTAATGTTGCGTCAAATGTACAGTCTGTGTCTAGAGTACATTCAATACATGTGTTATCATAAGGACTACATACTAAGCTGTTTCCGTCTGTGCATTGTGAGTCTTCATAACATGTTACGCATGAACCTGTGCTTGGGTTACAGTATCCTGTATCACAAGTTACATCTGCGCAAAGATCTTCAGTTGCTTCGCCTTCTTCACAATAACATCCGTTACATGTATAATCACCTAATTCTGCACACTCATCATCTGTTGTACAGCAGGTCACATCATCTTTATATTCTAATAATAGATTTCCTGCATCATAAACACATTCACTTGCTGTGTTTGATTCACAAGAACAGTCTCCTTCTGGGCTACATGGTAAACCAGTTGCACCAAAAGAACAACTTTGTCCTGAAACAAAGACAAAAGCTAAAAGAATTCCGAATATTAACAATATTTTCCTCATTTTTTTCACCTCAATTCAGCTTCGCTGAATTTTAATTTTCATGTTCCGCGAAAATTTATTTACGTATTTTCGCTAGATTGTACTATTTTAGAGAATTCTTATGCATTGTAGTATATAAAAGTTGTGGAGAAATAAGTATGTAGGATAAGTTAATGCTGCGCTACGTTGTAGTGTGATAGTGACAGAGATTAGTAATTATAATAAGTTTAATGTTGTGGGTTATGAACTTCGCTTGGCAGCATTAATGCTGTAGCTGA
>CAYVNO010000042.1:3243-5318 GCA_964452935.1 uncultured Methanosarcinales archaeon | reverse complement strand
CATAAGAAACAAAACAATATCATCAGCGATAGTCCAATCTTTTCGCATTCCAGGAATTTGTTTTTTAATAGCCAATTCATCAAGTAATTGTAAACCAAGACTTTCTAGGTCATTAGATCTTAAATCATAAAGTAAATTAGCAACTGAGCTAGGAGTTGTATGACTTTTTTTTAAACAACCATCACTAAATCCAGCAATTAGATCACCCTCACCAAAATCAGTTTGTTCATATTCAATATTTCCAGCTAGGCACCAAAGACCATTACTATAAACTCCAATTTGGCCTGGAACTCTCCTATAAAAATCACCAGAACCACCACTAAAAGATTTTACTTGATCTCCAACAGCAGCATATCCACCATCACCAAGATTTATAGCATGAAAAGTTCCACTTAAATTTAATCCGGCAAATAAAGTTGTTGCACCAATAAAAGCAATTGGATCGCGTCTAAGAGCAGCTTCAGCTCTTGCAACCATACCACTAGCACCATAAACATAGTATTCTGGATGATCATCAACTTTTTTTCTTTCTTTTCTAACATAATCAGCCATATCCCAAGTAGGAAACAAATTATTTCTCCAAACATCATCCATTAAAGTAGAAGTAATCTCTGTCCCTCTATCAACTAATTCATCAAGTTCTCTAGCTGTTTGATCGACAACCCGATAAGCAACTTCTTGAGATAATTCAGCCATACCAACTCCGTCAGCACCTAAAGCAGCAACAACCTTACCATCTTTAACAACAAAACCACCGTAATCTTGACAAAAATCAGGAACCCTTTCATGAACTCTATACATTACTGCTTGATCACCAACATAAGTTACTTCAATACAAAAACCCTTATGAGTTATAAATTTAGTTTCATAAGGAAGACTACCATCACCAACTACAACTGGGGCCTTATAATTACATAATGGGAAATTTTTCATTTTCTTCTCTCTTATAGTGTATTTCCGAGCCCCTTTTAGTCAAGAAATAGAGAAATAGATATAAACCTTTGGGTTAAATCAACCCTAACGACTTCAATTTCCTATGTAATGTCTCAAACCTTAGACCAATTGCCTTTGCTGTATGAGAAATATTGTGATTATGTTCAATAAGTGCCTTCTGTAAATACCTTCTTTCAAACTCTTCCTCTGCATCCTTCATACTCATTGGTTTCTCTGGCATGTGCTTAACAATATCTTCAGAAATCTCTGGAACACCTTCGTATGCAGCTTCTAATTTCTCAGGATGGATAACTTGTTTGTATCCATCCAAAACCTTCTCAATAACATTACCAACTGCATGAGTCTTAATATCATAAGGTCTTTTCATTTCTTTTTTTATTCTATTAACATCAATATCAAACTCTGAGATCAACCTATGCAAACTTCTTCTATTTACATGTGTTAATTTAGCAACTTCAGAAATATTTCCAAAATGTAATTTCAACATTTTCTCGAGATAATCTTTCTTAAATCTCTTTTTTGCTTTCTTAAATTTTACAGAAGTATCAATCCCAATATCTATTAAAGAACTAATTGTAAGTTTAGAAGTAATATCATCAGTAAGTTCATCAATACTAACACCTAAGACTTTATGAGTAGCATCTTTTACAACTGGTTTTATCTTTTCTTCAATAGTTGGATCTGCCATTTAACTATTCCTATAATCATAAATTTAAAAAACTTATGATTTTTTTGTCACAATTAGTGATACTTCTGCAAGAGAGTACCAAATATTTATATACAATAGACGCCCTTTGTGCATGATATGGAGTTTAAAGTAGAGAAAAAAGTACAATTTCCTGAAAAAAAGTATTCTGACAAAGATATTGATATAGCTTATAAGTTCACTAAAAAGATCCATAAAGAGTTTGGAACCTTCCTAAGGGCAGCTGTTTTATTCGGCAGCACAACAACTCCTGGCCATAAAGATGGTGGAGATATTGATATTTTATTATTAGTAGATGATGTTGTTTACTTATTAACACCAGAAATTGTTGAAGCATATAGAGTTATTGTTGAGAAAACTATTGCAGAAACATCTACAGATTTACATGTTACAACATTAAAATTCACAAGTTTCT
>CAYVNO010000042.1:0-3211 GCA_964452935.1 uncultured Methanosarcinales archaeon | reverse complement strand
ATCCAGTTGCAATCAACATGCTAAGAGATGGTGTTGCTTTATTAGACACTGGTTTTTTCTACCCACTACAATTATTATTACACCAAGGCAGAATTAGACCAACAAGAGAAGCAGTAATGACTTATTTCCAAAGAGCACCAACAACTTTATTTAATGCAAAATGGCATATTTTACAAGGAACTTTAGATTTATACTGGGCATGTATTGATGCAGCACATGCTGCTTTAATGAAACAAAAAGAAATGCCTCCTGCACCAAAAGAAATCGCTGCAGTAATGCAAGAGAAATTAGTTACAAAAGGTTTAATAAATAAAAAGTACGTAAAATCAATGGATAAGTTCTACAAACTATCCAAGTTAATTCTACACAGAGAACGAAAAGATATTAGTGGAAAAGAATTTGATTTACTCTACATAGAAGCAAAAGACTTTGTCGAAGCAATGCGAAAGATTGTTGAAGCTAAGTGAATCCCCAATTAACTTTTTAAACCCTAACTCTTTCTATTCAACCATGACCTTCGCCAACAACAAAAAACAAGCTTTGGAAAAACTAAACAAAGCAGATAAATCTAAGAAAGGTAGTGTTGATAAGCAAATAGTTTCTCTCATTAATTTAATTAACAAACACAAAAACTACTACACTACAAGCAGCTGCGCTGGTAGAATAATGATATTAAAACCAGGAAATAAAAAACATCAAACAAGATGGTTATTTACTAGCCATGATCCAATTAAATCTTTTGAAGTAAAGCCAAGCAAAGAAATAACTTGGTTTCGATATGAGCCATTAATTCTACATATTTGCTGTAGAACAATAGATGATGCAAAAAAATTAATGAAAATAACCAGTAATTCAGCTTTCAAACATTCTGGGATAATTAGTATAAAAAACAAAGTCATTTTTGAGATTGTAGGAATAGATTATATGGATATTCCTTTAACAAAAGATAATAAAGAATTAGTAAATGAAGATTATCTAAAAATAGTTATTTCTGAAGCAAATAAAAAACTAAAATTAAACTTAAAAAGAATAAAAGAATTTGAGAAGAGTTTCAAGAAACTTTAAGATATTTATCTAAGTCTTTGTATTCTTTGTTTCTATCAATAATACAAACTACCATTATAACATTTTTATCAACTAGATAAATAATTCTTTTTTCTTTTCTTTCGTCTGTAAATCTTATTCTAAATAGATTGAATTTTGGATGTTTTAATTTTTTATATCTAAATGGATTTATTCTAATAAGTTCTAATTTTTCTATAATCAAATTTTTAGTATTAGTATTAAGGTTCTTTACTTGTTTTTTAAATTTTGAACTCGCCTCTAATCTAAACTCTTTTTTTTCTTTTATTAGTTTTCCTACCAAGAGCCTCAAAAAGCTCTTCTTCGCTACAATAGAGACCATGTTTGTCACTTTCTTTGATTATCTTTTCAACAAGAGCCATTTCTTTTGGTGTTAATTCATCTTCCTCATCTTCAAATAACTTTTCTCTTATTGTTTCTTTGATAAATTCTTGTAATGTTCCAAAACCATTCTTTTTAGAGTAAGCTCTAGCTGAAATTAACAATTTCTCAGGAAGCCTTAGATTTATTTGAGTATTCATAATACCAATTGGTATCTATTAATATATAAATGTTTTGGTTTTCCATGATTATATGATACAATAACCAGTATAAATAATCTTGTTCAAAAAAGTTAGAAACTTTCCAAGTTATTTAGAAGGATTACAATTAAATTAGAAATTTTCCAAAGGAAAATAAGAAGTCATAGACTTCTGTAAATTATAAAAATATAGAAAATAAAATAAAAAATAATCTATTTCTCAGTCAACAATAATCCAAACCAGATAACTAATGCTATTGCTAAGATTGCTACAATTGCAATAACTCCTAACAACACAAGTGAGAAACTTCCTTCATCATCAACTGTTTCGGTTTCTAATGTCTCAGTCTCGTCATCAACTTCAACTGCATCAACATTTGTTTCTTCCCCATTATCAATAAGAGGAGTATCAACAGTTGTATCAGTTACAATTGAGTCTGTAGTTGTTTCATTATCATCTTCTGTATCATCCTCAACTACATCTTCTACATCAGCTTCTTCTTCCTCAGCGTCAACTGTTTCACAATCTTCAATATTTAAATAAACATATTGTTTTCTTTCATAGTTGTTTTTGTAATACTCAATCTCTGCTCTTATTTTGTATTCTCCTGCTTCAACATCATCAGGAACTGTAAAAGAGAAAGTCTCCATATAATAAGTTTCTTCATCATCATAATCTCCTGCTTCAACATCAAAGAATTCAAATTCATTAATACCAATATCATTATTGATTATTAATAATCCTGCATCATCTTCATCTTTTGAACCAATATTATGAACTTCTATTTCTATTTCAATATCCCTATCACAACTTACTGTTGTAGGTGTTAAAACAGGTTCCATAATCTCTAATTCAGTAGTTAGTTTTTCAACTTCCATTGTTAAAGATCTTGTAATTGTATACCCTTCTCCTGTTTCATCATTCTTTGCTTCGATTCTTATATCAATATCATAATAATCCTCATCAGCACACATAGGAATCTCAAACTCTATTGTTTCTTCATGATCATCACCAGGTTGAAGATCTTCTCCTGATCCTGTAAATTCTAAATCATCTTCATCACAAAATCCATCAATCTCAATCTCAAACTCCAGATCTTCTATTTCATAATCTTCATAGTCTTGTGTGTCTGGATAAAGATTTTCTACTTCTACTTCTATTCTAACATCATCTCCTGGTTCTACTTCATCAAAAGAATTGCTAGTATCTATATTAATATCATCTACAGAATCTCCATCAACTGTAATATCTAAATCTACTAATTGAAAATATTGATATTCTACTGCAGAAACTAATTGTAGCATTGCTATTGTTAATATTAATGTTAATATAATGAATTTGTTCATTTGAATACCCCCATACCCATATTTGAATAATAGAAAGTAGTAGATTATGATTTATAAAGATTCTGGTGCTTTTAGTATATAATTAATCTATTAAATGCCTTTCTTCTACTCTTGAGATTACAGCAAATATAATGATAAAAACCCCAGTAATAACTACTGCAAAATTCAAAGACCATGTAACTAAAATACCAATAATTAGATATACTAAACCAGAAGCAAGGTGTTCTATCATTGAAACTGTAGAAATAACAGTAGCCCTAT
>CAYVNO010000041.1:0-5449 GCA_964452935.1 uncultured Methanosarcinales archaeon | reverse complement strand
TTATTGATTATTACTATTTTACTATTTTATGATGGTATGAATATTTAATTACAAAGATTTTTATATAAGGATTGTACACATTCAGCTATGAAAAAGAAGTTTTATATTACAACTGCTATAGCTTATCCTAATGGTCCGGCCCATTTGGGTCATTCGTTGGAGATTGTTCAGGCTGATGTTTTAGCAAGATTTTATAGGTTATTGGGCAAAGATGTGTGGTTTCAGACTGGGACTGATGAGCATGGTGTTAAGAACTGGGAGAGTGCTCAGAAGGAAGGCAAGGATATTCTGAAGTTTTTAGATACTCATGTTGCTGTTTTTAAGAAGCTGTATAAGAAGTTAGGAGTAACAAATGATTATTTTATTAGAACAAGTGATAAGAAAGTTCATTATCCAAGAGCTCAGAAGTTATGGGAAGCGTTAGTTAAGGAAGGGGATGTTTATAAGAAGAAGTATAAAGGGTTGTATTGCAAAGGGTGTGAGGCTTTTAAGACTGAGAAGGAGTTAGTAGATGGGAAATGTGCAGATCATCCTACGAGAAAGATACAAACAATTGAAGAAGAGAATTATTTTTTCAAGCTTTCAAAATATAGTAGAAAGATTATTAAGAAAATTGAGAAAGATGAGTACCATGTTGTTCCAGAGGTTAGAAAACATGAGATTTTGTCTTTTTTAAAACATGCAAAAGATATTAGTTTTTCAAGAACAAAAGAAGCTTTGCCTTGGGGAATTCCTGTTCCGCATGATAAAGAGCATGTGATGTATGTGTGGTGCGATGCTTTGTCTAATTATATTACTGGAGTAGGTTATGGGGATAAAAAGTTTGATTCTTATTGGCCTGCAGATATTCATATTATTGGAAAGGACATTCTTAGATTTCATGCTGCATTTTGGCCAGCGATGTTAATGTCTGCTGGCGTTGAGTTACCAAAAAAACTATTTGTTCATGGATTTATTTTATCAAAAGGAGCAAAGATGGGTAAATCAACTGGGAATGTTATTGAACCTTTTGCTCAGATAGAAAAGTTTGGTGTTGATCAGTTTAGATTTTATCTTTTGGAATCTATGCCAATAGATGGAGATGGAGAATATTCAGAAGAGTTATTTGTTGAGAGAGTTAATTCTGAGTTAGTTGGAAATTTATCAAACTTTTGTTATAGGGTCTTGTCGTATACAAATAAGAATTTTAAAGGTGAGATAAAAAAAGTAGATGATGATCCTATAATTAATGATATTAATGCAAAGATCGGTGAAGTTAGAGAAGCTTATGAAGAGTTTAATTTTAAGAAAGTTGTTGATGGGATAATGGCTGTTTCTGCGTTAGGTAATAAATATTTCCAGGAGAAAGAACCTTGGAAATTAATTAAAGAAGATAAGAAGAAAGTTCAGGAAGTTTTAGGATTATGTGTGAATATTGCAAAGATTTTGAGTGTTTTAGCTGAGCCAGTGATGCCTGGGTTTGCTTCAAAATTACAGAAACAGTTGAAGTTGAAGAATTTGAAATGGAAAGATGTAAATTTTAATTTAAAGAATCACAAAATTGGAAAAGCGGAAATTATTTTTAGTAAATGTGAAGTTGAAAAGGAAGAAGAGAAGTTTTTATTGGATTTAAGAGTTGGTAAAATTATTGATATTAAACAACATCCAAATGCTGATAAATTATATGTTGAGACAGTTGATTTTGGTAAAGAAAAGAGAGTAATTGTTTCTGGGATTAAAGATTTTTATACTTTAAAGGAGTTGAAAGGTAAAAAGGTTGTTGTTGTATGTAATTTAAAGTCTGCAAAGTTAAGGGGTGTTGAGAGTAATGGCATGTTGTTATGTGCAGAATACAAAAAAGATCTTAAGGTTTTAGAAAGTGAAGGAAAGGTTGGAGAAAGAGTTAGTTTTGATGGAAGTTTTAATGAAAAACAAATTGATTTTAAAGAGTTTATGAAAGTTAAGTTCAAAGTTAAAGGAAAAAGAGTTCTAGATAATGATGGAAATAAACTTAAAGCAGGGAAGAAAGAGATAGTGGTGAATATGAAAGATGGCTCAAAGATATGCTGACGATGCTGCAAGAGAGAAACGTTTTGAACAATTATTTTTTGATGGGATTGATTTTGTAGAAGGATATTCTAACAAAGCTTTAGTAATTAGTGCTCTCATAGCGTTATTGTTTATTCCTAAAGAAGCTTGTGGACAAGAAGTTAGTATTGATAATGTTGTTCAATCAGAGGTTGAAGGAGAGCATTCAGATGTTGTTGTAAAAACAAAAAGGGTTTGGAATTATTTGGATGATTTTTGTGATACTGCTAGAGCGAATGGTTTAGTAAGCAGACTTGTTCAGGAGATTGATGATGGGGATGAAAGGGTTTATTCACATTTTATGGTTTATGATGTAAGAAATGATGTTGAATATGATATAACTGCTAGAAATCTTACTGAGAATAAGATAAGAAGAACAAGAGATTTAGGAAAACCAGTTAGAAACGGAAAAGTTAGTTTTAGTGTAGATGTTAATGGCGGAGATAGTTATGAATTAATTTATGATATTAATTTTAGTTTTGGTGATGAAGCTGATGTTGTTAGTTTTAGAGAGTTAAGAAAGAATGGTAGATTAGGTGATGAAGAGGTTATTGAAGAGTATGAAGGTGTCTTAGGAAATATATATAGTGCAGCGATTGACGCAAAGTGGGAGTTAGAAGCAGATTATCATGAAATGATATATGGGGAATTTGGGTTTTAATACTTAAACAATCAAAAACCTTATATATAAAGACTTCTGAGATAAGTACTAATTTAATAGTTGGGAAAAGGGGTATGATGAGAAAGTTAAAGAGACAGTTAGCAGTATTTATGATAATGTTAGTTTTAACTATTCCTTTCTATAGTTCTATTGTATTTGGAGCATATATTGAGAGTTATTCTATATATGGCAAAGATGGAGGAAATAACTCTGTTTCTTACAAAGATGATTTCTTTACTATAGTTGCTACGTTGAGTGAGGAGGTAACAGAAGATATGATGTTTGTTCAGTATTCAAAAACTGATAATTTTGATTCATGCATTGGTAATGTTTGTACTTATGAGAGTAGTAGAAAGGATAGAACTCCGCAAGAGATGGAATATGCAATACAGTTAGTTGAGATGGCAACTGTGAAGAGTCAGGAGGAAGGATTTTTAGTTATAGATGGTAATGAACCTGATATTGAGGATTATGAAGTTGAAGTTAGTGATAATGATATTGAGATAGAGTATGAAGTTCTAGATACTGCTTGTGATGGTTGTGAAGACTGTGCAGGTGTTAGAGAGGTAAATATTTATCAAAATGAGAATGTGATTTATAATGAAGATTTTAGTGGAGAATGTGCTGTTGATGAAAAGATTCAGACAAGTGTTGAAGAGTTGAATCTTGAAGATGGAGATCATGAGATTTGTGTAGAGGCGGTTGATTTTGTTGGACAAACTAGTGAACAAGAGTGTGAGTTAATGCATGTTGATAGGACTGGCCCTTATTTTGTTACAGAATCTTTGAGAGTAACAGAAGATGGTGTTGATGTTGAATACATAGGAGATTCTTCTATTTTAGCAAGAGTTAAGATAAATGTAACAGATGATGATTTAGATAGTTTAAGTGTTAGAGGAGATTTCTCTGGTTTGAATACGGTTTCTCCTGAAGGTTTTGAAGACATGAGTGGAGTTTGTATTGAGCAAGAAGATAAGGTTTATGAGTGTGAGTGGAACGGTGTTATGATAGATGATGTTAGCGGAAGTGTTCAGTTAAAGTTTTCTGCAAAAGATGTTTATGAGAATCAGATGAATTATAGTACAAGCCATTCTATTACGCAAGATTTAGAAGATCCAGAAGTTATTGGTGTTTTTACTGATCCAGAATTAGGGATTGGAGAATATGTTTATTTGAAAGAAGGAAAGAATACTGTCTATGCTCAACTTGATCCTACAGGTTCTGCATTTGCGAAAGGAGAAGTTTATATGGATTTTAGTTTAGGTGGGTTAAGTAATGATAGAGCTGATGATTGTTATGATGATGGAGGAAGGTGGCTTTGTTATTGGAATGTTACTGTTAGTAATAGTGCTACAACTACGTTAATGATTACAAAGAGTACAAAAGACGATGCAGGAAATAAATTAGATGAAGAGTTTAGACAGATGGTTGAGGTTGATGTTAATCTTCCTGTAATTGATTCGATTGAGTTAAGTCATGTTTGTCCGACGTCTAATGATATCTTAGAGATTTATGTGGATGTTACAGATACTAGTGAGGAAGTAAAGATAGAGATGCATTCTGAAGATATAAGAACAGATGATGATGTTTTAGAAGATGAATGTGTTATGGTAGATGATGATATGCATGAATGTATGATTGATGTTAAGGATTTAGTTCAGTTTCCAGAGTCAGAAAGTGTTACAATCAAAGTTATAGATATGGCTGGAAATGAGGCAGAAGATAAGAAATCAATAAGTGTTTGTGAGGCAGAAGATTTTGGAGTTCCAAATTTTGTTTCAATTTATGCAGAAGATGCTCCTCCTGTTGATAGAAGAGTTATGAGTATAAGTACCTATCCTTTACATGTTCCTGTTAGGTTTTCAGTTGGTGGTGGAGCACAGATATTAAGCAAAGTTGCAGAATGTGTTGGTGCAAGTTCTGTGTTTTTTATTGATTCGACGAGTACTAATTCAGTTATGGTTGTTAATTTAGCTGGTTTTTCAGGAATGGAAACTGTTGATGAGATTGAGGTAGAATGTCAGGTGTTAATGCAGATGAGAAAAGGACAGAAAGTTTACATGACACCTGAAGAAGAGAATGTTACTTTAGAAATTGATATGTATAATTTACCGTTGGGAACTTATGGGGAAGGAGTTGAGGATAAATTAGAGTTATTGGAAAGTGGGATTAGTAAAGAACAGGAGAATATTGATAAATGGGTTACTTGGAATACAATCTTGGGCTATATTTGTTTGTTAGCAGAAAGTTTAGGAAAATTAAACTCATTGATTGGTGTGTTGAGAGCAATTATACATGGAGTAACACTTGCTCTAGATACTGCAGGTGAAACTGTTGCTTATTTGAAACCAATTGCAAAAGGGCTAGATGTTGGTAATAAAGCTGTTTGTGGTTTTGGTGCTGTTTTTGATAAGATAGTTAACAATTATATCTGGCCTCCTGGTTTGGGTTTTGGGAGTGGACAGATAGGAATATTAAAATATTTATGTGTTATTTATTCTGGAAAATTATGTTTAGGTTATGATTCATTTATTATGAGTTCTGCTGTTAAAGATAGTCAAGGCGGGGGCGGAGGAGATGGAATGGGTGATGTTGAGGATCTTCAGTTTAATAGGTATGATCCATACAAAAGTATTCATGCTGCAGGTAATTGTTTGTTTATTACAGGTGTGATTTATAATTTAAGAAAAAAGAGACAGATTAATTGTATGAGATGGAATT
>CAYVNO010000040.1:0-5914 GCA_964452935.1 uncultured Methanosarcinales archaeon | reverse complement strand
TGTAGTTTAAGGGCGATTGTTACTTTAAAGTAGTGGCAGTTCCGCAAACTTTATAAATGAGCTGTGTCATATATATTATAATAAGAGGTATAAAAATGAGTGATGGATTATCAAGATTGATTGGACCAAGAGTTGGTGTTGCAGTAGGTGTAGCAGCAGCTGCGTTATGGTTTTATTCTTTATTTCCTAATACACCTTATGATAAATTTACTGCTAAGAATTTATGGTGCAGAGATGCAGGCGTTGTGACAGACGAGCCAAGAGTTATTGATTTGGAGAATACATATGGGGCTGATTGGGAGAGAGCTTTAGATGGTAAATTAGATTGGACTTTTGAGTCAATGAGTACAGGAGATGTAATTAAATATGGTAATCTTGAGTTAAGAACTACTGATTTAAGAGACCAGGACAAAAGTTATGGGCCCAATGCAAATGATACAGCAGATTCTATGTTATCTTTAAGATGCAATGGTTATGCTAAATTAGATGTTTATTATGATGGAAAACTATTAAGAGAAGGAGTTTCAATGGTTTATGCAGGAAAGTTTATTGGTGCTGGTGGATTATTTGACGGTTATCCTGATTTCACTCTAAGAGATGTATTAAGAATGAGTGGATTAAAAAAGAAACAGGTAGAAAGACTAATGAGAAATGAGGCCAATATTTATTCTAGAAATATAGAAAGAATGGAACAGATTAGAGAAGACAGGCAGAGAAAGATGGGACAAGCAGCTTATGAAAAAGCTCTTAGAGATAATCCTGAGATTGGAGAACAAACTGAAAGATGCAATACGGAGTTTGCGTATAAAGGAGATGGAAGATTTGAATATACTGTAAGAAATGGAGATAATAAAGTAGTAATAACAAGGAGATTTGAGGAATGTGATGATGAATGGAATGCATTTTTCCCAAATAGTTTTGGAAGATTAGATACTATCCATGGAACCGATGTTTGTCTAGGTGGAGTTAACACAGGTACAAAAAGAAGTAGTGCATGGGGCGGAAATAGTTGTCCTAACTCAAGTGATAGATTACATAAAGGGAATACTGTAACAATAAATGCTGGAAGACCACGAGATATGACAGCCGGTTACCATCATAGAGGCCAGAGATAGATAAATTATATATATTACTTTATTCTTTCTTTCTATATGGACCTAAAATGTAAGAAATGCGGTTCTGAGAGTGTAAAACTGAATAACATTAATTTCGGGGATGCAGAGTACGAGCAATATATGTGTAAGACCTGCAATAAGGTCGAATATAAGTGTGTGGGAGTGAAGATGCAATGAATATAAAGATGGACAGAAAGATGAAATTAGATGATAATGTATTTAAGGATTTTCAGTGGACAGAGTTGAAGGGAAGTGTTGATATACTAGATGAGATTATGGAGGCTAGGGAAGAGTTATTTGAGACCCAATTATCAGATAATCTAAAAGCCCATAAGAAGCTCTCTAAGCTTGTTCTACAGTGATTTGGGGTTTTCTAACTACTAAGTGACTATGCATATAAGTCTGCCTAAATTAGGCAAAGGTTTATATACTCCTTTGCATTTTTTAATAAAATCATGGGGCAGCAAGAAGTTTATAATTTTTTAAAGGACAATAAGGGGAAATGGTTTACATCCAAACAGATTAGTGAGAGTATTAAAGTTTCAATTGGATCTGTGACTATGAGCCTTAAGAAGCTAAGAAAAAGCCAGCTAGTAAAGTACAAGAATACCGGGAAGAGAAACGAATTCAAGTACATGTACAAGAGTGGGTAAAGCTTTATTTCTTTGGTTTTTATGTTTGAAGTAGATTAAAAATCGAAAGGTTTATATAATAATTCATTATATTTTATTATAAATTATAATATTTTATAATGGGTGAGAAAATGGTACAAGCAATTGTAAGTTTAGGAGAACATGAAGATAGGTTATTAACAATAGTGAAAGGTAAGTTTGGGTTAAAGAATAAATCTGATGCTGTTAATTTTGTTATTGATAGGTATGGGGAAGAGTTACTTGAGCCTGAGTTAAGACCTGAATATAAAGATGAGTTATTGAAAGTCGATAAAGGAAAGTTTAAGAAATTCTCTAGTGTTGATGATCTAAGAAAAGAGATTGAAAATGTATAAGTTAAAAAGGAGTGATAAGTTAGTTAAGATACTGAAGAAACTTTTTAAGAAAGATAGAAGAAGATATGAATCTACGTTAAATAAGATTAAAGAGATTATTAGTGGTGATCCCAATCATTATAAGAATCTAAGTCATGGGATGAAGCAATTCAAAAGAGTTCATATTGATAGTCATTTTGTTTTGATATTTAAGGTAGATGAAAATAATAAATCAATTTGGTTTGAGGATTTACAACATCACGATATTATTTATAGTAGAAAGAAGAGATGAAGGCGTAAAACATATAAACAATCCACTCATAGTATACTTCTTATGATAACTATAACCTTTCCTGATGGAACAAAGAAAGAGTTTAAGAAAAGTATAACTGGGTTAGAGATAGCTGAATCTATATCCGAAGGGTTGGGTAGAGCTGCTGTTGCTGTAAAGGTTGATGATGAGTTAATGGATTTAACTAAACCGATTGGTAAGTCTGCAAAGGTTCAGATTCTGACGTTTAGGGATAAAGAAGGACAAGAGGTTTTTTGGCATAGTGCTTCTCACTTAATGACTCAAGCAGTGTTAAGGGTTTTCAAAAAGCAGAATATTGGATTGGGTGTTGGTTTTGCGATTGAGAATGGTTTTTATCAAGATTATGATATGGAAACAATTCATCCTGAAGATCTAAAAATGATTGAGCAAGAGATGAAGAAGATTGTAAAAGAGAAACTTAGAGTAATAGAAAAAGTTGTTTCTAAAAAAGAAGCTTTAGAATTTTATAAAAAAGATCCTTACAAAACTGAGATGATTGGAGATGTTCCTGGTGATAAAGTGAGTATGTATTGCCAAGGAGAGTTTGAGAATCTTTGCAAAGGCCCGCATGTTCCTAACACAAAGATGTTAAAATATTTTAAATTAATGAAGATTGCAGGAGCGTATTGGAGAGGGGATGCAAAAAAACCACAATTACAAAGAATTTATGGGGTTGCTTTTCCAGATAAGAAGCAATTAAAACAATATTTGCATTTATTAGAAGAGGCAGAGAAAAGAGATCATAGAAAGATTGGGAAGAGGTTAGATCTGTTTAGTTTTCATGATGAGGGTCCTGGGTTTCCTTTCTTACATGCAAAAGGGATGGTTATTTGGAATGAGTTGTTAGATTATTGGAATGAGGTTCATAGAGAGGCAGGTTATGATTTAATTAAAACGCCAATAATGTTGCATAGAAAGTTATGGGAGACTTCTGGGCATTGGGAAAATTATAGAGAGAACATGTATACAACCCATATTGATGAACAGGATTTTGCAATCAAACCAATGAACTGTCCAGGAGGGATGTTGGTTTACAAAGAAAAGATTCATTCTTACAAAGAGTTTCCTTTAAAGGTTGGAGAGATTGGTTTAGTGCATAGACATGAGTTAAGTGGTGTTTTAGCTGGATTATTTAGAGTTAGATGTTTCCATCAAGACGATGCTCATATTTTTATGACAAGAGAGCAGATTAAAGAAGAGGTTTTAGCAGTAATAAAATTATCTGAGAAAATTTATTCAAAGTTTGGGTTAGATTTTAATTTAGAGTTAAGTACACGTCCAGAAAAATCAGTTGGAACAGATGAACAGTGGGAAGCTGCAACTGAAGGTTTGAAGAATGCGTTAGATGCTTATGGGAAGAAATATATGATTAACGAAGGAGATGGTGCGTTTTATGGACCAAAGATTGATTATCACTTGAGAGATTGTTTAGGAAGAACATGGCAGTGTGGTACAATACAGTTAGATATGTCTCTGCCTCAGAGATTTGGGTTAGAGTATGATGGAAAAGACGGAAAGAAACATGAGCCAGTTATAATTCATAGAACTATTTATGGAAGTTTAGAAAGGTTTTTTGGGATTTTGGTTGAACATTATGCAGGAAAGTTTCCGTTGTGGTTAAGTCCTGTACAAGTTAGAATAATTCCTGTTGCAAATACTTTTAATGATTATGCTTTTGATGTAAAGAAGAAGATGTTTGATGCAAGGATTAGAGTTGAGGTTGATGATTCAACTGAAACGTTGAAGAAGAAGATTAGGAATGCGCAAGTAGACTATGTAAATTATATTCTTGTTGTTGGTGAGAAAGAGGAGAAAGAGAAAGCTGTTAATGTTAGGACAAGAGATAATAAAGTTCATGGTACTGTTAAAGTAGATAAGTTTGTTAAAGATGTTCTGAAGGAGATTAAAGAAAGAGAGTAAGATTTCAGCGTTTTGGCGTAGCAAAACCCTGGGAAAAAGCCAGCTGGTACGATATTTTTCTTTGAAAAAATCGTACGAACAAATTATTATTCGAGAAGGTAAGATTTTTAAATAGGTTGTTAATTCTTTTATTTATGGTTGATGAAGAAGAGTTTTGGAGATTGTTTAGACAAACTGCAGAAGAGTTAGGAATTGAAGATGATGTTCTAACAGTAGAAGAAAGACCAGAGGATTTAGGGGAGATAGAAGCTTTGTCTGAGAGTGATGGTGATTTAGAAACCACTGATGAAAGAGTTGCACGTATTGAAGACTTGATTGCTGATGCACTTTACAATCCTAAACTTAATTTAGAGATAGAATATGAAATAACTGCTGTAAAAGATAATGGAGAGTATGAGACTTTTCGTGAGGGAGTTTTGAAAGGAAAGAAAGAGTATGAAATTGTTACAACTGATAATTTAGATATAGGTAGATCTAGGAGAGATTGTATATATTTAGTTCCCATCTTAGTGCCAGGAAAAGCAAGATATGTTCGACCTACTGAAGGTGGTTTTTCAATAAAGTATGATAGAGATGGTAATGTTAAGATTAATAAGCCTGCAGGGATTGAGTTAAGAATGTACAAAGTTGCAGGAAGTATGGAAATGTTTGAAAGGAATAGGCGCCATTCTAGAAGTGCTGAAATAAATCTTGGAACTTGTTCAGATCATGGAGATAAATATATGTTATGTATTGGAAAAGCAGATACTTCTGAAGGAGAGAAAGATGCTTTTAAGTTATATGTTACACTTAGATTAAAAGAGTGATAATCTTTTTAAATTGAGTTAAATTTCTTTATTATATGGGAGGACTATATAAGGCTGTTTTAGTCGAGTTTGAGAGAAATGAGTATAAAGAGATAGCAAGAGCCATGGGAGAGTCTGAGCTTCCCATAAGTGGAATTAAGGTTTCTAATATTTTGTTTACAAAAGGAAGAAACTCTGATCAAGGTACAGATGTTTTATCTATAGCTAGTTATTCTCATTTTATACCTGGAAGATACAATGCAGATAAGTATTTGTTAAAAAATACAAGAGATATGAAACAGATTGGAGAAGAGATGTGGAGACCTGAATCTGGTAGTGATTTAGAGGCAGCTGTTAATGATATTAAACATGCTGTTGGTAGTGTTGGTTCTCAGACCTTGAGAGTTGTTGTTTATGATGGGAACGAAGGATTTTATGTTATGCAAACAGATGGGATTTTTAGAAAGATGAAAGATAGGCGTGATAAGACATTAGGGGTGAAGGCACGACGATATTTAACTGCTTCTTTAGTTTCTTTAAATAGAATGTATGAAAGAAAGAAGAAAAATAAAGAATCTCCTATTGAACCAGTTGTTTCAAGAGATAGTGTAGTTGTTCTTTCAAACAATGATGGAGGAGATGAAGCGGTTCTTCTTACAGATAGGATAAGTGGAGATGGGCCTGATGAAGATGGTATTGATGTGTTAGATTCTGGTGATTATGTAGAGATAAATGACACTCCCCAAGAGGTAGCTGCACTTATTGAACCTGAAAGACCATATGAATTAGTTGTTGA
>CAYVNO010000039.1:0-7008 GCA_964452935.1 uncultured Methanosarcinales archaeon | reverse complement strand
TTATTGGGATATCTATGTATTCTCCTGACACTATTTCGTATGGGCCATAGTAAACACTATTGCCTGCTACTGAAACTGGGTCTTTTATCCATGATGAAATTTTAGTGGATGATAGTCTTAGTTGGAAAAAGTTTTCATCATAGTTTGAATATTTGTTTTTAATTCTTACTACGACCACTCCAAGTTCTCCTTGTGAGATTGTTAAATCGTTTGTTGAAACAGCAGCATCCATGTATGTCATATCTTTTTCATCTAGAAGTGAAGTTTGGTGTTCTATTGCTTCATTTAATTCAGTTTCTTCTTGAGTTGGTTCTTCTTCAGTTATTTCTTCTGGTTCTTCTTCAACAACCTCTTCAGTTATTTCTTCTTCTAACTCTTCTTTGACTGGTTCTTCTTCAACTATCTCGTTTAGATCACAGATGTTGTTTGTGTTCTCGTCTGTGCAACATCCTGTATCAAATCTTATTTCTGTTCCTGTGCATAAAGGAGTTCTAGGAACCGGTTCTCCTACTAAATACTGCATATTTTCACAAGTAGCATATTTTTGAAAAGGTTCACTTGTGTATGTTATTGCACCAATTGCTAGAACTGCTAAAATTAATCCGACAATTGGCATTGTTAATCCTTTGTAGTTTTTAACTACACAAAGGATGATTCCGATTGTTGATACAACTACTGCAGCGATTGCTAGTAGTAATCCTAAATATTTAACCCAAAGTAATCCAAACCCAAGTATTCCTAGAATAAGGGAGATTATTGAAAGAGCCCATTTTGTCATATTAACACCTCTTAGTAAATATATTAGTGATTTATTGGGTATGAATATATATAAAGGTTTCGGAAGGTTAGTATGGAAAGCTTTATAGTCATTTCTTCATTTCTTTCTGAAATGGGGCAGGTAGCAACTGATGTTTTAGCACTTTATAGGGAGATGGATGAAGTCCAGATATTAGATACGCTATATGAAGCCGGTATATCTGAGGATGCTGTTAGAGGTAATAATCTTATTGAATTAGTAAATAGTTTGGTTGAATTAAGTGTAGCTTGGTCTACTGATGGTGATATGGTTGATAGTGGTACGTTATATGGGGTTGCTGCCAGTGCTGAGGATGTTGGAGAGTTAAAAGCAAGACTTGAGGCAGAGATTCAATTTTATCAGAAACTTTATGAACCAGATCCTGAAAACAGATTTCATATTTTCTTAATGAGGGCGTTAAGATTTACATATGATGATCAGTATTTCCCTACTATTGTTTTTACAGATAAAAGGAAAGGAGGGTATGGTTGTGCAGATTTTACAAGCAGACCTAATGAATTAGTTATTGATTATATTCAAGGGTTTACAAGTATACCTGCTAGAAAACAGAGGGAACTATTTGGGGGGCCTTGGTATGAGGTGTTTATGAATAGAGTATTGGAGGCCTATAAACCACTGGATGAACTTGGGGTTCAATTGATGCTGGAAATATACCATAAGCGCCATATTTTGCCTAGGAGAGTTAGGGATAGGTATTTTGAGAAACATCCTTGTAAGTATGATTATCATAGGTTGAGTAGAGGTAAACAAAGGGTGAGAGATGTTCTGGGTGTGAATGGCTAGTATGGAAAGCTTTTTAAATAAACAGTTTTTTCTTAGGTGTTATGAAAGCAGTTATAGTAAATTTTAGGAAAAGTGTGACAAGACAGTCTAGCAATCAGATGGTTGTGAAGGTTGACAATGTTAGTACTAGGAAGAAAGCTGAAGGTTTAGTAGGCAAAGAGGTAGTATGGAGTTCACCTGCTAAGAAGGAGATCAAAGGAAAAGTAACTGCAATTCATGGTAATTCTGGTGCTGTTAGAGTGCAATTTGAGACAGGTATGCCTGGACAAAGTGTTGGGCAAGAAGTTAAAGTTAAGTAAATTTATTTCTTAGGTCTGTATGTTGGTCGTGGTTGACTTATTACATCTAGAACTAATTGTTGTGTTCCTGAGTGTGGTCCTTGGTCTGGTGCGACTGTTTGTATATGTTTTTTTCCAATTAGGTATCCATGGTCGTAGTTTCCTTCTGACGTCTCTATATCTGTTCCTCTTGTTCCGCCATATCTTTCATCATTTCCTTCTAATGCGTCTTTGAAACCTTGTAGTCTGTTTGAGTTTGCAGCAAGTATTGCTGGTTTAATGTTTGTTATTCCTTGAGAAGCTAACCATAGTTGAATTCCTGCTTGATATGCTCTTTGAGTTCCGAATGAATATTCATCTAATAAACTTCTGGTGCTTCTATTACTTGGTTCATTGCTTTGTTGTGTTCTTGGTTCTCCTAGTAGTCCTCTTTGGAATGCTTGATAAGCTTTATCATTTATTGGGACTTGATCTGTTCTTAATGTAACTCCATATTCTATTAATACATGTGTTATGAATCCAATATTGTATCCAACTAGACTGTCTGTTGTTTTGTTTATTAGTTTACGTAAATCTCTATGTTCTCCTTCTCTTAATTCTGTAGTTGCAATGTTTAATGGTGTCGGGGGCACTATCAATTCTTCTCCATTTCTTCCTGTGACATATCCTAGGATTCCCTTGTCTGATTCAAGTGTAGTATATTGATCAAGTGGTATGTTTGTTTCTGATAATAAATCCATAAGTCCTGTTGCGAAGTGGTTTCTTAGGTCTAATAGTCTTACTCTGTCTGTAGATTGAGCTTCTGCTTGTCTGAATACAGGGTTTTCAAAATCAACTAATGCTTCCCAGTTTGGTAGAACAGGTCTAGTTGGTCTTTCTCTATTTTCTATTATATTTGGTCTTTGTCTATATAGCTCAATAATATCACTCTCTTTTTCTGATATTGAAGATGGAAAATAGTTTGTTTCTCCTAGTTTTGGACCAGATGTATAATGATCTGAATATCCTGGTGTTTCAGAGGGTCTTTGATTTCCTAGTAATAATAATGGATCTATGTGTGGTGTGTGAGGTGCTGCTGCTAATAATTCCTCTGGAGGAAGTTCTCCTTTAGTGCCTGCTTCATATGCTTGTTTTCTTAAAGCTTCGAATTGTTCTGTTGTTAGTTGTGATAGATTTGTCATAATTAGGGGGTAATTTGGGTGGCTATTTAAATATTATGGTAAATCCAGCATTGTTCTAATATTAGATTTGACCATAACTTATGATATAAATGTCTCAGTTGATTATCTTTTTTAGATTTTCTAAGAATTCTTTTGTATCTGCGAAATAATTGGGATAAGCTTTTCTTAAATCCTTTGCAGCATCTACTCCAACAAGAACAACATCATATTCATCTTTACCTTGACTTCTTTTTTCAACTTTTGCATAATCTGAGATTGCTTTTTTCTCTGCTTCTTTTGGATAACCAGTTATATTAAGCTTTCCCCCTATGATATCTAATTCCAATAGGAAGAACTGTAGGTTAGGTTTTTGTTTTGCAGCTAATTCGAATACACGGACAGCTTGTGCCCATCCACTCATGACTGTTATCACTTTCAATTTTTTCTCTTTGTCTTTAATTTTAGAATATAATTCACTTTTGTTTGTAGGGGTATTTGGAACTAGAGGACAGTTTTCCATTATAGCAAATGCTGAACTTACTAATCTAAAGAAATCCACCCATTCTTTTTTACCCTCGTTAGATTTAATTGCTTGTCTTGTAAAAAAATCCACGGTTTCAATTGCAGTGGCCCACAAATGTTGTAGTTTGGATCTGATCTGAATTTCTATAAGTAATCCGTTATAATCTTTTTTTCCTTTGTTACTATTGTATTTGTATATTAAGTGAATACTTCTATAACCATCTTCTTTGGGATAAGTTATGTAGTCTTTTTCATTTACTTTTTTATGTTTCAAATCTCCACGAATATAACTTTCCTTGTATAACCTTCTGGTTAATTCAATATTAGACATAACCGCTCTACATCCAGCAATGTCTTGCATTTGTGAAAGTTTCATAGTTGGTTTTGTTCCATGATACACTCTTTGTAGTTTTTTTAGGATGGATGGTAATCTTTTTAGTCTTTGGACAGCTAATGAGCTCTTATTTATCTTTTCAGAAACATTTTTTAGTCTTTTTTTGAATATGTGCATTGGGTATCTATGGATGGCTCTCCAGTTGTCTAATACTTCTAAGGCTTTCTCTTTTTCTTTAATTGATTTATTTGTATCAATTAGGATGTCTCCTGCCAAATCTACTTTAGATTTACTATATCCTTTTGGTTTTGTCCATGCCATGCTATTGGGCATGTTAGCTACTATTTAAATCTTTGGTTTGGGCGGTTGTTTTAAGTGCAAAAACTTGTATTTTCTGTATAAAGTGTATTTCTGGGCGGTTTATTGATTTTATTCTTCCGGTCTTGGGCTAGATCAGTTTAGACTGTAGCCAGTTTACAGACATATTCTCTAGAAGCGAAACATTTAAATATAAGTTCGTTCATCTAAGTTAAACATGGTTGATTTAAGGTCAACAAGATACCTAAGACTTATATATTGGGTATGTAATCAATACAAAAGGTGTATGTGATGGAAAAGAAGGTTAATGTTGAAAAAGAGCTGAAAAAGGAGATTAAGAAGAAAAAGAAGACTGAGGTAGAGGAGTTAAAGGATTCTTTACAAAGATTACAAGCTGAGTTTGAGAATTATAAGAAAAGGACAGAGAAAGAGAAAGGAGAGTTTGTTAAATTTGCTGAAAAGAATTTAATATTAGATTTATTAACTGTGTTAGATAATTTTGAGTTAGCTTTGAAGAATAAGAATAATGGTGAAAACTTTTCAAAAGGCATGGAGATGATTTATGCACAGTTATTTGATGTGTTAGAGAAAAAGGGATTAAAAAAGATTAATGCAGTAAACAGACAGTTTGATCCTTATGTTCATGAAGCGTTAATGCAAGAAGAAAGTGATAAAGAGGAAGGAATTATTTTAGAAGTGTTACAAAAAGGTTATTTATTGAATGAGAATGTGTTAAGACATTCAAAAGTTAAAGTAAGTAAAAAAAAGGTGAAAAAATGAAAGAAAAAATGTTTGAGGATTTATCAATAACTAAAATTACTCCGTTAGATAAAATATTGAAGTATGGCGGAGAGTGTGATAGATGTGGGCATTGTTGCAAACATGATTCAGGTATTGTTTTAGATGAGGAGATAACAAAGATTGCAGACTTTCTTTCAATACCTAGAGATGAGTTTGTTAAGGAATTTTTAAATAATCATGAAAAATTTGGTACAAAATGTTTTAAGGTTAAACAAAAAAAAGAAGGAGATAAACCATTTGGTCCTTGTGTTTTTTTCAAAGATGGTGTTGGTTGTATAATCCACGACTCAAAACCATTGCATTGTAAGATTGGAAGTACAAAGAGTGAATATGGATCGCAGTTAATGGTTTGGTTTGCGTTGAATTATTTTGTTGACCCTGATAATCCTGAGTCTATAAGACAATGGGCACAGTATTTGAAAACACATCCAACTATACCTGGGGGAACACTGAAAGAGTTAGTTTCTGATCAAACAAGATTAAAGAATATATTGGATTATAAGGAGTTAAATTAAATTTTAAGGGGGAGAATTAAATGGTAAAGAAGAAAACAAAGAAAGAGGATATTAAGCACACATCAGATATTAATTTTGAGATAGATGACGGTGATTTATTTTATGCACATGAGTTTGCGATTAATTTTAATCCATCTCAGGTTATTTTAGATTTTAAATCAGTTACACCAAGGATTGATGTAAGGTCAAAGGATGGGCCATTGTTAAAAATTGCACATAATGTTGTGTTGGCAGATCCTTATCACGCTAAACAGTTTTTAGGACTATTTGCAAGGGCTATAAAGAGATACGAAGAAGAGTTTGGAGAGATAAAAAAGCCTGAAGCAGTACAAAAAGCTGAGAAAAAAATGAAGAGGATGAAAAAGAAGAAGGCAGAAGTTGAAATTGCTCCTTCTTATTTAGGATAAACTTTTTTAGGGGGTAGAAAAAAATGTCAAAAGTAATTGGAATTGATTTAGGTACAACATTTTCAGCAGCAGCAGTTATGGAGGGTGGAAATCCAACTATTATTGCGAATGCTGAAGGAACAAGAACTACACCGAGTGTAGTCAGTGTTACAAAAGATGGTGAAAGATTAGTAGGTCAAGTTGCAAGAAACCAGGCTATTACAAATCCTGAACATACTGTTAGAAGTATTAAGAGACATATGGGTAAGGATTTCAAAGTAAAGATTTGGGATAAGGAATATACTCCTCAAGAGGTTTCTGCAATGATTTTAACAAAATTAAAGGTTGATGCAGAAGCGTATCTAGGACAGAAAATAAAACAAGCTGTAATTACTGTTCCTGCTTATTTTACTGACTCGCAAAGACAGGCGACAAAAGATGCAGGAAAGATTGCAGGATTAGAAGTTTTAAGAATTATTAATGAACCAACAGCAGCCTCACTTGCGTATGGTTTAGATAAAGGCAAGGATCACAACATCCTTGTCTTTGACTTTGGTGGAGGAACATTTGATGTTAGTGTTCTTGAGTTAGGTGATGGTGTTTTTGAAGTAAAGGCAACCTCTGGCAATAACCATCTCGGTGGAGACGATATTGATGATATATTAATCGATTGGATGGCTGTCGAATTCAAAAAAGAACAGGGAATCGATTTAAGAGAAGATAAAGTAGCGTTACAAAGATTAAAAGAAGCTGCAGAAAAAGCAAAGATTGAGTTAAGTTCTAAGATGAATACAACTATTAATCTTCCGTTTGTTACTGCTGGAGAATCTGGTCCAAAACATTTGAATATGGATCTATCGAGAGCAAAATTTGAGGCAATGATTGCTGATATCTTTGAGAAATTAGCAGGTCCGACAAGACAGGCTTTGAAAGATTCTAAAGTAAACATTGACAAAGTAATTTTTGTTGGTGGTTCAACAAGAATCCCTGCTGTACAGAAAATTGTCAAGGATATAACTAATAAAGATGGAGATAAAAGTGTTAATCCTGATGAAGCAGTTGCTTTAGGTGCAGCTATTCAAGCAGGTGTTTTA
>CAYVNO010000038.1:0-7291 GCA_964452935.1 uncultured Methanosarcinales archaeon | reverse complement strand
GTGCAAGAGGAGATAAATAATTGTGCAGAAGCGCAGAGTTATGATTATGAACACATTAGTACGTTTAATTGGAGGAAAATTAGAGGTGGAACTAGTTTAAGTATGCATAGTTTTGGTGTTGCAATGGATATCAATCCTCAGAGAAATCCAATGTGCCCTATTGTTGATGATTTAGGTTTGTGTGGTGGTGAGAATATTCTTGTTACTGATATTCCTGTTTGTGTTAGGAATGCTTTTAATAGGTATGGTTTTGAGTGGGGCGGAGATTGGGGGCCTAGTTATAATTTTGATTCAATGCATTTTGAGTTTAGAGGAGATCCTGAGGTTGTTAAGTCGTTCTTTGTTGATATGAGTGGAGATAGTGAGGGTATGTGTATGTTACCAGAGAATTTTGATATTTCAGGTACTTCTTTAGAGGCTTGTGAACCTTATGTTGATTTAGTGGACGAGTATATGCATAAGAATGGTTTATATGCAAGAGGTTTTGATATTTTATTGGTGTTGTCGTTAATGAGGACAGAGAGTTCTTGTCGACATGATTGGGAAAATAACCAAGGATTAATGCAGGTTGTTGAGTGTGGGAGAAGAGGAGGATGTAGTATAGAAGAAAATATTGATTTAGGTACAAAACATTTAGCAGGTGATTTTAATTTGGTTTCTGGGACAGGGTTATCAATGTCTGATAAAGTGACTATATTCTTGTTCAGTTATAATAGAGGAAAAGGCACTGCACAAAGAGCGCTGGATAATATGGAGAATGGAATGGAAATTAATGATGCAATGAAAGAGGCGTGCTTTTATTATTATGATCAAGGAGAGTATGGTGGTTGTAGTGGGTTTAATAAAGAAGCTTGTTGTACTGGTAGTGGTTTAGGAATGAATTATCCAAAAAAGATTTTAGAAACCTTTTATTATTCAACATGTGGGCAAGTTGGTGGGGTAATTGTTGGAGACGAATTGGAGGAGATTGAGGAAATATGATATCAAAAGAGGTTTTAATTGTAACAGGAATTATGTTGGTAATGTTATTTTTAGGTGCAGGAGTGTATAGTCATTTTGATTTTGATAAAAGTAATGTTATAACTGGTGCAACAGTTATTGATGTTGAAGAGAATGAGATTACTGGTGCGGTTGTTAGTGTTATGGAAAGATCTAGTGGAGAAGGTGATGAGATAATTGGAGAGTATTCTATAACTCCTGTTTTTATTGTGGATATTGAGAATGATCTTGAGAAAGAGTATGGTGAGTTTAGGGTAAAAGCAAGGAATTTTAAACACGAAATTGATAGTTGTTACGGTGATATGGATGTTTGTATTGCTGATAGGTTGGATGATGAAGAGTATATTGGATGGAAGATGAATGAGGAGTGTGAGAAAGAGGATGAGATATTCTTCTATGATTTTGTTAATGTGTTTGAGGAATGTGTTAATTCTGTTGATGTAGATTGTTTATGTGAAGGCAGGATTAGTGAAAAGAGTGAGTATGGGGATGGAATTTATTATTTGGATATTTATTCTGGTGAAAATCATGTGGATGATGAGAAAAGGATTGTTTTTGCTTTGAGTGATTATGGGTTGTCAGTTACATTTAGCGGTATAGAGTTATTTGTGAATGAAGGGTATGTTGAGAGAGGGAACTTTTTTTATCAAAGGAATGAAGATATTGGTTTTGATATTGTGGATAGTGATGAGATGATTTATTTATATAAGGATCAGTCGAATAGTTTAGTTTTATTATCAACTGATGACTATAATTCTATTGGTAATGATATGTGTGTTTTAGATAATAGTGTGAGATATAAGTTCTGCGATAATGAAGGGCATATGTTTGCTATTGATCTTGGTTCGTAAATTTTATAAAGACCATATGTATCCTGATTTTGGGGTGTTAGCATGATAAAAATGCCGTTGAGCGAGATTATTGAAAAATTAAAGGCATCTTCTGGGATGAGTGATGAAGATATTAATAATAAAATCAAAGATAAGATGGATCAGCTTTCTGGATTAATTTCAAAAGAAGGGGCTGCGCATATTATTGCGAATGAGATGGGTGTTCAGTTGATTCCTGTGGGTGGAGCTTTACAAATCAAAAATATTTTACCTGGTATGAGATCTGTTGAGACTCAAGGAAAGGTTACTAGAATTTTTGATGTTAGAGAGTTTCAGTCTGGCGAAAGGCAAGGAAAAGTTGGTAGTTTTTTTATAGGTGATGAGACTGGACAGATTAGAATTACTTGTTGGCATGACCAGACAAAGAGTATGGAAGGGTTGAAAGAAGGAGATATTGTAAAGGTTATGGATGGTTATGCAAGGGAGAATAATGGTTTCAAAGAGCTCCATTTGAATGACAGAAGCAGATTAATGATAAATCCTGAGAATGTTAAGGTTGGTGAGGTAGCAGGAGTACAGAAACCAGATGCTAATAGAAAAAGAATTGAGGAGTTGAAAGAGGAGGCATTTAATGTTGAATTATTTGGTACTATTGTTCAAGTTTATGATATTAAATTCTTTGGAAGATGTGGTCAGTGTAAAAAGAAAGTCAGAGAGGTTGAGGAAGGTTTTGTGTGTGATGAACATGGAACAGTGACTCCTGATTTTGGTTATGTGTTGAATCTGTTCTTAGATGATGGAACAGGAACAATTAGAACTGTGTTTTTCTCTAATCAGATACAGAATTTATTAAAGAAAACAAATGATGAGATTTTGGTTTACAAAGATACAATGCAGAGTTTTGATGCTGTAAAGACTGACTTATTAGGTGAACAAGTTAAGTTGATTGGTAAGGTTGTTAGGAATCAGATGTTTGATAGGTTAGAGTTTATAGCTAATGTTGTTATTAAGGATGTTGACCCAGAGGATGAGATAAAAAGACTTAAGAATGAGTTAGAGCAGAAAAATGCTAGCTAGGTCTCATCTTTTATTTAGTGTTTTATTACTTGTTGTTTTTTGGAAGTTTAGGGTTGTTGATAATTTTGTTATTTTTTCTATATTTGTTTTGTTTTTTACTTTACTGCCTGATATTGATACGTATAAATCTTATTTGGGGAAGAGGATTTGGTTTATATCATTCTTTTTTAAGTTAATTTTTGGTCATCGAGGAGTGTTTCATGCTGTTTATATTCCGTTGTTATTCTTTTTTGGGTTTACTTTCTTGGGTTTTTATGAAATTGGTTTGGGAGGATTAGTTGGTTATTGTTCTCATTTATTGTTGGATGCGATGACTGAATCAGGGATTCGTCCTTTTTATCCGTTGAGGTTTAGATTAAGGGGATTTTTTAGGACAAACGGTTGGTTTGAGCTGATTTTTAATTTATTGTGTGCAGCAGTTATTGTTTTATTCTTTATTATGTAGATTTTTAGAAAACTTTATAAAGTTAATATACGAAAAGGTATATTAACTTGTTATTTTAATAAATCGAGGTGATTAATAATGAAAAAAGATACGAATGGATTATATATGACAGCGATTGTCGCATGTGTTGCTGTTGTAGCGTTAGTTGTTTTGGTTATGAATGGTGGCGGAGAGAGTGCAGAGTTAAGTTTAGATGTAACTGATATAGCTGGGCAAGCGTATGGTGGTGCTAAAATTAATATGGAGGTTGATGCAGTAGACATAAATGCGCTGAAAAATATGATCAAAAATTCAGGTGCATGGGATGATTTCTGGTGTAAATTGCTTGCAGATTGTTGGGACTTTATGGCTTCACCTGCAGTTGATGAAATAGTTAATTCACAGGAATTTACTCAATGTACTGTTGATGCAAGTCCATACTTCTGTTTCCAAGAAATGTTTACTATGTTAGCATTTGAAGAAATGCAAGCTAATTCGTTTGAAGGAATGGCCGGATTTAGGAATTGATTTAAATTTTTTCTTTTTCTATTCTTTATTATTTAGATAAAGTATTGCTAGAAAGAATGCTAAAGCAAATATTTTTGTTATGTTGAAGATTAATGAATAAGAGTCTGTTAATGGGATTAAGCTGTTTTCTATAAAGAAAGTTAGGATTTCATCTTCGATGAATCTGTATGTTATTAATGTTATTAACGTGTTTACTGATAAGATTGTGAATAGGATGTTTGTTATTTTTTTGTGCAGTCTGTTATTCTTGAATGTTAATGTTATGGTTGTTAATGTTGTTAGTAGTAGGACCATGTTAATTAGGTATGCATAACTGCCTTTGACGAATATAAAACCTATTATGAATGATGGGTTTTTAAAGAGAAAGATTGTATGGAATATGTATGTGGCAATTAGAAGTATTGTTATTTTTTTATTTAATGATAATTTCATAATGAGTATTTTCCCTCTGTTTCTTTCAGTCTATTTTCTTTTACCATTACATTTACGAATTTTTTTACGTGTTCTTCTGGCATCCCTATAAGTTTGCTAATTTCATTCAGTGGTTTTGATCCGTCTTTTAATGTTAACATGATGCTGTTTTTTGTTAGTATTAGGCCGTTTTGTTTTACTACTTTGTTTTCAGCGCTGAGATTTTTTAATAATAAGTCTAATTTGTGAAGTTTACCTTGAAGATCATTTAGGAAGTCTGTTAGATCTGTTGTTTTGTATATTAATTCTGAAGGCTCAACTATCTCTATTGAGCTAGGCATGTAATCAAAGCAAAACCATGCTAGATGAGAGATGTTTGTGGCTTTTAGTTCTAGTTCAACAAATGTGCTGAATAGCTCTCCTTGAGGTTTAGCTTCCACATATTCTTCTTTTAGTACTTCTAATTCTCCCTCTTCTTTTAATTTTTTTACATACTCTTTTATTGTGTTTTCTATATGTTCTTTTGGAGCGCCCACTATTTCTATGATTGTCTTTGCAATTATTGGGTTATTTGTTTCCATGATTTGTGGTTTTATTGGAAGATTTATATAGTTTTCCATATATGTCTTTATAATACCATACTGCTGTATTTGTGGTTATTAGTACAAGTAGATATATGAATATTTTGATATAGTTGTTGATTTTTTGGTTCTTTGATTCATAGATTTTAGAAGTTGTCATTCCTGTTATCTTGTTTGGTGTTGTTTTTGTTAAGTTTGTTGTGATTTGTGGTGAAGGGATGTTGATCTTCTCATTTGTTGTTATTTCTTCTGTTTCTGGTTGGATAATTGAGATGTCTTTTGTTATATCATATGTTGTTTTCAGATCGTTCTTTCTTATTTGTACTTTTAGTTTATAATCTCCTGCCGGAATTTCAGATAGGTTGTTGTTTAGAATTATAGATTTGTTTGTTTTTGGTTTGATGGATATTTTTTGTATGTTTTGTAGTCTGTACCCAGTATATGATTTACTTCCTCGATATATGTAACTCCATATCTGAAAAGAGTTTGTTTTTTCTTCGTTGTTTTGTATTGATATGTTCGATGTTAGTTGATTGTTGTTTATATTGTAGTTGTTGAGGATGTAATTAATTTTCTTTTTTTCTGTATTTGTGTTGTTAATACATGTTCCTTTTTTGTTTCCTTGAATTTTTATTTCTTCAGTGTCTCTTGTGTCTAGCCCTTCTATTACTAACCTATATGTTACATCTTTCTGTTTGTTATCACAGTCTGTTTTTAATTGTATTGGTATCTTTATTTCAATACCTTTGTAGTTCTCGTATAAACTTATTGATTGGGTTTCGCTAACTTTTGTTCCTTTATTTCTATCTTTTATGTATGCTTTGATTGCTTTTTTTGTTGTGTTTCCTTTGTATATGTGTACTTTTGTGTATATATTTTCTCCGAATTGCGCTGTTTCGTCGTTTCCTAATAAGACCTTTTGTATTTCAATTATAGATTTGTTTATTCTTTGATCTTTGATTATTATTGCTTTTGATGCAATTGAGTTTATTGTGTTTTTGCATTTTATGTCTGAGAGTTTTGCTTTTATTATGAATGTATCTGATTCTTTATCTATTTTTGGTGTCCATGATTTTTTGTAGGTGTTTGTTGTGTTTCTTGGTTTTTTTATTATTTTTCCAAATAAATCTTCTATCCAGTATGTTATTATGAATGGGTATTCTTTGTCGTCTATATTTATTTGGTATTTTATTTTTTCTTTGTTATTGAATATTGTTTGATTTAGGTTTATGTTTAGGGAGATGTTGCATGGGATTTCTTTTGTTGAGATTGCTTGTATTGTTTTGCAGGCAGAGTTATCTAGCTCTGAGTCGTTTGTTTTTGTAATTGGTATGATTTTTCCGCATATGGTGTATGTTCCTGGTTTTGTTAAGTAGATATTCCCTGTTTTTGATGAT
Source organism: uncultured Methanosarcinales archaeon (assembly GCA_964452935.1). Taxonomy (GTDB): domain Archaea; phylum Nanobdellota; class Nanobdellia; order Woesearchaeales; family DSVV01; genus CAYVNO01. Next base: position 1,044 of record CAYVNO010000038.1, on the reverse strand, counting down.
TTGTATGAGTTGATATTGGAGATAATTATTGTTTCTTTTTGTGTGTGGTTGTTATTTGTTATGTTATATGTTAATTTTACTGTTTCGTTGAATTTTTGTCCTGATATGTGATCTAAGTTTTTTATTTTGAATAATGATGTGTAGTTTAGCTCTGTGTGAATTGTGTCTGAGAGGATTATTGATAATGAGATTCCGTAATCTGGTTCGAAGAATGTATTTGTATTGTTTTGAATAGTGTTTGTGTTATTGATTGTTTGATTAGTTGTGTTAATCTCTTGTTGTGTTTCTATTGCCGTGGTGTTTGTTGTGTTTTGTGTTGAATTTGTGTTGTTTATTGAGTTTGTTATCTGTACACTGTTTTTTCTTCCTGGTGTTCCTCCTTCTACGATTGATTCTATGAATTTTGTTATGTTTAGTTCTAGCGATCTGTTATTATTGTTTGCGTATGTGTTGTTGTATTTTGTGTGTGCTAGAAGTGTGTTATTTGGGTCGTATAGGAATATTTCGTCAAAATCGTTGTTTAAATTATTGCCGATAGTTGATCCTGCTGAATAGATTGAATAATCTCCGTTAATGTAGTCATAGTTTTCTTCTACAATCAAGGCATAAGTGGAGTTTGTGAAATACATTGTTGTTAAAGTATCTTTTGATTTGAGATCTCCAACTATGTAGTTTTCTAGTGAGATTGGTGTTGAGAGGAGGATTTCAATGAATTCTTTGTTATTGTCAGATCCAGTGGGGTTATACATTATTTCGTTTATTTTAATGGCTAGAACTGGGTTTAGGAGGAGTAGTGCGAGGATTATTGTTGTTGTGTGTTTCATTTTGGTAAAATTTATATTATTTCATTATTTTTTTATTGGTATGAAGGTATTGTTTGTCTGTAACCAAAACATGCATAGGAGTAAAACTGCTGAAAAGTTGTTTAAGGATAGATTTGATGTTAAGTCTGCTGGTCTTTATGGCGGGAAATTGTTGAGTGAGAGGCATCTTAAATGGGCAGATGTGGTTGTAGTTATGGAAGATTTTCAGATTGGAGAGATA
>CAYVNO010000037.1:0-8905 GCA_964452935.1 uncultured Methanosarcinales archaeon | reverse complement strand
ACGTTGTGAGACAGTTTGTTTAAAATCTACTAGAGATGTTAGATATCTGAGAGGAAGGATTTTCTAGTACGAGAGGAACGAAAGTTCGAGGCCTCTGGTCTACCTGTTGTCCGATAGGGCAGGCAGGGCAGCTACGCCTTAAGTGATAAGTGCTGAAAGCATCTAAGCACGAAGCATACCTCAAAAAGAGATATCTTAGAACACTCGTAAAACACGAGTTCGATGGGCGCGGTGTGTAAGTACTAAGCTAACGCGAGGTATTCAGCATGCGCGTTCCAATAGTTCGTTTCTAATTTTACACTTGTTTATGTATGGTTTTTTCTTATTTTTTCTAAATAACCATAAGAATTAGCGACAGCTTTACTCAACTAATAAACTCAAAAAACAAGTTAATGCATTATTACCCAAATCCTCCTCGTCAAAAGAGATGGTTGAATCCAAAACAGGGTGACTCCTCGTTGGATCATCAAGAGGACCAGACATAACATGAAATTCAAACAGATTATCATCGCCCCAGTCAAACATACCATCTGCAGTTGGACCCTCTTCATAACATAATGTCCAATCACCCCCCACATATTTTCCTTTCTTCTCTCTCCAAACAGCATTCTTCATTTTTCCATCATCAGGTATTGCCACATTGCCTACAGAAATTAAATAAACTTCTTCATCTAACTCATAACGTGGACTAAATCCATCCCCTAATTCAAACTTCATTCCAACATACAATTTATTCTCTTTATTACCAATAGAAAACTCTAAACCATGCATAAACAAATCATACTGTGGAAAACCAGAATAACTAATTGATCTAAAATGTGGAACAACTTCAACACAATACTGACTTTTCAATTCAGAAACCTTTCCTTCTAACTCTTCTTCTTTCTCCAACAATGGAACAAACGTTCCCTTACTAACATCTTGTTCACCATAAGCACCAAACTGACAATCACCATCTTCAACAAGAACATAAGGAACTTTCCCCCTAACTGTTTCCCTTGAAGTATAAGCAGGACTCTCTCTATCTTTTAAATTATGACTTTCAACTTCTACTAAAAATTCTCTATACCAAGGCAAAAACTCCTTTAAAAATCCTTCAAGACCTTCAACATTATCCATAAAATAAAGAAATCAAGAACCATTTAAAAATATTTACTCAGCTTTCAACTTAATAACATTTCCTTCATGTTCAATATCAACAGAACTTAAATTATCTAGAACAACATCGTTTCCTGCCAACATGTAATCAACATGTTTTGTATCGATTGAAACCTTTGCAATGTGTTCAAAGTCTAATATCTCTTTTGGAACTTCCCCACTTTTATGCGGTTCATTTATATCAAACAACGCAATAAAACAAGGACAATCTGGGTCATCCTTTTGGGGTCTTTTCTTCCTTCCAATTATCACACTTTTAACATCATACTTCATAATACAACTAAAAAACGCCTTTATTTTTAAATATATCGGTCTTATAATAGCATTATTTTTATACTACTGTTCAAACCCACACATATGGCAAAAATCCTATATTCAGTAGCAGGAGAAGGTAACGGACATGCAGTACGTTCAAAAACCATAATTGAACACCTAAAAAAGAAACACAGAGTTAGAATCTACTCCCATGGCAAAGGATACAAATTCTTAAGTAAGTTCTTCAAACCAAAAAGAATCCTAGGTTTCCATATTTATTACATAAACAACGCAGTAAGCAGTATTCTAACAGGAACAATTAACACTCTAAAACTTCCATTCATGTTTTTATTCAACCTAAAAATGTTCTTTGACATAATTACATACAACCCAGACATAATAATCACAGATTTTGAACCATTTGCTGCATATTATGCAAAGATTCTATTCAAACCATTAATTAGCATTGATAACCAACACATAATCACAAACACAAAAATAAAAACCAGAGGATTAAAATCATTATACCATCTACATTCATGGTTAGTTATAAAAACATTTATCCCTCTGCCAGACTACAAATTCATAACAACATTCTTTTACCCAAAAGTCAAAAGAAAAAACACATTCTTAGTAAACACAATACTACAAAATGAAATCTTTGAACTAAAACCAAAAGATAAAAAACACATCCTAGTCTACCAAACATCAACGTCATACAAAAAGATATTCAAAACACTAAAAAACATAAACAAAGAATTCATAATCTATGGTTTTGACAAAAACAAAACAGAAAACAACTTACAATTCAAAAAATTCAATGAAAAAGAATTCTTTAACGACCTAGTAAACTGCGAAGCAGTTATAATGAACGGTAGTTTCACACTTATGGGAGAAGCAATCTATCTAAAAAAACCAATATTCTCTATCCCAATAAATAAACAATTCGAACAGATGGTAAATAGTGATTATCTAGAAAAGATAGGATATGGAAAGTCTGTAAAAAGGATAAATACTAACAATTTCAACAAATTCCTAAAAAACCTAAAAAAATACAAAAACAATTTAAAGAATGTAAAACACGACAAAAACAAATGGTTGTTTTACAAATTAGATTCAATAATTAATAAGGTGATAAAATGAGCAAAAGAATACTACTATTAGGAGCACCAGGTGCAGGAAAAGGTACACAAGCAAAATTATTAGTTGAAAAATTCAGAATCCCACAAATAGCAACAGGAGATATACTCAGAGCAGCAGTCAAACAAGGAACAGAGCTAGGTAAAAAAGCAAGAGAAGTCATGGATTCTGGTAAATTGGTTCCAGATGAAATAATAATTGATATTATGAAGGAAAGATTCCAACAAGATGATTGTAAAAACGGTTTTATTCTAGACGGATTTCCAAGAACAATTCCTCAAGCAGAAGCTTTAGATAAACTATTACAGGAATTACAAATAAAACTAGATGCAGCATTAAACATCCTTGCATCAAAAGAAGTTATTTTAGAAAGAATGAGCGGGAGATTAATGTGCAAATGTGGAGCAACTTATCACAAAACAAACAACCCACCAAAAGAAGAAAACAAATGTGATTTATGCAAAGAAGAACTCTTCCAAAGAGATGATGACAAAGAAGAAACAGTCTTAGAGAGACTAAAAGTCTACGAAGAACTAACAGCACCATTGGTTAACTACTACAAACAACAAGGAATATTAAAAGATATCAACGGAGAAATCCCAATCCCAGAAATATTCGAGAGTGTTTGTGAAGCCATAAATTAATTTTTTATTTTACTAATTTCTTCAACACTTCACTCACTTTCTTTCCATCTACTTTTCCTCTGAACTCAGCCATGCATTTGCCCATTAATGAACCGAATGGAACATTCTTATTCTTAGAAACAATCTTCTTTATCTCTTTCATTAACTCTTTATCAGAAACTCCTTTATACTTTGAATAATCAACATCATTTCCTTTAGCTAACTCAATAATAACTTCCTCAACAACCTGTTTAGGCAGTCCTTTGTTTAAATTAAAAAACAACTCTTCTAACTCTTTATCAGAAATATTATTTGTATCAACATCATGCCTTCTTTTTATTTCAATTAACTTTGGCAGCATAACCTCTGCAATAAATGCTGGCTTTAATTTCTTAAACTTCTTAACAAAGCCTTCAAACAAACTAACTTTGTGTGATTTAGCTAATAAATCTGCTAAATCTTTACCTAAACCATACTCTTTAATCCTTGAAGCCTTCTCTACAATCAACTCAGGAACATCAACTTTAAATGGTCTCGAAGGTTTAACATCTGTCTCTGGATACATTCTTGCAGCGCCAGGCATAGGTCTCAAAAAACTAGTTGTCCCGTCCGGATTTGCATTCCTAACCTCATTCAAAACTCCTTTTTTGACTTGATTTGCTCTCCAAACAGCCGCACTTAACCCTTTACTAACCTTATCTCGACCATCAGCAATTAAAATAAACCCATCTTTAGCTCCACATTTTAATTTCTTCCTAATACTTGCAACATCTTTCTCAGTAATTCCATATTTTGGCAATTCATCTGAATGAAATAAACCGCCAACACCTGCTTTCACCTTTGCATAACCACTTAACTCAGTCCCTAATCTTTTTCCTGGTTGTAATTCCGCTCCCAAAAATCCTTTGAATCCCTCTAACTTAACACCATAAACTACTCCTTTGTTCTTAAAAGCACTCTGAACAACCTTTGATTCACACTTTTTCAAACCTAAATCGATTTGCACATCCTTAATCTCTTTCTTTGGAACTAATTTCATTATTTTCAATAGATTCTGTTGCCTCAATATTTCATTCTTAACTAAAGTGGGAACCATTTTCAAATCTTGCGCTCCTTTTATCTCAATCCTTTCTCCACCTTTTATCGAAACATTTACATCCTGTCTTATCGTACCTAAACCTCTCTTTACTCTTTTTGTCGACCTTAAAATCATGCCCAACATCTCTGCAGCCTCTTTTGCTCCTTCAGGTGTCTTAATATCCGGTCCAGTTGCAATCTCAATTAAAGGAATTCCTAACCTAGATAGATTATATGAACTATAACTATCTGTTTTCTCAATTATCTTTGCTGCATCTTCCTCTAAACATAGAAAAGGAATTGAAATCTTTCCTTCAGAAGTTTTCATACACCCATCAACACCAATTAGTGCAGTTCTTTGAAACCCAGAAACATTGCTTCCATCAACAACAGTCTTTCTCATTACTTGAATCTCATCAACTAATTTAGCCTTAACTAACTTCGCAACCATTAAACAAGTTTCTAAAGCTTCATTATTCATCGAATGTGGTGGCTCTTCATCATGCTCAACTAAACAACATGATTCATCATAAGAATAATACAAAAAGTGTTTTTCTTTGCCATGCTCATGCATCGCAGCCTCATCCACAACACCAGTCTCACCAGCAACAGCCCTCAAATTCCTCTTCAATATCTGAGAAGGCTCTGTATCAATAATCTCAGCAGGACAATTACAAAACAGCTTTTTACCTTCTAACTGCTGATGTATCTCTAGCCCTACTTTCAAACCAATCTTTTTATAATCCATGATAAGAAACAACCATGGAGCATATATATAGTTTTCGATAGAAATAACATTCAAAATCACAATCTTTGCGAAAACCTTAAAAAGGAGTACCCCTATAAATTTCCCATGGCAATCGATTGGAGTATATTATATGGCTCATTAAACAGCACATTTCTAGGCAACTCATTACTTGACTACCTACTATTCTTTGGGATAATTGCAGCATCAATTGTCTTAGGAAAAGTACTATACTTCATATTAGCTAAGTTTGTAAAAGTATTTGCAAAATCAACTAAAACAAAACTAGACGATGTTATTGTTGAATCAATTGATCATCCAATAGTATTCTTAGTATTCATAATAGGATTTTTCATATCATACAAAATGTTAGTACTCTCTCCATCAGCAGAAGAAGTATTTACAAACATAGTAAAAATACTTATGATCATAAATGTTGCATGGTTAGGTGTAAGATTCATTGACGCAGCAATTAAATATTATATAAAACCATTAACATCAAAAACAGAAACAGACTTAGATGACACACTTATGCCAATTCTAAGAAAACTATCAAAGGGAATAGTAATTGCATTAGCATTTGTAATGATTATCGACAGATTTGGTTATGATGTAACAAGTTTAATAGCAGGATTAGGAATTGGTGGTTTAGCATTTGCATTAGCAGCAAAAGATATGCTTAGTAACATGTTTGGAGGAGTATCAATAGTAACAGACAAACCATTTAAAATTGGAGATTGGATTAGTATTGGTGGAAAAGACGGAACAGTGAAAGAGATAGGTCTAAGAACAAGTAGAATATCTGCTTTTGACGGCAGCGAACTAATAATGCCAAACTCAATGATTGCAGATTCCATAATAGAAAACGTAAGCAGACAAAAGAAAAGAAGATCAAAATATAATATTGGATTAGTATATGGAACATCAAACGCAAAAATAAAAAAAGCAGTTAAAATAATCAAAGATGCAGTTAAAAAACAATCAAATACAGAAAGATGTGACGTATTTACAGATGATTTCTTTGGAGATTTCTCATTGAACTTAACAGTACAATACTGGATAACAGACATGAAAAAGAGAAGAAAGATAATCAGTGATATAAACATGGATATCAAAGTTAAGTTCGAAAAAGAAGGCATTGACATGGCCTTCCCTACACAAACAATTGAATTGATTGAAAAATAATCACGAGGTTCGTACGACTTCGTAAAGCGAATGTCGTACCAGCTGACATTTTCCCAGGTTTTTGCTTGCCAAAAAGCTGATTGACATGGCCTTCCCTACACAAACAATTGAATTGATAGAAAAATAATAACGAAGTTCGTACGACTTACGAATGCAATGAGTAATGTCGTACCAGCTGGTTTTCGCCAACGTTTAGCTAAAATCGCGTTAGTGATTTTAAGTTTGCGCAGCAAACTTGGCCTAAAGGTTGTCACAATCATGAATATTCTTTTAATTGGCCCAGAAAAAGAAGAAGTAGTTAATAATAGAGATAACAATATCACAATAGTAGAAATAGATCCCAACAAAGCAAACAACTGGAAAAAACAAGGTTTCAACACAATAAACACTGACATCTTCTCACTCCCAGAACTAGAACAATTTGATGAGATACATATGCACTACATCCTAACTTCTGGTTTCAAAGAAGGAGTTAGAAAAACAAAAGAGGATATAAACAACCTAATTCAATACCTAAAAACAAAAACAAACAAAATATTCATCTCTGACATGTTTAAATTCAACAAAGATAACTATTACTACAGTCAATTCTTAAGCTACAACGGATACAATTTAGACAAATACAAAGAATATTGTGAATCCCTATACAACATTCTAAAAGATCACAAATCAACAGAAGAAACATTTTCACTAACAGGAGAAAACGTAAAAAGAAAAACTGGCTTCCATCTATGCTTTACAATCTCTGATTAATCTCTCCAACTAAATTTTTACTAAACAACTCTCTAACTTTCTTCTTATCAAAATTTCCTAATAACCATCCCAATTTAACAAAAGCAGTCTCTGAAGTCATATCTTCACCAGAAATAACTCCTGCATCTAACAAATATCTACCAGTAGAATAAACATTCATATTAACCCTCCCAAAAATACATTGAGTGCACATAACAACAGGCATCTTCTTAGCTAACTTTTTTATCACATCTAAAATCTTCTTATGTTCTTTAGTCAAATTATCAATATCATTCACAGCAATATGTCCCAACCCTGTTCCTTCAATAACTAACCCTTTGAAACCTGAATAAGCTTCAAGTTCGCTATGATGAAAACCTGGCCTTGCCTTAACTATCGCAACCTTTTTCTTAAACTTATTCTTAAACTCAAATTTAACTCTAGAAGAACACTTATTCAATAACTCAATCTTTCCGTCTGTATAAACCTTTGCAATGGGTTCTGCATTAACACTCTCAAAAGCATCTCTTCTTGAAGAATGTAATTTTCTAACCTTAACACCAGAATGTACATAACAATAATCATCCTCAGTTGTTCCATGAAGACATAACCCAACTCCACAAAACTTACTCTTTGCAATAAATTGTGCAGCACATAAAACATTCAACGCAGCATCTGAACTTCCTCTATCAGAACTTCTCTGCGCCCCCACTAATAAAACAGGCTTATCTATTCCTTTTAACATAAAAGATAATGCAGCAGAAGTATAATGTAAAGTATCTGTACCATGAGTAATAATAAAACCATCATATTTCTTCAAATTCTTTTTAATCTCACTAGCCAAAATACCCCAATGTCCAGGTTCCATATCTTCTGAAAACATCTGAAAGACTAATTTTGCTTTGATATTAACAATATCCTTCAACTCAGGAAACATCTTCAATAACTCTTCAGGACTAAAATCAGCAACAACTCCACCAGTCTTATAATCAACCTTTGATGCAATTGTTCCGCCAGTATGTAAAACAAGGATTGTCTTCTTTTTCTTATCCACTTTTATCTTCTCTTTTGCTAACCTCTTTTCAACAGAATGTTTTTTCAAAACTTCTATCTTCTTAACATTCTTATTATCAATACCAACATTATAACCACTATCTAACTTAACAACTAACGTTTTCTCACCTAACAAAGCAGGATGAGGCATTAGAATTCCTTCATAAACCTCTTTTTTAGTTATTACCTTTACTCTATCCCCATAATTTGCTTTCATACTTATAAATCATTAAAATTGATATATAAAACTATCGATTAAATTAATAAAGGTATACTAAACCCCATTTACATGCCACATTACCTATATGACAAATGCCCTGTAGAAAAACTAGATGACATTCGTGAATTAGCAGATAGATTGGGGATGAGGGAAACAGAAGAAAATAGGGAAATAACCTGGGCTGTTTCTGCTCTAGACACATTAGATGAAACCATAAATAAAGATGGAGTGATAGTTATCAAATACCTACCACAAAGAACCCCTACAAGACCATTATTTGTACAAACAACAGAAAGAACAAACTACAAAAACCCAGAAACAGCTAGAGTTCTAAAAGAAATAGCAGATATCTGTGAAACAACCAAGGTTTACACGCTTGCTGGAACAAATATTTATAAAAAATTAAGCAACATAATCTAATTTTGCTGCCGGTAATTTTATCTCATAACCAACTAATGGTTGATCAACATTAGATGGAGTCTGAACTGGATCAACTGTTCCCCCTAATCTCTCAACAATTTTTCTCAAGACAGGTAACCCTTTCTGCTTGTTAACTCCTGATTCTTCTGTAAAATATTCTGCTCCGGGTCTATTAGTGGGTGCAACTACTTTAAAACCAACACTAAACTCATCACTACTAAAGGTACACCTCATATCGACTTGATTACCTTCCTTATCTGTATGTTCTGTTGTGTATTGTAACAAAGTAGTAAGTGC
>CAYVNO010000036.1:0-12903 GCA_964452935.1 uncultured Methanosarcinales archaeon | reverse complement strand
AGACCACGTGATAATCTGCTAAACCCACCTCCCCTAACTAGAGCATGAGTTATGAATTCTTGCCAAACGATCTCATGATAATGATTAATGATGCACACCTCTTTTCTGTACATTGGTATCAACAATGACTTTTCTTTTTGTATAACTTAAATTCCAAACCTGGAAAAACTGTTGAACATCTTCTTCATACCTTGCAGGAACTAACAACACAGTTTTACCAAGATACTCAATTTTCAATCTCTTAATCAAACCTGACTTTCCATCCCTGCCTTTCAAAGCATAGTAAAATCTAACCTTGTCTTTATTAGAAAGATGCTTTGTAGAATATGTACAAATAAGCATCTTTTTTCCATGATGAATATAGTCAGTATAATCATACATGTTAAATCAATTAACACAACTCATATTTAAGCCTTTCTGTGTTAAGAAATAATAATTAGAAATAGATTACGTGAGAATAGTTACAAGAAAGAAGAACAAACTAACCTTTGAAGTTAATAAACATAACAATAAATATGAAGGAACATACACAATCGAAAATATAAATAACAACACATATAATAAAATAGTTATAATATTTAATCAATAATAGAAAAAACAGCCACAAAGTTAAGTTAATTAACAAATTAACTAGAATAGAGTAAAAATCAATTAACACAAACAAACTTAAAAACAATCAAAGTTAAGTAATATAACAAAATAAAGAGATATATAAACAAAAATCAAGAATTATCATAACACATATGCAACATAATAGATAATTATTTAACATATTATACACTAAAACAAATAACTGTTAAGTGATTTAACACAAGTAAAATATATATACTTGCTATTTATTCTAATGTATATGGATTACTCACACACAACAATAATTATACCGACACTGAACGAAGAAGACAACATTGGAAAGTTGATAAGTATGCTTCAATGGTTCTATCCGCATGCTCAAATAATTGTCTCAGATGAAGGTTCTAAGGACAATACAAGAGACATTGCAAGAAAAGCAAAGGCAAAGATACTAAATAGAGAATTCAAGCCCATTCACGGTTTATGTGCGAGTGTAGTTGATGCAGCAAAGATCACAAAGACGAAATTCATTGTTGTAATAGACGCAGATTTCCAACACCCTCCAGAAAAAATTAAAGATATCATAGAAGAACTAAAATCAAACGACATTGTTATAGGAAAAAGAGCCAAAATAGATGAAAACTGGCCTTGGCATCGCAAACTCATCTCAAAAACAGCCATCTATTTAGGCCAACTAAGACTCTCTAAAAAACAGTTCAAATGCACAGACGTAATGTCTGGTTTCTTTGGTATAAGAACAAGAACATTCCAAGAAATCATTTCACAACATGAAAACAAATTCGAACTAACAGGATATAAAGTACTCTTTGACACACTAAAATACGCACCAAAAGAAACAAAAGTAACAGAAATAGAATACGAATTCAAAACAAGAGAACATGGTAAATCTAAGATGGGGATTAAACAAATCTTTGCTTACTTTAAGTCATTGTTTAAGTAAATAAGGCCCATTTCTCTCAGCAATAAAACCAATTTGTCTACCTTCCTCACAATCAGGTTTCTGTGCAACTAACCATCTAATTTTCCTAAATCCCTTACTCTGTAAAAGAGCAACATCCTCCTCTGGCCCATAACCTTGCATAGTTGCATAACCAGAACCAATAACATGACTAACATTGGGCATATGATCTAATAAAGCAATCGCTGCTTTATTCGGATCTCCATCATACTGTCCTTGACCTAAATTCATACAAACAATATCTACATCATCTAAATCAGTCCTATTCCAATAATTATCAGAACCTAGCCTCTGATACAAATCATCATTGGTTAGATCCTCTGTAATAAACCTAAAATCAGTATGACCAATTCTATTTATCATCAAATTCAATCTTAAAGAAGAAAAAACATCATAATCCTTATCAACAGCAATAACCTTTCTTGCCCCCTCAAGCTTTGCAACCAAACTACTAATCCCATCTGCACAACCTAAATCCAAAAATGTTTTTCCTTTCAAATCAACTTGAGTTAACGCATAAGAAGTTAAACTGGAATAATAAACTAAAGCATTATTCGCAAAAACAATTGGATTAGCAAAATAAACTATCTCATCCTCAGATGAAGGATTTAATTCATCCATTAGATCCTTAAAAATAAAGTTCAAAAACAACCTATTACCAACAAAAACATAAGGAGTAACATCTAATCTCCCTTCTTCTGGAATAGGATTAATAGAACTACAAAATTCTGTATTAACAATCTCACCAAAAGGCCCATAAAATGGCAACGTACTTATCTCACTAGATAACCCACTCACTAACATACTAAGTTTTCCTCTAGTCTCATCACTAATATCCACATCAATATCACATGGAGCTTCATCAACTTGATCTTCTACATCTAATAACGCACTTAATCCTTCAACTCCTCCGAAATATGCTTCTATAGCCACCATAAAACCAAAGAAATTCAATCCCATTTAAAAGACTTACTAAATAACAAAATCTAAACTACCTTCTTCAAACACATACCTAACTCTGCCACCATACTCTCCCTTAAGCATCAAGGTGTTCTCTTCACTGATTTTCTTAAACAATTCTGCCTTAACAATCTCACACTCTTCATCAAAACAAGGATAAAAATCATGATCATATACAACATAATCATAATTTCCTCTTTCGACAACATAAATCTTCATCGCATCTGTTACATTGTTATAAAATGGGATAACTCTTAAATCAGTATATGCAGTAAACACAGGATCAGTAGATAAAATAACACCACCATCAAACATCATATAAAAATCATTAACTATCTCTGGCTCTTCTTCTGGAAAAAACCTAAAACTGTCAACAAACCCAGGATAAACAACAGTATAACTAAACATTACTAAAAACAACATACTCAACGAAAATAACAACACTAACTTATTCTTCTTAGCAACACCATATAAAAAACTAAACCCATACCCTACAAACATACAAATAAATGGTAAAAACAACAAAGAAAACCTAAGTTGCTTATTAACAATCAAAGTAAAATATAACAAAGGCAACAATAACGCCAAATAAACAACAACACTCTTCTTCTTAACTATTGCTACAAAAAAACCCAAAACACCCAAAACCAATAAAGGATTATTCTTAAACAACTCAACAAAATAAAACAAATAACCAGCAGAATGCAAAACATTGCTTTGGTGTAACCCACCTAAAAACACCGGCCTGAATATAGTAAGAATAAACCCATCAACATATTGGTGATTCATAATATAATTAAACACACACCAAGGTACAAACAAAACACCAAACCCTAAACCCAACCAAACCAAATCAACAAATAGCTCCTTCCATTTCCCATAAAATCGAAAAATCACACAAAAAAACAACACCAATAACACAATCCCAGCCGGAAATCTAAAAAGAAATGCTAAACAAGCAATCATCCCAACAACAAATATATTCTTCTCTTTAACAAACAAGTACAAACTCAATAAAATAAAAAACATGGCAGGAATAGAAGTCAATATTTTTAAACTAGAAAAAAAGAATAATGGAGTTAAAACCAAAACAATAGAAGCAACAATCCCACTAACATTATCAAACAGCTCCTCACATAAAAGATAACATAACACAACCACGCCTATTGAAAACAACAAAATCAATATATCGAATCCTATAACACCTAATCCAAATTTATCAATAAACCCCAAGACAAAAGGCAACCCAATGGGCCTAATAACCTCCCACAACCCTTGAGAACCAAAAGACCACAAATACTTCCCGACCCCAATATAAACTGACTCATCCCAAGAAAGATAATGAACTCTTTTAAAGAAAAACAAGGCTCTCAGAAACAAAAGAAATAAAACTGGAAAAATCAAATAATACCAATTCTTAAAATAATTATTCTTCTTCATAGCATTGCTCTGGCGCATCAGTTAGTGTAGAACATATCAAATCCATAAGGTCGTCGTTACTCTGATATCCAGTAAATAAATCATCATCAATAACTAGGGCAGGATAAGATTCCAGCCCATAAGCTGTCTTTAATATCCCTATCATTGGTTCCTCTGTAATCTCAGAATTAAACGAAAATATCAATAATTTATCTCCAAAAAGTTTCTTCAGATAAGTCAAAACAAAAGATTGCTCTGTACAATCAGCACACTCTTCATCATTCGAATAGAAATAAAGCAAGGTAACAACATCATAATCACACATCTCTTTAGTCTTCTTTGCTAACATCCAATATCTGATCTCTGACAATAAATACTCCCTTTCTAATAACTCAAACTCATCTTTTTCAATTGTAGCTTTATTACTAAACTTCTCTAACCTAATCCTAGTCTCCTCTAAATCCTCAAGATTAGAATATAACGCACTATACACACCTGGACACTCATCCTTATCATCAATCATACTCAAAAATTCATATTGTAGTTGTGAAGAACTAAAAATTATCTTATGTTCTTGGTATTGTTCTTCCACATAACCTGCTCGCTTCTCCTCAATAACTACACCCAATAATAAACCTAACAAAAAAACACCTGCAGTTATAACAAAAGCAATAAGATACAATTCCTTGCTAACTTTTCTTTCTACCATCTTTGCCTTCTCCCAGTCACTAAGTCAAAAAGTACACCCATCCAAATTACAGATAATAATAAAAAATAAACTAATAGGTAAACAACAATAGGTAATGACCCATGTTTTAATAATCTTTCCCTCAGAGTAACCTCTGACTTCTTCATAATTATCAACGAAACACCTAACATAACTAAAGCTACAAAAATTATTACATAATCTAAGTCCAATATCTTAAAATCAAACTGAAAAGCCCTAATTAATGTCAAGAAATCAAAATTAATCAAAGCCATATGATAAATATGCTTAAAATTTGGTGCAAGCGTATAATATAAAACAGAGGAGATAATAACAATTGCAATAATACCAGACAAGATTATTGTTGGCATTTGTATCATACCGAAATCACCATATTTATGATTAAGCATCATTCTTCTATATTTTATAGCATTAAGTGTAGCACCCTTAAACCACCTATTCCTTTGTTTATATAACGACCTCAAATCAGAAGGACCCAGTGTTTTAACATCCGTATTTAATAATTGTACAATCTTATAGTTCTTAGACTGTAAACGTAAAGCAATCTCTAAATCTTCAGTGATATTATCCTCGTCAAACATCCCAATATCTTTAATAATCTTAGTTGAATAAACACAAAAAGGACCAGGAGTAACATGCACACAATCCAACTTACCCATCAGTTCTTTGTAAAACATATTGATAATATACTCATACCATTGTAACTTTTGTAACACATTCTTTGGACTCTTGACTTTTAATGAAGGCAAAACTGCCCCAATCTTATCATCTACAAAATAAGGTAACATTTTAGTAAGAGCTTCTTTATCAACAAAAGAATCAGCATCTAAACAAACAAAGTATTTTCCTTGAGCTCTTCGAATAGCATTATTCATTGCAGCCCCTTTTCCTTTATTTTGTTGATTTAATAACTTCACATTAACATCTTTATTCTTATCTATTAAATCTAAAACAACATTCTCAGTATTATCTGTAGAACCATCATTAATAACAAAAATCTCAAACTTATCCTTTGGATAATCAATCTTAAATAAAGTCTCTAATGTACCAGAGATATTCTTTTCTTCATTAAAAGCAGGAACAGCAATTGTAACAAAAGGTTTATCTTTTAGCTCTTTCTGTTCAGGTTTTTGTGTTTTAAATAAAAAAACAATCAACCAAAATATCGCAAAGTACAAAGAAATGAAATAAGTAAACCATAACAATAATGAAGCAATTATATTCATTTTTCACCCTCTAAATCATACTTCCCAATATATTCCCAAACCTCAACTCCAGTATCTGTATATATATTTTTAAATTTTTCGCTGTTTTGTAGTAAAAACAATAATCCTTGATCCAACCTATTCCAAACAAGACCATTTCCCATAGAACCATCAATAACTACATATCTAATCTTATATTTTTGCAATAAAGGCAAAACATCCCTCATGTGTTTTGTTTTAAAAATTATCTCAATATCGTCCTTCACAAAACGACCATGTTTAGTGGTATAATAGTTAGAATCAATAACAACAGGAAGTTCAGAAAAATAACCAATAACAAACCCGTTTTTAGGGTGAGAAAGAACAACCCCCTGGTTCAGATCGTATTCTTCCAGAAAATTAATTCCCTCAATAAACTCAATAGAAGGTGATGAGCTAGCGACTCTACTATCGTATGAAGTTGCAGAAAAAATAATTCCCAAAAACAACAAAAATATAGCGGCTTTCTTAATAAACTTTAATTGCCACCTCATTTTAAACAAATAATCAATTCCTGCACCAGCAAAAATACAAAACAAAATATTAAGATAGATATTTGATACATTATCAATAAATAAAGAAAATACAGTCAAGACAATAAAGAGTATATAAAGCGGCCATAACTTATACTTAAATTTCCATGTGACTATCAAACCAATTGCAGTCAAAAGTAAAAGAAAAATACTAAAGCCTGCTTGAGCACCTAAATCAGACAAAAACAACTTAAAAAAGTCTAAAACAATAACTGAGTTTTTTACAGAAAATGAAACTTTCAAAACAATAGATGACACAAGTAATATTAAAACACTAGCAAAGAAATGATTCTTCTCAATCTTTGTTAAGAGATAAAAAACAACTAAAAAACACAACACAATTAATACATGCAATAAACCAAAAAAAGGTATAAATAAAAAAGACACCATAGAAAGCAAAGAGTAAGAATTCCTCAAAGATAATAAAAAGAATGAAATAACAAAGATAAAAAATAGAAAAGATAATGAAGAAGCTGAAAAAGTATAGATAAACACAGGAGATAAAATAAACAATAACAAAATAGCGGCCCTTTTCTTAATATTCTTAATATATTTTTGTAATAAAAAACCAATAAATAAGACACTAAGTATACCAAACAAAACAGGAAATAATAAAGCAGCAATCTTTACACTAATCAACAAACCAAAAACCGCCAATAATAAACTGTAAGGGTTCAAATCGCCAACAAGAAATAAATTAAATCCAGAATCAATAATATTCTCTGCAACAGCCATATCATTATACACAAAAACACCACCAGGATTAGAATCAAAATAGAACATCCTAATAACTGCAGGAATAAAAAGTACTAAAAAACATAATAATAATGAAGTAATCAACAAATTTCTTTCATTCAAATAACTCAAAAAACCTTTTTTCATATTTTACACCTATTCTTGTAAATCTTAACACCTGAAGTATAAACAAGAGAAATACAGTCCTCATCTGCTGACGGAAGATCAGTTATTCCATAGTTGTTCATTGAATCTTCTGAAAGATAAATATAACTAGCATTGTATTTATCCATAATCCTAACTGCAATAATCTTTGAATGTGTTGAATACAGATTATTAATATCTTCTAAACGCTGAGAAGCATCAGGTACTAAAACAAAATCTTCATCCATTATATTTGACTTCCCTGAAAAGTATGCAACAATATTCCCTTCATTGACATTAGTTACAACCCCTCCTGAATCCATCTCCCTTAATAAATTAAAAGCGTTAACTTCATCCTCAGAAAATGTGTCTCTTGCCTCTTCTAGACCATAAGATATTGTGGGAATAAAGGAGGTAGTAAATACAACCAAAAATACTACAAGAAAAACATAAGCCCTATAGTTATGCATCCTTGTTTTTTCAATAAAACCATCAAATAACAACCATGCTTTTGAGAACAAAACAACAAAACATACCCCCAATAACACCAATCCTAAATCAATCTGTAATAATTTAAACCAAATCAACAACGCAAGAACAATAACTAATGAAATAAAAAAGTATATCTGCTTAGCTTTCCTTCTAAACAAATGTAAATATACCACATAAACACCACAAATAAAAGGGAAAACACCAATAAGATAAATAGCTTCAAGAATAGAAATTTGATAAAAGAATTCACTAAGAACTTGCACAGGCATATTCTGCCAAACAATAGAATAACTATGCATCAAAAAAGCCTTTTTATATACCAAAAAATAGAACCACAATGCTAGAAAAACAGAAAAGATAATAATCTCCGACTCCGCTCTCTCCAACTTTAATGATTCTGTTTTCATAATAATATAATAAGCAATCATGGCCATGATAAGAATAATGATAGAAGGTGACAAAAGCACCAAAAAGATAAATAAAACAAGATATGCTCTTGAATTATCAATATCCTTCAATCTAAGAAAATAATAAACAACAAGAAAGAATAAAGGAACAGCAAGAGAGTAAACAGAGATGGAATTTACTGTATTTACAAAATAAATGGGGATAAAAGATGATATTAAAGCACAATACATAGCTATATCATTTTTTCTTATTAATTTAGAGACTACCGAATAAACTACAAATATAATTGAGGAAGCAAAAACATTTGGTATGATCTTAGCAACATACACTAAAGGAAAAATAAAACTAAAGAATGCTAGAATATAATCAAATAATGGTAAAAAGATATGGGTTCTCCCCCCATAACTTAAAGGATCATTGAACAAAGGAACACCAGTATCCTTTATATTTTCAATCTGTCTTAAATGAAAATAAGCAGAATCATCAGAAAAATAAGGCGATTGAAACGCAATAAACAATCTCAAAGCTAGCGTAATCACAAAAGCTACCCCTAAAACCCAGTATATGACCTTCCTATCCATGATATATTCATATAACGAACAACCATTTAAATGTTTTTAGGGTCTTACAAAGAAGAATAGAATAAACTATATATAGACCTGAGTCATCCCAATTTATATGGAAACTAGTATTTTAAATTCTGGGTCAGAAGTATTGAATAACCTACTGTCTGGAGGGTATGAATCTGGTGTAGTAAACACAATCTACGGACCTGCTGGTTCAGGAAAAACAACAATGTGTCTACTGGCAGCAATCAGCTGCATAAAAAACAATAAAAAAGTGATATTTATTGATACAGAAGGAGGGTTCTCAATTATCAGGTTAAACCAACTAACAAATAATAACAAAGAAATCCTAGAAAAGATATTCATTCTAAACCCAACAACATTTGAAGAACAAGTTAACACACTAAAAAGATTAAAAGAACTGATCAACGATAAAATTGGTCTGATTGTTATTGACACAATCTCAATGCTTTATAGAATTGAATTTGGAAAACAAAACAAAGACATAAAAGCAATAAACGCTGAACTAGGATTACAAGTATCATACTTAACAGAAATAGCTAGAAAAAATAACATCCCCGTCCTACTAACAAATCAAGTCTATTCTGATTTTGAAGAAAAAGACGCTGTAAAAATGGTTGGTGGAGATATCTTAAAATATGGCAGTAAATGTTTAATCGAACTTAAAAAATTCAGAAATGCACGTAAAGCTGTAATAAAAAAACACAGATTTATTCCAGAGAACAAAGAGGCTATTTTCTCAATAAAAGAAGAAGGATTTGAAGAGATAAACTCTCCTCAATAAGTCAATATGCAAAACTGCGCAGTGGTTTTGCAAATTATTTAAATGCGCAGACAATATACAAAACCGCTCAGTGGTTTTGCAAATTATTTAAATGCGAAGCATATTAAATAATTTATTCTTCGGTAAAGTCTTCAATTGTCTCTTTCATTGAGGTTCCTTTTGTCTTCAGATATGCTTTTGCAAGAATATAGAACACTAACCCTAAACTTTTCTTACCTTTATTATTACATGGGATAACCAGATCAATATTATTTGATTGATTATTGGTATCACATAACGCAATAACAGGTAAACCAACTATCAACGCGTCATTAATAGCGTTTCTATCAGGCCATGAATCAACAACCAAGATTACCTTAACTTCAGTAAAAGTTTCTAGATTAGAATTTGTTAATAATCCGGGAGAATATCTTCCTGCAAAAAACTTACACCCTGTTAATTTTGCAAACAATCTAACAGGTTTCCATCCATTCTCTCTCCTACTAACAATCAAGATTTCATCAGGATTATATTGTGCAAGCATATTAGATGCAACTTTCAACCTTTCATCAATCCTTTGTAGATTCAAAACACTTAATCCATCTGGCCTTGTTTTATAGATAAATTTAGCCATATGTTTAGTTCTAAATTTTGTTCCGATATGTATTCCAGCCTTCAAATAATCCTTTGTAGGCACTAATAATTGTTCATCTACCATTTTTTCACCTTTATAGTTTAATAGTAATAAGAATCAGCTCTTATCACCACATATTCTCACCCTGTAGCTCATATATGGTCCCTTACGGCTATTCCACATATTGGGTAATATAAGCCTGGAAACTCAATTCATTTATAAAGGTTATTACGCAGACTACCCTAAATCAAGTTTAACCACCCATAAGTGATAACAAAAACGAAACATTTATATACTAGCACAATAGAATAAATACTAATATGGCAGACATAGATCTCGAAGAAATACTCTCTAATATCGGAACAAAGGCAGGTAGAATTAAACAGCATACCTTAGAAGCAGCAAACGCTGTCCTTCAGGCAGGTAAAGATATAAAACAACGTTATTCAGAAAATAAAGAAAAAATAGACTCTCCTTTATGGGTAGCAGGAGCTACTGTAGCAGGTTCAACTTATGCATCAAAATTACTAGAATCTTCATTCCTACCTGCAGCCACAGTTGTAGCATTCTCAGCCGCATATGGTACAGCAGTAGCAAAAGTAGCAAAAAAAGCAAAAGATAGTTGGGGCACATTAGCTGCAATAGACACATATATGCTAGGATTAGCAACATCCATCCCATTCATTCACGGAATCCTAAATTTCAGAAGTGTTTTTGACACACCAATAACAGATTTCTTAAAAGAATCATTCACACACTCCCAAACATACGCATCAGTAGCTACAATCTCATATCTAGGAGCTAAAGGATTAAAAAAAGTATTAGATTACACAAAACCAAAACAAATTTCAGAAAGCATATTTAGAAACTCAGAAGAAGAAGGTAATGGCAGAAGAGAATTTATCAAAAGCGCAGCCAGAACAACAGGAGCCTTAGCAGCTGCAGGATACCTTGGAGCAAAAGGAGTTCTAGGATTAGCATACTCATTATCAGGAATACCAGATATTTTCAGTAAATACCCAAAAGACTCAAACAGATATGAAGATGTTAGTATGGGGATTCTTGTATCTAAACCAAAAAAAATAGAAGACGGAAACCTAGCACTAGTTGATATCATAATCGGAAACTCAACCAGTAAATGTGAAAACTTAACAGCAAGATATTTTATGATAGATACTAAACATGAAATTCCTGAAGAAGGAAGCCGTAACTTTTACAGAAACATGATCTATCTAGGAGAAAGAAGTGATCTAGATGTAGAAAATGGAAAATGTAGAGTAGCAGGATTTTTTGAGTACGATAAAACTCTTGAAGACGCATTTGGACCAGAAACAGCATTTATCAACCCAATGACAGCAGAAAGAGATAGCTCCGGAAGATTTAAATTCCTAGTAGAAATATGGGATGGAGATCAAAAACTCGACCATAAATTTTGGGGTAATGAAGAACAAGATAGTTATTTTTTTGAATTCGAGAGATATGAAAAAGAAGAACCAGAAAAAGAGAAAAAACCTAGGAAAAAGAAGAAATCAACAGGAGAGAAAAAAGTTTTTGTCTACAAACAAGTTTTAAACAGTTCAAGAATGGACACAGAAACAGAAGAAACAGCAGACTATGTAATGCATCACTTCTATGACTTTAACTCATCCCGTAAAATGGTGAAAAGATGTTCACAAGAAAAAATAGATAGACTCAAAAGAGAAGCAAATGCAAACGGAACAAGATTAATGCCAATGGTAAGTGCATTCAAATCGAGTATAATCCAAAATATTCTTAACAACCCTAAAAGTACTGCAGAAACAATAGCAACTGAAATAAGAAACTCAGGCTACGAAGGAGTTACAATAGATTTTGAAACAATAAGACTAGGTTCATCACACAGTCAAGAGTTAGTTAACTTTATGAAAGAGTTAAGACAAAGATTGCCAGAAGGAGATTATGAAATAGCAATCGCAACCAGCCCAAGATTTGAAGGCAGCTCAGCCAACGGTTATGCACACCATGGATTCTATGATTATGAAGGCATTGAACCATATGTTGATTACATACACCTAATGGCATACGACTTCCACAAAGGAAGAGGAAAGGCCCATAGTCCAGTATTACCAGAAGACAAAATCAAACCAATCGTAGAATATGCACAAGAACATATTCAAGATCAAGACAAAGTTGTATTCCTGATGCCATTCTATGGATATGTATGGACAAAAGGCGGATCGCCAGTAGGAACACTAAGTGCAAGATACAATGATAACTATTCAAGAGGAAACAGAAGATATGACAACGGAGAACTTAGAGTTGAAACTGATACAAGAATTGCTTATATACAAGACGAAAAAGTATTCGATAGAAGATTAGACTTATTAGATGATTTAGGAGTAACAAACGTTGGTGGTTGGAGACAAACTCACGCAACAACTGAAATATTCGAAACAATCAGAGAATGGAAATAATTATTTTAAACTAATTTTTTCATAAACTAATTCTTATAAACATTTTAGAAATTAAGAAATAAAATAAAAAAAATTAATCAAATCACTCATCCTTTGGCTTTTCTTCCTCTTCTGGCATTGGAGGTTCATCCAAAGGTTCTTCAGCAGGAGCTTCTTCTTCAGCAGGAGCTTCTTCTTCAGCAGGAGCTTCTTCTTCAGCAGGAGCTTCCTCTTCAGCAGGAGCTTCTTCTTCTACTGGAGATTCTTCTTCTACTG
>CAYVNO010000035.1:9447-14515 GCA_964452935.1 uncultured Methanosarcinales archaeon | reverse complement strand
GGTAAAGTACATATTCTAATAAACAATGTTGGGAAAGGATTAAAATCCAATATATGTGATATCAGTTGTGATGACTGGATTTCTACAATAAACACAAACCTAACAAGTGTTTTCTTATGTACACGAGAAACAGTAAAAAGAATGTTAAACAAGAAAATAAAAGGGCATATAATAACTGTTTCTTCAATCGCTGGCCTATACGGTGCACCAACATATGCAGCATACTGTGCTTCAAAACATGGCGTAACAGGATTCAAAAGATCAATAAAATGGGAACTAAGAAAACACGGGATAAAAATATCTACAATACATCCTGCAAGGGTGGACACAGAGTTCTTCAACATATACAAAAAAAGACCACATAGATCTCAAATGTTATCTCCTAACGATGTAGCAGACTTTATAATAGCAATAGCTGAAAGATCAATACTAAAAATGATTTACATAAGAACACTAAATATATTCAAAAGATTTTATTATTTCTTTCGACATTAAATTATTCTTTTTTGAACCTTCCAAAATAAACTATCGCTCCAACAATAATCGGAATCAACAACAAAGGAATAAAATAAAAGAAAGCACTCTTTTCTGGCAACTGTTCTGTCACAGCAATCGTTTTTATCTCTTCTAACTGCTCCTCTGTTAATTTCTCATTAACATCATAAGTAATCTCTTCAACATCTCCAATCTCAGCAAAATGCCACATCATAAGTGGATCATTATCTAAAACTTTAAACTCTTCTGTTAAAGTCATATCATTAACATGTTCTACAATATATTTCGGAATTAAATTATAAACAGAAACCTCCTCTCCTTGAATACTAGGTTTAATATTTATAGTAACTCTTGTATGCTCTTCCATATCATTTGTAAATTTATTTCTAACATTAACATACATTATCTTTTTAGTAACAGTAAAATATTTTGTAGTCTCTTGATACAACTCTCTTGTCACATTAATTTTTCCTAAATCCTCATCAGTAACACTAAACTCAGACAAAAACTCTGGCTCACTTTCAATTAACTCAAAATAATCATCAAGATTAACAGCCAAATAAAATTCTACATCATCTCTTCCTAACTCATTATCCTCATCATCATAAGCAACAACTGTTAAATTATTATATGTTGTTAAATATCCAACTAAATCAGAAGGTTCTTTATCTGTAGAATCAAAATCAGCAATATGGACACCATTTCTAAAGAGTCCATAATAACTAACTACCTCTTCATCCATATCAACACTTATCCTTATGTGGTGAGCATCACTCTGACTCCGAGGATAAAAGAAATATGTATCACTCCACGGACCATAAGTAACTCCATCTTCAGGCACTAAAATACTAATAACAGAAGTCTCCTGAGCACTAACACTATACAATCCAGCACATAAGATCAACATAATCAACACTATAAATCTATTCATACATGAATTCTTAAATATCTGAGTATATATAATTTTTGATTCCATTCAAAACCCACATTTATATAATTTATATAAAAAAATAATAAATTATAAATTTATAAGCTATAATTATATAAATACAATGTAATTACTGAAGAAGAGTAACTAGGAGGTAAAATGAACGAAAAATCAGACCTATTGATCTTATCACACCTAAGGCAGAACTCTAGGATATCACTAACAAAACTCAGTAGGAAAACACATATTCCTGCCTCAACAATATACGACAGAATAAAGTACTTCAACGAGAATATAATAAAAAGAAACACCTCTTTCATAGATTTCTCTAAATTAGGGTATCTAATAAACGCAATGGTTATGATAAAAATAGACAAAGGAGAAAACATAAATTTCAGAAATTATCTACTAAGATGCAACAATCTAAACACATTAATAAAGATAAATAACAAATATGATTATCTTATAGAAGTAGTTTTCAAGAACATGGGAGAATTAGAGGAATTCAAAGATAATTTAGAAAAAGAGTTCAAAATAAAAAAATTAGAAATATACCACATAATTGAAGAGATAGAAAAAGAAGCATTCCTTAGCTCTCCAGATGACATAAACATCATAAAGTAGAATAAATCTTATTTACATATTCTAACTGATCATGACTTCCAATATCAAACCAATTCTCTTTAAAAACAAAGCCATAAACAGGGTTTCTAGACGACAAATGTCTAATAAAATCTCCGGTGTTATCTAACATTTTTCCATCTTTAATACAATTATCCAACTCAACTAAATCATTCTTTGTAAAAAAATAACAAGCAGTAGAAACCAATGATGTTTTTGGTTCAGCAGGCTTCTCCTCAAAACCAATCATCTTACTACCATTATCCAACTCAACTACGCCTAACTTATTCGCAGCTTTACTTTTGTCAACAATGTCATAAACTCCGACAACTGTGGATTTTTTATCATTAAAAAAATCAAACATCTTTGCTAAACTAAACTCAAAGAGATTATCTCCTGCAATAACAATCAAATCATCATCAATCCCTAAATTCTTCACAACAAAATCAATATCCCCTACAGCCCCCAACCTAGTCTCATTAGATGTAGTTCCATCATTAATTATTTTAATAGGTTTTTTATGCTCAAAACCAAGATTCCAATTCATAAAATTATTATAAAAAGCATTATTAGTCACAACCAGGATCTCATCAATGTTTTCAATCTCATCAATCTTTGCAATAATATGCTCAATCATAGGTTTCTTACCTACTTTTAAAAGAGGTTTAGGAGTATCAACAGTTAAAGGATAAAGTCTAGTTGCATAGCCCGCACATAATATCAACGCCTTCATAAAAACCCAAAACTCCATATCATATAAAAAACTTACTCAACCTTTTAAATACTTAATAAGAACCTATTTAAATGAACTAAAAATCCTCCTCTTTAGGGAGAATATTTAAATATGGTACATATATTCCTTACTATACTGTAATACTTAAATGAGAGGGATGAATATTGACAAACTCTGGGCAAGCTAAAGCAATAGGGAATGGGGAAGAGGAAGCAATTCAAGCGCTAGATGAAATACTAGCTGATCAAGGAAACGGCAAATTTGCATTTAACACCCATCATCTATCAGCTACACTACCCCATTCTGGTTCAGGAGACGGTGAAGAACTTACTATTACAGAAAGTATTGATCTAGGAGAACCAGTCTCAAAATATGTATTAGCAATAATTGCAGGTGCAAGAGGAGTAGGAAAGGGCACAATCACAGATCTAATTGATGCAACATTCCCATTAAAATACACAACATCAGGAGACCCAAGATTTGGTAAAGAGGCACACAGAATTGCAGAAATACCTGCTACAACAATGCGTGAATATTGGCTAACTCAAAGTCTTGCATTTCTCTATAAATCTTGGGGACATCATTACGGGATCCCTGCTGCAGACTTTTATGACACTCTTCTAAGGGGTAACACAGTTTTTAACACAGTTGAAATAGGAATAATAAGCCAACAGATAGAACATCTTTCAACAGTTGCACATGTACTACCAATACTAATAGAATCTTCTGATGAAGATATTGAAGAAAGACTAGCAAGATCTGAAAGAAATGGTGGAAGAGGATGGACAGATCAAAAAAAAATACAAAGAGCAATAAGAGGAAAACAACCTCTTCAAAGACATAGACATAATTACGCTTGTATATTCTCAAACCCCAATCCAGAATCCATTAACCCAGCAGACATTGAATACACAACCAAGAATGTTGCACGACAAATTGACCTAGCAATGAGATTTATAACATACATCGCAAGATTAGAAGATGCAGAAATGTTGAGAGTTGATGGTGGGAATGGCAAAATCCCAGTAACAATCTCTGAATATTTAATGAATGTAACTCCAAAAAGAAGATCAAATCAATGTGCTGATCCATTCTACTCAACTCTTCATAACTATTTTGTAGAACACGTTTTCCATAACTTATATGGTTTGAGTGTTGAACTAATGGAATCAGCAACATCTAGAAATTCTAATGAAAGGGGGTTTGCTCTAGATAAACCAACACTCTATAGCTTAATGCCAACTAGTTTAAGAGGAATTGACTCAACAAATGATTTACATCTTAGTAGACTACTCCCAACAAAAATTGATATGAGGGAAGATGGTGTTATTGAAGTATATAATAATAATCTCAGATTACATCACCAAAGATATGTTGGAGATATGTTGGATATGTTTACAGATATACTACTAGGATCCATGCCAGGTTTCTTAACAGAAGATGATGTAGCAATTGATGAAAGAAAAGGGACATACGCTATAAGCCTCACAGATCCAATAGAAGAATTAACAACACCATACGCAATCAAATTCAACTTTCTTCTTGAGTAAACTTTAAAGACATACTAGTCTTTGCACAGGTTATGTCTATAATTAAATCAAGTACCTGTGCTAACTTACTTAATATCAATAACTCTTCTGCAGGAACTTTTCTCGACAAAGAATTAATATATCTTATCACTTTGTCCCTATTCTTATAAAGATTGTTTACTTTTTTCAACTCAAACTTATAATACATATCATAATACATCTCTAAAGATTTATGTATTCTATCCATTGCTTTTATTGTATCTTTATTTATCTTTTTCTTATACTCTAACACGTCTCTTGCAGCATACTTATAATAATCTGTTATTCTGTCTAAGATTGAAATAACATAAAACATAAAAGCTAGATTCTCTGGATCAGAATAACCTTCTCTATTCAAAATCCTTAAACAATAACTGATAAAATTAGTTATAGTATCATGTTTCTCCTCAATCGTCTCTGTCAAAACCAGATCATTATTTCTCGCAGATTCTGTAAAATCCTTAGCAGCATCCAAAAGAAGTAAAAACACCCTCCTTAATATATTATCAAACTCATGGGTAGAACTCTGAGATATGTCCTTAATCTCACAATAATTTTCTTTCTGAGTTACAACCTCCATACCAACTAACCTATTTACCTCTTGGTGAATAACACTTATAACCTTCAAATGTTTATCCACCCTATAATGTGGAACCAGCTGGTCACTGAACTCTACCTCCATGATATCAAACCCTTTCCTATAAGCACTCCTTATATAATAGA
>CAYVNO010000035.1:0-9437 GCA_964452935.1 uncultured Methanosarcinales archaeon | reverse complement strand
CATTTAATTTTATCTTTCTCAAAACATCACTCTTTTCTGTAGAAATCTCTATCTTATTGCCCTTTGCTTCTACCTCTAACTCATCCCCTTTCTTTAATCCCATCTTCTTAGCCCATGGTCTAGGCAGAGAAACCAACTGTGTCGAATCAGCTATTTGTATGACTTTTCTTCTCATACAATATAGAAAATTATACAGATATTTAAACTTTTTGATGAAATTATATAATTTATAAGGAATATAAGGCAAATTATTATATAACTCCAATTCATACCATATCATACACATAAACGGGAGGAAAAAGAGAAAATGAGAATGAGTATTCAAGACGAATTTGAACAAGACGTCATAAACATCGAACATAAAGAAGAGGAATGTATATATTCTGATTTCGGAAGAGACAGCCTAGTAGATGACGATGCAATTTCTTCAGCAGAAGAAGCATTTATGAGAGGGTACAGCGAAGAAGACGAAATAGAAGAGTTGTGCGACGAAGACTAAATCCTCACAACCATCCTTTCTTCTTAAAATAATACAACATAGTACCTGCAACTAGAATCATAAATCCAATAACTATCGGATAACCATATCTCCAATAAATCTCAGGCATAAACTTAAAATTCATTCCATACAGACCTGTGATCAATGTTAGGGGCATCATTATTGTTGCTATTATTGTTAATACCTTCATAACATCATTCATTTTATTTGATACCAAAGAAAGATGTACTTCTAAAGCGCTAGTAAGAATTTCCCTATAACCATCAACCATATCATTAATCCTGATTGTGTGATCATAAACATCTCTGAAATAAACCTCTGCTTGTACAGAAATAAAATTAAACTTCTTCTTTGCTAAAAGACCAATAACCTCTCTCTGTGTGGAGGCAATTTTTCTAACAGTAAATAAATATCTTTTTATGTCAAATAAGTAATTCAATAACTTACCAGAATCTTTGTTCTTAAATATCTGCCTCTCAACTTTATCCACTTCCTCCTCGACAGAATCCAGAACTGGAAAGAAATTATCAACAGTCTTATCAATCAAAGAATGCATAAGAAAATCAGAACCTCTTTTCATAACAGGTGAAAGTACATCCTTATTTTCAATCATCTTCTCAAAATACTTTATCTTTTTCTTATGACTTGTTATCACAAAATTCTTACCCTGTATAACATCCACTTCATAAGGTTTAATCTTTTTCTTAACCTTTTCAATCCCATAAATAATAATAAAGTTATAATGGTCAAACTGCTCAATTTTTATCCCAGCATTAGGTGTTAAACAATCCTCAATAGTAAGTTTGTGTAACCCAATATGTTTTAGAATCTGCTCAAAGTCTTTCTTAGATGGGGAAGTTATGTCAATCCATACCTGAGTATACTTAGTTCTCTTTAAACTTTTTAAAGATACTTCTTTTACTTTCCCTTTTTCATCTAAAACAAATGAACGTAACATTAAAGAAAAAATTACTTTTAGAATATATAAAGCTTTGTTATTACATTGGAGAAACTACTTCTTAACTTCTGCAGCTGGAGCAGCAGGTGCTGCCTCTTTCTCCTCAGGCACTAACTCGTTAATAATCTGCATAGGAATCTTTGCTTCATTCATCTTTGCTCTTATCTCTTTCTTGTCTTTGCCTTCCATCTCTTTCATTATTGCGTTAGCTTTTGCCTCGAAATCCTTTCTTGCCTTCTCTAGCTCTTCTTGTAGTCTCTTCTTCTCTTCCTCTTGTGCTTTTAACTCCTCTGCTGATAACTCAGTCTTACCTGCTTCAATTTTGTCTTTAAACTTGCCTTTATTAACTTCCTCAATAGTCTCATGTGCAGGTTTACCCTCAATCATGATTCCCATTGACTGACATGTTCCCATAATCTCTTTTACTCTAGAAAAATTATCCTTACCTAATAATGAGTCTTGTTTCATTTTAGAAACTTTAATAATTTGCTCTATCTTTAAATCAGCTACCTTCTCTGTTAACGGATTAGAAGCAGCTTTCTGAATACCAGCCTCTTTCTTAATTAATGCAGCTGCTGGCGGAGTACCAATAGAAATCTCAAATCCCTTAGTATCTGTATCTACTGTAACCTTAACAGGCACTTTCATACCCTTAAAATCTCCAGTTTTCTTATTGATCTCAGCAATAACCTCTCCAATATTTACCCCTAATGGACCAAGTGCCGGACCCAATGGCGGAGCAGCGCTTGCTTTGCCACCTTCAATCAATGCGTCAATAGTTTCTTTTCCCATATCATTCTGAGAATTAAGTATTTATTTATAAATGTTGTTGTTTCACTCAACTATTTCTAGAATACTCCAAACACCAACACAATTACTAGAATTCTTCTTTCCTTCAGTAATCTGATCCTCTCCAACAGGTTCTCCTTCTATATATAATATATCATTCTCAACAGGCAACCCTTGGTACCTGCTTTTTGTCTTTTTATCAATACCTAACGCTTTTGTAACCTTACTAGGACCATTAAGACTCAAAGTATCTCCAAAAGGACTAGTCTCTCCAGCTCTTATACTAACACAAGAACCACCTATAGAAATATCAAGCATATATCTTCCATAAGGTGCACTAACAGAATACTTTCCTCCATCTAATTTCATAACAACTGATTTACCTCCTTCATAAGCAGCAATTCCTGTTATTCTTACTCTTGCTTCAACTCCTTCTTCTCCTTCTAAAACAAGTTCTCTACCTAAAAGACCTCTAGCTTTATCTGCAAGACTTTCTTCACTTGTAAAATAATCTTCTGTTAATCTCATAATAATCACAACATAAGGTAATGTATATGCATTTATAAAAATTGCCTTCTTACCAGCTCAAATGACATTACTGCCAAGCGCAGTTGTAGGAAATGGAGGTAAACAAACTAAAAGTTACTAATAAGGAGAAATTACACAGTAGAACGGAGCGCAGTAATGTCATGATCTTCAGAATGTATTTCACTCATCTTCTCAAATACCCCACAAGTGCTGTATTTAACTCATCTTTAGCTGTTACAACTTCACTAACATCAACACCACAAACTCTTTTTACCTGATCATGAGGTACCCCAATCTCATCAACCAAACCTCTGAGGTGCTGTGGAGGCATATTTTTTTTGTAAATATAATTAGTTATTGCACTAATACTTGGACTGACTACTTTAGAATATTCAGACTTATCACGAAGATAAGGTACTAACATTAACCCATGATTTAAATTAATATAAAATGCAAACAACTCTTTAAGTCCTTTATTATCTCCACTCCATCTCTCTAAATCTTCCTCAGTCAGTTCAAACGGATTCATTCCAGCAACATACTCTAACTCATCCTGATCAACTTCTAATTCCTCAACAATCCCTTTCATGTGTTTAAGTGGAAATTTATATCTACCAGCAATCCAATTACAAACAGTTATAGATGTTAATCCTTCTTTCTTAACATACTCAGAATGATTTGTAAAATATCCTCTTCTGCTATGGCCAATTTCTTCAATATACAACTCCAATAACATCCCTACTCCTTCACTACACCTACTATCCTCTTGTACTCTTCTCATCTCTTCTAATTTTTCTTCCCTACTCAACTCCCTAACTTCACTAACAACAACTTCGCCAATATCAACTCCAGTAACTCTCTGAACATAATCAGGAGGGATTTCTAACTCATTAGCTAACCCTTTGAGATGTTGTGGAGGAATAGATTGTCCATAAGACCACACCCCACAAACAGTTCCCCAGTTTAATTCCTCGGACTGAACATATTCAGAATGTTCTCTAAAATAAACTGGAGGAAGCATACCATGTTTTAAACTAGTATAGAACTTAAAAAGATATCTTAGTCCTCTGTTATCTTCACTCCAACTCTTCAACTCTTCTTCTGTTGGTGTAAATGGATCTCTCCCACAAACTTTTTTTAACACATCATCAGGAATCTTTAACTCATTAACTAACCCCTTGAGATGTTTTAGTGGAAAAGGAGCTAGACCTTGAACCCAGCTTGTATGAACAGAAAGAGATCTTAATCCTTCTTTCTTAACATAATTAGAAGCTTCACAAATAAATCCCTTAGCAGACAAACCATATCTTAAACCTGCATAAAATATAAACAGTCTCCTGAACTTCTTTTCATCCTTACTCCACTCCTCAAGCTCACCCTCAGTTGGTTCAAACGGATCCCTACTAGCAACATAATGTAAATGTTCATCACTAACACCTAACTCATCAACTAACCCTTTCAAATGTTTTAGACGAAAAGGAGTATTACCCTTAAACCATGAACGAACAGTATTCACATTCAATCCTTCTCTTTGAATATATTCAGACTCTTCACTAAGATATCTCTCTCTAGAATAACCTTTAGAATTAATATAAACTTCTAACAACATACCAATTCCCCTATGAGAATTCTTACCTTTTGTACCAATAGAATTCCTCTGCACTTCCCTAATCCTCTCTAACTCTTCTGCACTAATCACTAACTTACTCTCTAACGTTTCTCCATCCAAATGTGCATCATCACTCATCTACTAAAAATCCCCCTAACAACTCATCCATCTCCTCTCCAACACTTCTAACTTTTGTAATATCAACCCCAGTAACTCTTTTAACTTGTTCAGGTGGAATTTCTAACTCCTCTGCAACTCCTTTGAGATACTGTGGTGGGAATTGGAGATGTCCATAAAGATAACCACTAAATGTACTGGGACTAATATCCTTGTCCTCCAGAAAATCAGACACATCACGAAGATATTCAGTAATATTAGTACCATGTCTTAGACTAATATAAAACTCAATCAATCCCTTAACTATTTTTTCTCTGCTCCATTCATCTAACTCATCCTCAGTAGGTTCAAACGGATTCCTTCCAGCAACATACTCTAACTCTCCTTGATCAACTTCTAACTCATCAACTAAACCTTTCATATATTTCAACGGAAAAGGATTTGCTCCAATAATCCAAGATCTAATAGTTAATGGATTTACTCTTTCTGTTTTTAAATAAGGAGATCTCTTATCAAAATATTCTTTTTTGTTATGTCCCAAATTATAAATACGTTCTGTTATAAGTGAACCTATTCCTTTGCTATGTTTACTTTCTTCCTGTGATTCTCTCATCTCTTCTAATATCTCTCCTCTAGTCAACTCAACTATCTCCTCAATATCAATACCAGTAACTCTTTTAACTTGTTCAGGTGGAATACCTACTTCTTCTGCAAAACCTTTGAGATGTTGTGGCGATATTGTTTTTTTATAAATTTGTGAGACTATAGTCCTAATGCCTACATCCATCTCTTTAACATATTCTGATTTATCACGAAGATAATCCATATACTTTAACCCATAATTCAAATTAATATAAAATGCAAACAGATTTCTAAGTCCTCCTTTTCCATCCTTCCATCCGTCTAACTCTTCTTCAGTAACTTCGAAAGGATTTCTCCCAGCAACAAACTCTAAATCACCTTTATCAACTTCCAACTCATCAACTAATCCCTTCAAATGTTTGAGTGGAAAATAAGCCCTCCCATAAAACCAAGAAGAAGCAGTAACATGGGCTATATTATTATCCCTAAGATATTTAGATTGATCTCTTATATAAGGACTAATAGCGGATTTCTTTCTTGTTCTAATATAAAATCCAAGTAGTTTCCCAATCCCTAAACCAGGACTCCCTTCTTGTGTTCTTCTAAAATCTTCAAGATCTTTTTGTGATAAACTGAATGATTCTGAAACATCCTCTCCTACAACTTTATTCAACTCCTCCCTAGGAACCTGCAACTCTCTTGCAAGTCCATCAATATGGACTATGGGCAAGCAATTACTTCCCGTAAACCCATTAGCATAAACCATATCAGGATTTAACTTATTTCTTTTAACATAATCAGAATTCTTAGAAAGGAATGTAGGAGGTTTTACCCCATAATGAAGAGAGACATAAAAAGCAAGTAATTTTCCAACCCCTTTCTTTTCATCTTTACTCCATTCTTCAAGTTCTTCATCTGTCGGCGTAAATGGATCTCTCCCACAAACAGTTTCTAAATCACCTTTATCAACTTCCAACTCATCAACTAATCCCTTCAAATGTTTGAGTGGAAACGGATTCTTCCCAATTAACCAAGCCCTAATTTTTCCAAAGTTTAAACCATTATCTTGCATATAGTTCGATTGTTTTGTATAAAAAGCATAGGGAGCAACACCATGTCTAAGATCAATATAAAACTCAAATAATTTCCTAATCCTTGCATCGTCTCTACTCCACTTATATAACTCATCATCAGTCGGCTTAAAAGGATTTCTCCCATAAACTATTTCTAACTCTCCATTAGGAACTTCTAATTCATCCACTACTCCTTTCAAATGTTTCAAAGATAAATCTTTTTTATCACCTCTTTGAAGAAATCTTTTCACAGCTGAACTAATTTTCCCACCTTCCATTCTTAAATATTCAGAACGTGATCCAATAAACTCTTCAACAGGAACACCATGTCTTAAGTCAATATAAAATTTAATAAGATCTTTTATCCCGTTATCATCCTCACTCCATCTCTCCAACTCTTCTTCTGTCGGCGTAAATGGGTATCTTCCTAAAACACTCTCTATCTGATCACGAGGAATCTCTAGCTCATCAACTAACCCACATAAATGTTTAAGAGGTATATTATCTATCCTATAACTCTTTAACCAACCATTGATAAATTCAGGAGTTACATCATTCGATTTTACATACTCAGAGTTCCTTAAATAAACCAATAATGGCATACCAACATGAAATTTAATAAGATTTCTAACTCCTCCTTTCTCTTCACTCCACCTCTCCAACTCTTCATCTGTTGGTGTAAAAGGATCTCTACCAGCAACAAAACGTAGATATTCTTCACTAACACCCAACTCTCTAACAAAACCTTTCATGGGTCTAAGATGAAATGGAGCATTGCCAATAAACCATGAAGCAGAAGTACTTACATTTAAGCCATCTCTTGTTACATATTCAGAGTTGTTAAGATAACTAATCTTACTCTCTCCTCTTGCTTTAATATATTCAATCAACAACATCCCAATTCCTTTATCAGACTTTGTTCCATTATAATTAAAAGAAGTTTCTTGTTCTCGTCTCATCTCTTCAAGCTGCTCTCTAGTTAAAACAATCTCTTCCAAACTTTCTCCCTCCTGTTGTTGGGTGTTACTCACTTACATACCTCTCAAACGCTTCTGCTAACTCATCCTTAGCAGTCTTAACTTCACTCAAATCAACACCAGAAACTTTCTGAACTTGCTCATAAGGAACTCTTAGTTCATCAACCAATGGTTTTATATGTCTTAAATGAAACTTTTTTGTAAACCACGATGCTGCAGTATCTATTTTAACTCCATTATCTTTAATATACTCACTTCTTCTAAAAAAGCCCCTTCTGGGAATTGCATACCTTAACTCAATATAAAAATCCAATAATTTTCCAATCCCATTCTTCTCTTGACTCCATTCCTCAAGCTCACTATCAGTCGGTTCAAACGGATTCCTCCCCGCAACCTCTTTCAACTCTTCTTGTAGAACTCTTAGTTCATCAACTAACCCCTTCATATGTTTTAAGTGAAATCTTCTTTGACCTATTACTTGTTGACAAAGTGCAGGTGCATTGGCCCCACTTTTAGACAAATATTCAGAGTGATTATTAATAAATTCTTTAACAGTAAATCCTTGGCGTGCAATATAATTTCTTATCAACAAACCTATCCCTCTAGTTGGATTCTCATTCTCTATTCTCCTAAATTCTGCTATCATCACTTCTCTTGTAGAATCAACCTTACTGAGATCAATTCCACTAACTCTTTTAATATAATCGATGGGAACACCAACTTCTTCAGCTAAATTCTTTAAGTGATATAACGGAAAACATTGTTTTCTAAAAAACAAGTTTCGAATTCTTGAAATAAGCCCTTCTTTTTTTATATATTCTGAAGATATGTAATATCTTTCTCTAGATAATCCCAAATTTAGATCAATGTAGAATCCAAACAAATTTCCTAACCCATTTTTATCCTTGCTCCATTCTTCCCACTGTTCTTCTGTCGGCATAAAAGGGTCTCTATTTGCAACATATTCTAACTCAACCTGAGAAACTCTTAGTTCTCTAACAATGCCTCTTAAATGTTTTAACGCGAGTGTCCCATTCCCATTAAGTCCTCCTCTAACAGTCCCGAGTTTTAATCCTTCTCTTTTTGCATATTCTGAATGTTCATTGATATAACTAGCAACATTCCATCCCTTAGATCGTATATAATTTTCCAATAACATACCAATTCCTTTGTCTGGTTTTTCCTCTTGCACTCTTCTAAATTCTTTCAATCTATCTTCCCATGTTAACACCTTAAATTCATCAATATCAACACCTGTAACTCTTTTAACATAATCAGAAGGAACACCTAACTCTTCTGCAAAACCTTTAAGATGTTCTACTGGAAATGTGCAATTTCCTGAAAACCATCCAGCCATAACCGTTTTAGGATTCAGTTCACGTCCTTTTACATACTCAGATTCTTTAATAAGATACTGCCTTGCAAACATCCCAAGATTTAAATTAATATAATGACTGAAAAGTTTTCCAATCCCTTCTTTAATCCCACTCCACCTTTCTAACTCTTCATCTGTTGGTGTAAAAGGATCTCTACCAGCAACATAATGTAAATGTTCATCACTAACACCCAACTCATCAACCAACCCTTTCATATGTTTTAAGGGGAATTGATGTAACCCATCTATCCATGTTCTAAAAGTTTCAATATTCAAAAATTCTGTAACATAAGGGGAATGCTCTCTAAAGTAAATCCATTTGCCAGGAACTATTTCTTCTCCGTACGCAATCAACAACACCCCAACTCCCCTACTATGTTTACTCTCTTCTTGTACTTCTCTAATCTCTTCAAGCTGCTCTCTAGTTAAAACAATCTCTTCCAAACTTCCACTTTGTTGAGCATTACTCATCTAAAAACTCCGCAATTGCTGCATCTAACTCTTCAGCAGTTGTCTTAACTTCACCTAAATCAACTCCAGTAACTCTCTGAACATAATCAGGAGGGATTTCTAACTCATTAGCTAACCCTTTGAGATGTTTGGGTGGGAAAGTAGTGGCCCCAACTAACCAATTTGTTGTTACAGTTTCTACTCTTAACTCTTCAGATTTTATGTGTTCAGAATGTTTACGAAGATATTCACTAATATTCACTCCATAATTTAAATCAGCATAAAACCTAAACAACTTTCCAATCCCTTTTCTATCCATACTCCATTCCTCTAACTCTTCCTCAGTAACTTCAAACGGATTTCTTCCACAAACCTTTTCTAACTCATCTTTAGGAACTTTTAATTCTTCTACAAAATGTTTAAGAGGTAAAAGAGGAAATCTAGAATCTCCACTCATCCAATGATAAAAAGCTCTAATAC
>CAYVNO010000034.1:0-18537 GCA_964452935.1 uncultured Methanosarcinales archaeon | reverse complement strand
TTTCTTCTTTCCTCTCAACCACCAAACTCCTAGATAACAGAACGGGGTGTCTATCATGGCGAATAGGATTTTAAAGATCCAGTAAGGAATTATTAATGAAATAATAAATACTACATCAAACTTTGGTGTTATTTGATAGAATGCTAGGAACATGAAGATTGTTGAATCTATTAGTTGCGAAAATATAGTTGAGACATTGTTTCTAAACCAGAGATGTTTTCCTTTTGTGAATTTTTTCCAGAATGAGAATGACCATAGGTCGTGCATTTGTCCGAAAAAGAATGCGATGATTGAAGCTATTGATATTCTAATTCCTGATTTAAAGATTGTTGTGAATGCATCATTGTCAATTGATCTTTCTGCTGCTGGTAGATAGACAGCGATTGTTGTTAATAAAACCATAACTGATAATGCTATTACTCCTGTTGTTATGAAAATCAAAGTTTTTCTTTTTCCGTAAACCTCTTCAATCATGTCTGTGATTAGGAATAAAATAGGGAATGAAAGTATTCCGACTGAGACATGGATTACTGAAAAGAAATCATATGAGATATCTCTTCCTCCGATGAATAATAAGAATTTTTTTAGGATGAATATTAATGGTAAGAATATTGTGTTTAGAATTGCTGATATAAATCCAGGCAGTTCAAATTCTGTGATTTTCGCCCCTTGTAGGTTAGAAATTACTAAAGCCATTACAAATACTCCTAGAAGTATGTGTGTCTTTTGTTGTTTTGTTAGACTTAAGCTCCATCCCATAAAGTAAAGGGAAAAGAAGTTGTATATAAATGGTATTGTTTAGTAGGGATATATGGGCACAAAAATAAGAAAAACTGATCTGTATGGGCACAACTGCTTAACTTATCTGCAACTCGTTTATCTTAGCCAATTGATCACAGGATTGTTTTACAAATTGATTTACTAGATAATCACAAGTGTCATATTGGTCGTGGTTAAAGGCGAAGTGGATATAACATGAGTCTCTTGTGTTATCTACTGCGATGTTTGCACAGTATCTACTTTCAACAGAAATCTTTGCAATCTCGTTGTAACATTTGTCTCTGTTTTCTGTCATTGCAACTTCTTCACAGTAAGATGCGGCTTTGAAAGAGTCTGTGTGAGCTGTTGCTTTTGCTAGATCAATATTTTGGTAATCGTTATCTCTTGTTTCTTGGTAATCTGTAAATTCTTGGTCTGGTTCTGGTTCTGTTGTTTTAGTTGTTGTTTCAATTTCACAAGGACCACAAACTCCGCCACAATCTGTGGATGTTTCGTCTTGGTTTTTTATTCTGTCATAACATGTTTCTTCAACAACGCAAGGTGAACATGTTCCTCCACAATCAACACCAACTTCATTTTGATTTTTTATATTATCATAACAAGTTTCTTCAACTGTTTCAACGTAAATTTTAAAGTTTGCATAAGTTGTTTTAGTAAAGTCTTTGTAACTTATTTCAACGTTTAATCTATAAGAACCTGGATATGTATCTGTAGGAGTTAAGAATTGCATACTTTTTGTTAGTGTTTCATCTTTTGAAAACTTTTCTTGCCAAGATGATATTTCTTGTCCTGTATCTTTGTTTGTTATTTGATAATCTATAACTACTTCTTCTTTTCTTTTGTCCCAGTTGCCAATAAAGTTATTTGTAAAGTATAATGTGTCTCCAGGCATTATGCTTGCTTCGCTTATTGAGATTCTATAATCAGTTACTTCTGTTTTATCTTCTATGCTTAGGAAATAGTAACCTGTTGCTGCAGCAACTCCTATGAATAAGATGATTGTTAGTATTATTAATGGTGTTTTTAGTGAGATTGGTTTTTTCTCTGATTGTATGGAAGAGATTGCTTCGTCTACCTGTTGTTGCGGATATCCTTGTTGTAATAGTGAGTTTCTTACTGATTCTGGAGAATAGCCTTGAGCTAACCATTTATTAGCGTAATCTGTCAAAGGATTTGTTTTTGGTGTTTTTGGTTTTGAGTATGTGTAGTTGATAGCTTCATCTACCTGTTGTTGTTGATAACCCTTTGAGATAAGAAAGCTTCGTATAGCTACTGTGTCATAGCCGTTGGCAAGTTGCTGTTTAATATATTCTACAAGCTTTAAATCAACCATTTTTCACCCCAATTTACTAAGAAATAGCTTATGGCTGTATATAAAAGTTGTGATTGTACTTGTTTTCCATATAGAAAGTATTTAATGCCATACTATTTTTAAGTAGTAAATGTACAAAGCTTTAAAAAGAGTATACTATTACTATCATTTGGAGATTGGGAATGAAAGACTGTTGTTTTTGTAGCTATAAATGGGAATCTAGGGTAGAGAGCCCTAAAGCTTGTCCTAGATGTAAGAGGCGATTTGATTATCCTAATAATGAAGAGAGGATAGTAAATGAAGATATTCTAAGAGAGATGCTTCGGGAGGTGGAAGAGGATGAGTGACAACCCTTCTGATGTAGAGAGATTTGTAGATTATATGAAAAGAAGGGTTAGACAGAGTATTAAAGATAGAGGATATTCTAGTGCTGCTGATGTTCTGAAGATGATTACTGCTCATGAAATCTTAGATTATGCTAGGCAGGAAGGGGTTCCTATGGCAAGGTTAGAAGCTGTTGAAGCAAAGATAAGAAGATCAGGAGAGTGGTTTGAGAGTTATGAGGCTGCAAGAGAAACTTTTGAGCAGGCTGAGTCTTTGATTGATGATTATTTTAGAGATCATAGTGGTATGGATTATAGAGATGTTCTTGATGCTTTTGATCCTATTAAAGATGCTGCATTAATAGCTAATATTGGGTATTGTATACCTGGTGTAAAAGAGATTGTAGGAGAGAAGTTAGGGAATTATTATAGAATATTACTTACAGATGCGTTTAGGGTTAGAAAGTATGGTAAAAGGAAAGGTTACAAGAAAAGAAAGAAAGAGAAGGGAACAGGAGATAGAGATGAAAGTGATATTCCAAAATCAGATATTAGAACTGGGTTAGAAGGGAATGTTGTTAAGCCTAAGCTTGAGGAAATTATTGAGGCTCTTCCTGGAGAGATATTTGATGGAGAGAAAGAGGAAGATAGAAGACTTGTTCAGTTATTAGTTAAGTCTGCGAATAGAACTGCTTATGGTTTTTTCAAACATTATTTTGATATTGGACATGATTTGAACTTAGGTGTTGAGAAGTTAGAGGAAAAGATTGCAGATATTACTAATCCAAACATTAAAGTTGTTTATGAGATGGTTAAAGAGAAGTATAAAGAGTATTGTGATTTTGAGATTCCTGACGTAAATCCAAATTTTAGAGATAAGAATACAGGAGAGGTTGGTGTGTTGCCGGCGTTACATCAACTTATTGATGTAAAGGATGCTCTGGATCATAAAAGATATGGGATATTAAGTGGTTGTGGTACTGGTAAGACATTTATTGCTGCTGCTGCTTCTAAGATTGCTCAACAGAGTGGAAAACATAAAAGAACTTTAGTCTTAGGAACACAAGCTTGTTATAGGGCGTGGAAGAAAGGGTTAGATGGAGACGACGATGAGAGATATTTTACAGAAAAGCAAGGGTTAGTTGCTATTAATGGTACTAGAAAAAATGATGCGTTGTTAGAAAAATTAGAAGGATCTAACTGGGTCTTTTGTAATTATGAACAGTTAAATACAAAATTCAGGGTTAATGGTGAGGACAGAACTGTTTTTGATGTTCTTATGGAGTTGGGTTTTGATACTGTTAATTTAGATGAGATGCACAATATAAGAAATCAAAGAATAAGAACAAAGTCAGGAAGATTAACAGATAGTGTTGCTGCAAAAAGACTTGCAAATCATTGTGAGTATGCGTTCCCGATTACTGCGACTCCTTGTCCTGATAATCCTCACAATTATAGAAATATTTATGATGTTTTAAGAAGAGTAGAAGATGGAAGAGAGTGGGAAGAGATAGTTGGAACACATAAAGGAATGAAGACTAATATCTCATTTGATCCTAGAAATATGTGGTTTGTTATTAATTATAATACTGTTAGAAGAACTTCTGAAGATGTTTATGATTTACCAGGTATTGATGAGTCTGATTTATACCCTGCGATTGGAATGAAAGGGGATCAAAGAAAGTTATATGATCATATTGTTACT
The DNA here is from genome assembly GCA_964452935.1 of uncultured Methanosarcinales archaeon. Lineage (GTDB taxonomy): Archaea > Nanobdellota > Nanobdellia > Woesearchaeales > DSVV01 > CAYVNO01. The sequence continues at coordinate 14,417 of CAYVNO010000034.1, read as the reverse complement.
CAGAGAAAAATTGGGTGGCTGAATCAGGCACAGAAAGCACTTCTTGATCCTAGAATGGTTGATCCAGAGATATTAAAAGAGTTAGACTTATTAGGGAAATTTAAGATTGAGGATTCTGTTAAGTATAAAAGATTAATGAAATATATTTTAGAGAAAGACAAAGGTGAGTTAGAGGCTGGTGAAAAGTTTGTTGTTTTCTCTAGTGAATATGCTCAAGGAGTTACTAGAGAAAATAAGGACTTGAAAGCTGTGTATGAAAAGATGGAAGAAGGGGAAGAGAGGGAAGAAAATGAAAAGATGAAAGAATGGAAAAGTTCTGAGTTAGATGTTACACTTGCCGATTATATTCAGAAAAAGGTTGCAGATGTTTATGGAAAGAAGATTGGAGTTATTGACGGGCAGTTAGGATTAGATGAGAAATTGGCAGTAAATGATATGTTAGCTAATGATGATGATTGTATTGGTGTGTTGTGTACAACTGAGGCAGGAGGAGAAAGTTTAGATTATAGTAGAGCGTCATTTTGTTATGTTTTAGATGATTGCTTTATTCCAGAAGAGATGGATCAGGCTATATCAAGAGTAGATAGGAAAGGACAGATTCATCCTGTTAAATTAAGATATTTATTTGTTGATGAGACTCTGGATGACCAGAAACATGCTTATGTTAATGTTAAAAGAATTATTAATTCTATTGCAATGGATGGGGAACCGTTAACTGAAGAAGAGATTGAGATCCTGAATGATACAAAGAATACAACATTAACTTATATGATTATGAAGTCTTTAGGAGGGATTAGTATTGATACATCTCAGGCAGAGATTGAAGATACTAATGCGTTTAGTACAAAGGTTAGAAGAAAGAGCAAAGCCACTAAGGCAAAGGGTAGGAGAAAGAGTATTGTGTATGAGACTACAGATGCACAGAAGATCTTAAGTAGGATTGGAAGAGATCCTGGATGTTGGTTTGATGAAGATTTTGCAGTATATTATACAGAACATTTACATGAACTATCTGTTTATCCTGTTCATAGTGCAAAGGTTGTTGATTTAGTAAAGAGAGCCGCTACTGGGGACATAGAATTCCCTGGAAGAGTTTTGAGTGATGGTGCTGGTCCTTCTATTTTGTATAGTGTGTATGAAACATTAGAAAATGTTGTTAGTGATAACGGGTTTAGTGTTCCTGAGATTGTAGAAAGAGATTATTCTGAAAATATGTTGATTTTAGGAGATAATAATGAACAGGTAATAGGGAATATGACTGGTGAAGATAGTTCGTTTAGTGACGGAGAGTTTGATATGGTTGATAACTCATCTATTACTTTGTTGGAGAATAGTGAAGATGCTCTGAAAACTTTGAAAGAGGCACATAGAGTTACAAGAATGGGGGGGTTATTGCACTTGAGAACAAAAGGTTGGAGATTTACAGACGGATTTTACAAAGCTTTGAAAAAGTTAGGTTATGAATTATTATCTAAGAAGAATGAAGGCTTTGCACTTACTGCTGCTTTTAAGAGAAAACTGAAAGGGAGTCATGGAGACCATTATGCAGAAGCTTATGCAGCTCAGTTTAGTGGAACTTATAGAATATTAGCAAGAAAAGTTAGTGATAGTTGTGAAGATGTTGATGAAGATGTTTGGTTTGAGCAAGAGATTCCAGAAAGAACAGAAACATTGGTTGACTTGATTACGAATGGTCAAGAAGAAAATGTAGATGTAGATATTCGTCCTGGTGAACCAGATCTTGAGTCTGGTACAAGGTTTATTGTTGGACAAGATGGTGTTGTAGAAAGAGTGGTGAGATCAGAAGATGTTGAGGTTGATGAGGAAGAATGACAGCTGCTCAAGAAGAAAGTTTGGAAGAGATTGTTTTAAGTAGAGAAGAGTTAGATACAAAGATTGTAAAATTATTAGATAAATATATTTTAGCAAAGGGTTGTAATAGAAAAAGTTATTTTATAGACAGGTCTGGGTATGTAAGGGATGAAGGTTTGAATCCAGGAACTGTGTGTAACTGGCTTTCTAAAAAAAAGAAGATTCCTCTTAAGCATTTGAAAGGTTTTGTAGAAGAGTTAGATATTCCGAAGAGTGAGTTAATAGAAGTATGTGGAGAAGATCCATTTGAATTATCAGATGAAAGATTAGAGACATTGGGTAAAGATAAGAAAGGGGTTGGAAGATTATTTGAGTTTTATGTTGATTTAAATCATGGAATACCATTCTTCAATTATTTAAGATCCTCCTCCTACTTACAATCAAATAAGTTAGTTGCAGGTAGTGTAATTTATTGGTTTAATGGAGATAACCCTTTTCCTTTGAAACATTTATCTGGATTTCAGAAGGAATTGGGAGTTCCACAAGAAGAGTTAGAAAAAGTTTGTGGGAGAAATCCGTTTAGGCCTACAGATGAGGAGTTTGAGGAGTGGAGTAGAGAGAAAAGAGTTGGTAAGTTATTAGAATTTTATATTGATTTAAAATATGGTGCTTCTAAAAGAAAATACATCAAGGAGTTATCTAATTATTCTAAGGTTAGTGGTAAAAGACCTAAAGGGATTGGTAACTGGTTTATTGGTTCTGTCCCTTTCCCTATAAAACATTTGAAAGGGTTTGTTGATGAGTTAGAAGTTCCACAAGAAGAGTTAGAACAGGTTTGTGGAAGGAATCCTTTTAAGCCTACAGAAGAAGAGTTGGAAGAATGGAGTGAAGGTAATCTTTTATCATTTTATGTAAAATTAAGAGACGGAGTTACCACTAATAGTTATATTAAAAATTGTGACTTAGTTAAGTCTGGGAAGATAAATTACAATACATTGAATAGTTGGTGGAATGGTAATAATAGGTTTATACTAAAATATTTGAAACATTTTGTTGATGAGTTAGAAGTTCCTGGTGGAGAGTTAGAACATGTTTGTGGGAGAGATCCGTTTACGCCGACAGCTGATGAGCTTGAGGAGTGGAGTAGAGAGAAAAGAGTTGGTAAGTTATTTAGTTTTTATATTGATCTTCATTATGGGATTACTGTTAAATCATATCTGGAAGATCATTCTAAATACCGGGAACAAGAAGGAATCTCTCTTGATTTAACAGCTGATTTGTTTTATGGTGAAGCTGATTTTCCACCTGAACATCTCAAAGGTTTTGCAGATGAGTTAGGAATTCCTCCAGAGTATGTTAAAAGAGTTAGTGGGATTGATGTAACTGAAGTTAGAAGTGCTGGTGAGGAGTTAGGTGAATTACTTGGAGGATTTTTAGATGAGTAGTGCTCAACAAAGTGGAAGTTTGGAAGAGATTGTTTTAACTAGAGAGCAGCTTGAAGAGATGAGAAAGGTGCAGAGGAATTCTGTTAATACAAGAGGAAGGAAAACTGATAAAGGAATTGGGATGTTATTGGATGCTTATATTCGTGCAAAAGGATACAATAGGATGGATTATCTGGAAGAACATTCTGAGTATGTAAGAAATGGAGGGATAAATAATAATACTGCAAACGGGACTTTTAGTGGGACTAATCCATTTCGTCTTAAACATCTTAAAGCTTTTGTAGATGAGTTAGGTGTTAGTGAAAAATATCTACGTTTTGTTGCAGAGAGAGATCCTTTTACGCCGACAGTTGATGAGTTAGAAAAGTGGGGTCGTGAAGATGGGTTTTTTGAATTAATTTTTCATTATGTTGATTTAAGATTTGGCATACCTGTTAAGAATTATGTTGAAGAAAGTTCACAATATTGTAAAGATCATGAAGTATCATATACAGCATTCCATAAATGGGTTAGTTGTTATAGTCCACCTAATCTAAAGCATCTTAAAGGAGTAGTTGATGAGTTGGAGATTCCAGAAAGAGAGTTGGAAAAGGTTTGTGGAAGAAATTTATTCAAAGTTACTGAAGATGATCTTGAGAAATGGAACCAAGATGATAAAGGACTTTTAGAACTTTTTAAGTTTTATATTAATTTGAATTTTGGTGTTGGCATATCTGCGTATTTTGAAGACTCGGCATATGTTAAGAGTGAGAGATTAAGGGATAGGACTGTTTGGGCTTGGATTGATAGAAAGAGTTGTCCTAGAAAACATTTGTATGGATTAATGAAAGAGGTTGGAATTCCGGAAGATGAGTTGGTTAAGGTTTATAATATGGATCCGTTTAGACTTACTGAAGAAGATTTAGATAGATGGAGTGATGAAAAAGGAGGGATTAGAAGATTATTTGAACTTTATGTTGATTCAAGATTTGGAGTTTCTGTTACAAATTATTTTAGAAATCATTCCCCCTATGCAAGCTCAAATGCTTTGGGGGTTGCTACTATAAATCCTTGGTTTAATGGAAATAATCCGTTTCCACCACAACATCTCAAAGGTTTTGCAGAAGAGATTGGTGTTCCTCTTGATTATGTTAAAAGAGTTAGTGGGGTTGATTTAGAAGAAGTTAAAACAACTGCTGAAGAGTTAGATACAGCAATGGCGGGGTATTTGACAGATGACTAAGGCTTTGCAATTGGATGGAGAAAGTTTAGAAAGTAAAGTAGAGATTAGTGCAGAAGAGTTAGATAGAATGAGAGAGGTGCAGCTGGATAATCCTGATAAAGGTCTTGGGATGTTGTTGGGAACTTATATTAGGGCCAATGGAGAGACAATAACAAGTTATTTTGGCAGTTCTGAGTATGTAAAGAAGAATAACTTAAATCCTAGGAGTGTTTCAAATAAGTTTTATGGAATAAATCCCTTCCATCTCAATGATTTGAAAGGTGTAGTTGGTGAGTTAGGAGTTAGTGATGAACACTTACATTTTGTTGCTGGAAGGAATCCTTTTATGCCTACAGAAGAAGAGTTAGAGAGATGGAGTAGAGAAAAAGGGGGAATTGGGAAATTATTTGGATTTTATATGGACCTAAACCATGGTGTAGGTCCCACTGCTTATTTTCGTGATATTTCAGATTATGGAAGAGCACATAACATAAAAGCTGCTACATCAATAAATTGGCTTAAAGGGCTTAATCCTTTTCCTTCTGAGCACCTAAAAGGTTTTGCAGAAGAGTTAGAGATTCCTCCAGAGTATGTTAAAAGAGTTACTGGGGTTGATTTAGAAGAAGTGAGAGAGTTAACTAGAGAAGAAAGATTAGAAGAGATGAGAAGAGAACAAGAAGAAAGTAAACATAGCAAAGGTGTTGGAATGTTACTGGATTTATATATTAGAGAGAAAGGGCATAGTAGAGGAGGTTATCTTAGTGATCATTCTGAATATGTTAAAAGAGAAGGATTAAACCACTCAACTACCAGTATGTGGTTTATGGGAATTAGTCAATTCCATCTCAAACATATGAAAGGTTTAGCTGGTGAGTTAGAGGTTTATAGAGAAGAGTTAGAGTTTGTTGTTGGAAAGAATCCTTTTGAAGTTAGTGAAAAAGATTTAGAAGGGTGGAGTAAAGAAAAAGGAGGAGTTGGGAAATTATTTGAGTTTTATATTAGTCTAAACTATGCTAAAACATTAGGAAAGTATCTTATTAATAATTCTAAGCATGCAAAGGGAATTGGTGTGACTGTCAATATGATGAGGTATTGGTTCTCAGGAAATAATATTTTCCCAATAGAACATCTCAAAGCGTTTGCAGATGAGATTGGTGTTCCTTATGATCAAGTTAAAAGAGTTTGTGGTGTTGATTTAGAAGAAGGGATAACAAGAGAGCAACTTGAAGAGATGAGAAGAGAACAAATTGATACCCCTGATAAAGGGATTGGAATGTTGTTGGGAGCTTATATTAGAACTAGGGGAGATAGTGTATTAGAATATCTCAGGGGTTCAAGAGTTGTGAAAGATTATAAGTTAAATGTTGGAACTGTTTCAAATAAGTTTGGTGGTGGTGCTCCTTTCCGTCTCAGAAACTTGAAGGGTTTTGTTGATGAGTTAGAAGTTGATCAAGAAGAGTTAAAGTATGTTATTGGAAGGAATCCTTTTGAAGTTAGTGAAGAAGATTTAAAGGGCTGGAGTCAAGAGAAAGGGGGAATTGGGAAGTTATTTGAGTTTTACATTGACCTAAGCCGCGGTGTAGGTCCCACTGCGTATTCTCGTGATATTTCAGATTATGTAAAAGAGACAAGGGTATCTGAGTCAACAGTTATGAAGTGGTTTTATGGGATTAGTCCGTTCCCGCCACAACATCTCAAAGGGTTTGCTGAAGAGTTAGAAATTCCTTATGATCAGGTTAAAAGAGTTACTGATGTTGATATTGATGAAGTTAGAAGTGCTGGAGAGGAGATGGATGGGTTATTGGGGGCATTCTTAGATGAGTGATGATTTACAAGGTGGAAGTTTGGAAGAGATTGTTTTAACTAGAGAGCAGCTTGAAGAGATGAGAGAAGTACAAGAAGAGAGTAAACATTGCAGAGGTATTGGAAATTTATTAGAAGCCTATATTAATGCGAGAGGTTCTTTAAGGAATCCGTATCTTAGAGATGAGTCTGAATATGTTAGGGGTGAAGAGATATGTTTGGAGACTATTACTGCCTGGATGCGTGGAACTTCTCCTTTTCATCTTAAACATTTGAAAGGTTTAGTTGACGAATTGGGAGTTAGCAAAGAACATTTAGAATATGTTGCTGACAGAGATCCTTTTACTCCGACAGATGGTGAGCTTGAAGAGTGGAGTGAAGAGAAAGGAGGAGTTGGAATGCTTATTAGATTTCATGTAGGTGTCCCGTTATTAACTTACTTAAGAGACTCCGAGTATGTAAAAAAGAATAAGAAAAATCCTGAACAGATAAAATCATGGTTTCCTTCTAGCAGAATTGAGAGGATACCTTTAGGTTATTTATATGGGTTAGTTGATGAGTTAGAAATCCCAGAAGAGGAGTTAGAGACCCTTTTACGCCGACAGAAAGTGAGCTGGAGAGTTGGAGTAGAGATAAGAAAAGAGGAGTTGGTAAATTATTAAATTTTTATATTGGACTTCGACACGCAATGCCTACTGTAAATTATATTCGTGAAGTTTCTTATCCTGTTACACAAGAAGGGTTAAGATGGGGCACTGTTCATGGTTGGTTTATGGGGAATAACTCATTCCGTCTTAAACATTTAAGACGGTTAGTTGATGAGTTGAAAGTTCCTGCTGATGAATTAGAAATGGTTTGTGGCAGAGATCCTTTTACGCCGACTGAAGATGAGTTGGAAAAGTGGAATAAAGAAAAAGGAGGGGTTGGAAAACTATTGGAGTTTTATATTAACTTAAATCATGGTTTATTTAGGACCCAATATTTGGAGAGTAATTCAGAATATGTAAGATCAAATAATATACCTACCAATACTTTAAATGGTTGGTTCTCAGGAAACAGTACTTGTCCTGAAGAACACCTCGAAGGATTAGCAGAAGAGATTGGTGTTCCTCCTGAATTAGTAAAAAGAGTCACTGAAGTTGATTTAGATGATCTAGTTGTAGATATTAGTAGAGAAAAGTTAGAAGAGATGAGAATGGTGCAAGAGAATTCTGTTAGTGATAAGGGAACAAAGACTGATAAGGGAATAAGTCTGTTATTGGAATATTATATTAGAGCTTGTGGAGATAATGTAACTAGATATCTTAGAAATTCTGAGTATGTTAATGGTGAAGAGGTGAATCCTGAAACTATTAATGTTTGGATGCGCGGACGTGCGCCTTTCTGTCTCAAACATATGAAGGGTTTAGTTGAGGAGTTAGGTGTTAATGAGGAGTATTTGCATCTTGTTGCTGGTCGAGATCCTTTTTCGCCGACAGAAGGTGAGCTTGAAGAGTGGTGTAGAGATAAGAAAGGTCTTAAAGAATTGTTTGCGTTCTACGTTGAGTTAAATTATGGATCAAAATTTAAAGTTTATCTTCGTGATGAGTCTGAATATTCCAATACAATGGATGTTAGTATCAGAACGATACTCTCACAGTTTTATAATAAATCAATGTCTTCAGAAAATCTCAAAGGTTTTGCAGATGAGATTGGTGTTCCTCCAGAATATGTAGAAAGAATTAGTGGTGTTAAATTAGAACAGAAAGTTTTAGAGATTAGTAGAGAAGAGTTAGAAGAGATGAGAAAGGTGCAGGAAAGTTCTGTGAACCCAAGAGGAAGGAAAACAGATAGAGGAATAGGTATGTTACTGGATGCATATATTGAATTTGGATATTCATCTAGAACAGCTTTTCTTCAAGGTTCTTACTATGTTAAAGAGATAGAATTAGATACTATGAGTTGTTATGGTTTTTTTAATGGGAGTAGATGTTTCCATCTTAGACAGTTGAAAGGATTTGTTGATGAGTTAGGAGTTTCTGAGGAATATTTACATTTTGTTGCTGGAAGAAACCCGTTTGAACCGACTGATGAAGAGTTGGATAGTTGGAGTAGAGATAAGAAAGGAGTTAAAGAGTTGTTTGCGTTTTATATTGAATTAAATTATGACATACCCATCAACCCATATTTAAGAGATCATTCTGAGTATTCTAAATCTAATAAATTAAATCACAGAACAGTTAGTGTGTGGATGTATGGGAATGCTCCATTTCCACAAGAACATCTCAAAGCTTTTGCAGATGAGATTGGTGTTCCTCCAGAACAGGTTAAAAGAGTTAGTGGAATTGATATTAGTGATGTTAGGTCTGCCGGTGAGGAGTTGGATGAAGCGTTTGTGAGGTATTTAGATGACTAGCACTCAACAAAGTGGATGTTTGGAGAGTAAGATAGAGATTAGTAGAGAGGATTTAGAGAGAATGAGAGAAATACAGAGGAATTCTTTTAATGCACATAAAACAAAGACTGACAAAGGAATTGGGATGTTGATTGATAAGTATATCAAAGAAGGGAAGCAAAGGTATAGATCTACCTATTTGAGAAACTCTGAATATATGCAAGAAAAAGGATTAAATGTAAGTACAATCACAAACTGTATCAGAGGAAGTAATTTTTTTCATCTTAGAGATATGAAAGGTTTGGTTGATGAGTTGGAGATTAGTAAAGAACATTTACATTATGTTGCTGGGAGGAATCCTTTTGAGCCAACTGAAGAAGAGTTGGAAGAATGGAGTAGAGATAAGAAAGGTCTTAAAGAATTGTTTGAATTTTATATTGATCTCAGACATGCAAGTAGTATGCTTACTTATTTCAATGTTCAATCTGATTATATGAAAAATATTAAACTACACCCAAATACAGTAAGAGATTATTGGTTAGCAGGTAAATCTATGATTCCAATTGAACATTTAAAAAATTTAGCAGAAGAATTAGATATTCCTCATGATTATGTAAAAAAAGTTAGTGGAATTGATATTGGTAACATTAGAAAGAGAAAACTTGAGGGATTAAGAGAGATACAAGAAAATTCAGAAAGAAAGGGCGATAGAGGAATCGCTTTGTTGTTAGATTTATATATTAAAGAAAGAAAGTTGAACAGAACAGAATATCTCGAAGAGCATTCTGATCATTATAGGAGTATTGTATTTGAGGCAACAACAGTTAGAAACTGGTTTAATGGAAATAACCCATTTCCTTTGAAACATTTGAAGGGATTTGTTGATGAGTTAGAAGTTGATCGAGGAGAGTTAGAGTATGTTGCTGGAAGGAATCCTTTTAAACCTACAGAAGAAGAGTTGGAAGAATGGAGTGAAGATGAGGGGGGCGTTGGGAGATTATTAAGTTTTTATATTGGACTTAATCATGCAATGCCTGTTACACATTATATTAAAAATGTTTCTCGTCCAGTTACACAAGATGGATTAAGTTGGAATACTGTTCAAAGTTGGTTTACTGGGACTAACCCTTTCCGTCTTAAACATTTAAAATGGTTAGTTGGGGATTTAAATGTTCCTAAGATGGAGTTAGAAAAGGTTTATGGGAGAGATCCATTTACTCTGACTGATCAGGATTTAGATGCGTTTAGTAGAGAAAAAGGAAAAGTAGGGAAATTATTTGATTTTTATATTAACTTGAATTATGGGCTGTTTAGAATTCCATACCTCAAAAAAAGTTCAGATTATTTGAAATCGCAGGGTCTAAACTGGGGGACTGTTAATACATGGTGTAATGGAAATGTTTCATTTCTCCCAAAACACCTCAAAGGTTTTGCAGAAGAGTTAGGAATTCCTCCAGATTATGTTAAAAGAGTTACTGGAGTTGATATTGGTGGAGTTGTGACAGCTAAAGAAGAGTTGGATGCAGCGTTTGTGGGGTATTTGGCAAATGACTAGTGCTCAAGAAGAAAGTTTGGAAGAGATTGTTTTGAGTAGAGAGCAATTGGAAGAGATTAGGATAAGAGAAGAAAATGAAAGAGGAACAGGGAGATATAGGTTACTAGATATATATATTGCTGAGAGAGGAGATACTAGAAATAATTATCTTAGAAATAATTCAGAATATTTGAGAAGTTCTGATCTGAATATAAGTACAGTTATAAGTTGGTTTTCTGAAGGAGCAAGAACATTCCCACTTAAACACTTCAAAGGTCTAGTAGATGAGTTAGGAATCCCTATGGGAGATTTGACTTTTGTTTTTGGTGGAAATCCGTTTGAAGTTACTAATGAGAAATTGGAAGAATGGAGTCATGAGAGAAATGGGATTAAAGAATTATTGGCATTTTATATTGATTTAAATCATGGACTTCCTTTTGCAGTATATATTCGTGAAAAGTCTGAATATGTAAAGGCTAGAAAGATAAATTGTAAGTCATTTATTACGCCTTTTTATAAAAGAGGTATCTCAAAAGGTGATTTAAAAGGTTTGGTGGATGAGTTAGATATCCCTTATGAACAAGTTAAAAGAGTTAGTTGTGTTGATTTGAGTAAAGTTGAATACAAAGAAGAGTTAACAAGAACAGAACAACTTAAGAATTTTAGAAAAGAACAAGAAGAAAATAAATATGATAAGGGAATTGGTATGTTATTAGATAGGTATATGAGAGATAATAAAATATCTAGAGATAGATATCTCAGAGAGAGCTCTAAATATATTAGAGATAACAAAATAAATGCCCCTGCTGCTGCTAGTTGGATTAATGGTCGGAACAAATTTCCTTTAAAACACATGAATGGTTTAGCAGATGAATTGGGTGTTGATAAAGACGAGTTGGAGTTTGTTGCAGGAAGGAATCCGTTTGAGGTTACAGAAGAGGAGTTAGAAAGATGGAGTGTGAACAAAAATGGAATTGGAAAATTGTTTAGGTTTTATATAAGTTTAAATTATGGAACCAGTGTAAGACAATATTTAAAAAATGAATCTGAGTGTGTGGAAATGGCTAACTTGATTTATAGTAGTGTTAGGAATAATTGGTTTAATGGGAACAATCCGTTTCCACCTGAACATCTCAAAGGTTTTGCAGAAGAGATTGGTGTTCCTCCTGATTATGTTAAAAGAGTTACTGGAGTTGATTTAGAAGAAGTTAAGACAACTGCTGAAGAGTTAGATACAGCGCTTGTGGGGTATTTAGCAAATGAGTAGTGCTTTGCAATTGGATGGAGAATCTTTAGAGAACAGAGTAGTGATAGCTAGAAAAGAGTTAGAGAGAATGAGGAAGGTGCAGGAGAGTTCTTTAAGTAAAAGTGGGACAAAGAGTGATAATGGGATTGGGATATTATTGGACTACTACATCCGGATCAAAGGTCATAGTAGAGCTGATTATCTTACTAATCATTCTGAATATGTTGAAAGAGAGAGATTGAAGTCTTCTACTGTAAGTACGTGGTTCAAAGGTGATAGTTCTTTTTATCTTAAACATATGAAAGGATTAGTTGATGAGTTAGGTGTTAGTGAAGAACATTTACATTATGTTGCTGGTATGGATCCTTTTGAAATTACTGAGGATGATTTAGAAGAATGGGGAGGAGAAAAAGATGGAATTAAGAGGTTATTTAAGTTTTACATTAGTTTAAACCATGGTACAGCAATTGGAAAGTATTTTATTAATGATTCAGAATATGCAAAAGAGATTGGTGTTAGTATTGATGCATTCAGAAGTTGGTATAATGGTAAGAATTCTTTTCCACCTCAGTATCTTAAAGCTTTTGCAGACGAGATTGGTGTTCCTCTTGATTATGTTAAAAGAGTTAGTGGGATTGATTTAGGTGAGGTTAAAGAGTTAAATTGGGATGAGAAGCTAGAAGAAATGAGAAAAGCACAAGAGAATTCTTTTAGTAAACATAAAACAAAAACTGATAAAGGGATCGGGATGTTATTGGTTGCTTATATTGAATCTAAAGGTTTTTCTAGGGAGAGATATCTTCAAGATGAATCTGATTGTGTTGAAGATATAAAGTTAAGTGTTGGAACAATTAGAAATTACTTTTCTGGTAATTCCCCTTTCCCCCTTAAACTTATAAATGATTTTGTTGATGAGTTAGAAGTTGATCACGAAGAGTTAAAGTTTGTTGCTGGAAGGAATCCGTTTGAGCCTACAGAAGAAGAGTTAGAAGAATGGAGTGAAGATGATGTGGGAGTTAGAAAATTGCTCACCTTTTATGTTGATTTGAGGTATGGTGTTCCGGTAAGAAGTTATACTCATAAGGAATCAGAGTATGTAAAAAAAGAAGGATTGAATTTTAATACTGTAGCTCAGTGGTTTAAAGGTGCTGGTCATTTTCCTTTAAAGCATTTGGAAGGATTTGTTGGTGAGTTGAAAGTTCCACAAATAGAGTTAGAACAGGTTTGTGGGAGAGATCCGTTTAAGCCGACAGATGAAGAGTTGGAAAGATGGAGTGGAGATAAAAAGAAAGGAGTGGGGAATTTATTAAAATTTTATGTTGCACTTAGATATGGTGGGAAAATTGTGTCTTATTTTAGAGATCATTCTGAATACAGGAAGGAAAATGACTTTAATTTAAGAACTGTTATTGGTTGGCTTAATGAAAAGAGTATTCCAACGAATCACTTGAAGGGTTTTGCAGATGAGTTAGGAATTCCTCCAGAGTATGTTAAAAGAGTTAGTGGGATTGATATTGATGAAGTTAGGGAGTTAACTAGAGCAGAGAGATTAGAAGAGATGAGAATAGCGCAGAAGGAGAGTAAATATAGCAAAGGAGTGGGGATGCTATTAGAATTACACATCAAAGAGAAGGGGCTTACTACACAAAGATATTTTGAGAGTCATTCCCCTTATTTTAGAGATGCAGAGATGAAATATTCTACCATCTATGATTGTGTTAGTGCTAATCGTAGATTTTGGTTAAAACATATGAAAGAACTAGTTGATGAGTTAGAAGTTGATCAAGATGAGTTAGAGTTTGTTGTTGGGAGAAATCCATTTGAGCCAACAGAAGAAGAGTTGGAGAGATGGAGTCAGATTAAAGATGGTATGGCAAAGTTATTTGATTTTTACATTGATTTGAATTATGCCATTCTTACTATGACTTATCTTAAAAGGTCTAGATATGTCGAGGGAATAAACTTAAAGGCAGAGAGTATTAGAAGTGGGTTGTATAAAAGAGGCAGAGTTGCTCCTCAACATATAAAAGGGTTAGCAGAAGAGATTGGTGTTCCTCCTGAACAAGTTAAAAGAGTTACTGGGATTGATATTGGCGAAGTTAAGACGACTGCTGAAGAGTTAGATGCAGCAATTGCGGAGTTTTTAGATGAGTGATAATTCACATTTGGATGGAGAAACGTTAGAGAATAAAGTAGAGATTAGTAGAGAAGAGTTAGAAGAAATGAGACTAGTGCAGGAAAATTCTATAACTGCTAAAGGAGATCAGAGTTATGCTGGTGTTGGGATGTTGTTGATTGCGTATGCAAGTAGAAGAGTTCCTGGTAAATGGATATATTTTACAGATCATTCTCCTTATGTGAGAGAAAATGATTTGAAATTTTCAACTTATAGGGGTTGGTTTGAAGGGAGACAATTATTTCCGTTAGTACATATGAGGGCTTTAGTTGATGAGTTAGAAGTTAGTGATGAACATTTACATTTTGTTGCTGAGAGAAATCCGTTTAAACCAACAGAAGAAGATTTGGAGAGATGGAGTGAGAGCAATACTAGTTTAGGAGACTTAATGACATTTTATATGGAGTTACATTCTGCTTCTCGAGTAACGTATTTAAAAGAAAGGTCTGCTTACTTAAAAGAAAGAGATATTACTCATGAGGTGGTTGTTGACCGGTTAAATGGGAAGAGACCGTTTCGTTTATATGATATTTGGAATTTTGTTAAAGAGTTAGAAATTCCTGAGGATGAGTTGAAGAAAGTTTGTGGGAGAGATCCTTTTAAGCCTACAGATGAAGAGTTAGAGGAATGGAGTAAAGATAAAAAAAAGTTTAGGAAATTGTTTACGTTTTATGCTGATCTTAGAAAAGGTCTTTCTTTAAGAGGATATAAATATAGCTCTGGATATATAAAAGATGAAAAAGTTGAAGGTGCTGTAAACAGTTGGTTTAATGGAGGTAATCCGTTCCCACCAAAACATCTTAGACATTTTGTAGAGGACTTAGAG
>CAYVNO010000033.1:0-18543 GCA_964452935.1 uncultured Methanosarcinales archaeon | reverse complement strand
TAAGAGCAGTGGACAAACGGTGTCCAGTGAGAATTAGTAATTCGGAGCAATCTTTATATAGTATCGCCTTCATCTATACACATATGGGCCTGTGGTCTAGCCAGGTGCTTGTCTGCAAAAGCAGACTCGCTGGCAACTATGACATCTCCTTGACGTGGAGAGGATCGCCAGTTCAAACAATCAATTCGCAAAGAATGATCTTGAAAGTCTGGCCAGGCCCATTCAAAAAATGGAAAAAAGAGTGTTGAAACCAAATCCTTTGAGGATAGCTATTCCTAAAATCTTCATACTAATCATTGCCTCAAAGATATTCCTCTTCTTAATAGGACTCAACCTAACTCTAATCAAAATAACAGTGCCATACTACTTCTACATAATTCTAGGTTCAATACTACTAATCCTAGTATTTGTCGAAGCAATCTTAGCTGTTGAAAAATCACCAAAATACGAGTTTGAAAAGGAACATTTGTCATCATACGGAAAAGAGAATTGGGTTGTTAACTACCACAATATTACACATATAATAGTTGAAAAGACCACCTTAGATAAGCTATTCGGGACAGCATCTTTAATAATCAATCATAATTTTAGAATAAAAGACATAAATAAGCCACAAAAGATCTTAGATTATATAGAATACCTTAAAAAACAGCAAAATTTATAAAAAATCTATTCAGCAAAAACTATAGTGATGGTGATAATATGGATGTAGAAAAACTAAAAAAAGTAAATAATCTAGCAAGAACATTAAGACAACAAGGAATTGTTGCAAACCAACAAGACGCTTCTCATTTGGCTGGCCAAATAGCTGGTAACAAACCAGAGCAAGAAATAACAAATGTTAATGTAGAAGACAATCAAAAAGTGGTTATCTCAGACCAAGATACAGGTGAAGTATTAGTGGAAGAACCAGAAAAAGAACAAAAACAAACAGAAACAAATAAAGAACAACAAGTAGATAGAGACACATACACAAAAGAAGAAGTTGTGAACGTTCTTCAAAAGTTTGCTGACCAATTTGTTTCTGAAATAAACAAAATCCAAACTGCAGTAGAAGAACAAAACAAAAGAATCATGTCAATGGAAAATAGTGTTAACAACATCTCAAAACCAACTGTTAAAGAAGAAGAAAAACCACAGACAACATTAAACACACAACAACCAGAACAAAAAAAAGAGGAAAACAATCCTCGTTCAGGAGAGTTTGAATCAGACGACGTTTCAGTAGAAAAGTTTTTTTATTTTGGTCAAAAGAATAAGTAATATGGAAGAATTCCAGAAAACAACTATTGACAGTTATGATAAAACAGTTGACGAGTACATTAACATAGCAGACGATTTACATCCCCATAAAGCGTCAACTAAATTCTTTTCTTATTTGAAAAAAGGTTCATTAATTCTAGATCTAGGTTGTGGTCCAGGAAGAGATGCAAAGATATTTACTCAGAAAGAATATGATGTCACAGGCATAGATCTCTCAGAAAATATGATTGAAAAAGCAAAAGAGAGAGTTAAAAATGTCAAATTCAAAGTAATGGACATAAAAAAACTTGAATTTGAAGATAACCATTTTGACGCAGTTTGGGCAAGTGCTTGTTTATTACATATTCCAAAGAAAGACATCAACACTACACTAAAAGAGATATTTCGTGTCTTAAAAAAAGGAGGAATACTATTTATCTCTCTTAAACAAGGAGATGGTGAAATATTTAAACCTGATAAAAAATATACTCCAGAAGTCAAGAAATTCTGGTCTTTGTTCCAAAAAGAGGAAATAGAAGATAAATTAAAACAAGCAGGGTTTGAAATTCTAGAGTCATACATTGAAAATAAAGAACCACCTTCCCTAAATCACCCATGGATGTGTATTTTTAGTAAAAAAGAAGCATAATATTTTTAAATACTAACTATAATAAACATATAATCAACTTCAAAAGAGGTGCAACAATGGTTGAATATATTAATTTAAAATACAAACCAACAAAAAATGATCTTTTATGTGAATATTATGTAGAGCCAGCTAAAGGAGTTTCTTTTAACGAAGCATGTGAAAACTTAGCTTGCGAAAGTTCTATCGGAACATGGACAACAATTTCAACATTAAGTCCAAAACTAGCAAAAAAACTAAAGCCACACGTCTATTACATTAATAAAAAAACAGGAATAATAAAAGTTGCTTATCACTCAGAACTTTTTGAAGCAGGAAACATGCCAGGAATTCTAAGTTCAATTGCAGGAAACATTTTCGGTATGAAGATTGTAAAAAATCTAAGATTATTAGACATCTCATTCCCAAAATCGATTATAAAAGGATTCCACGGTCCACAATATGGGATAAAAGGGATTAGAAAACTAACAAAAACAAAAAACAGACCATTAACAGGAACAATTGTTAAACCAAAAGTAGGATTAACAGCACAACAACATGCAAAAGTTGCCTATGAAGCATGGATGGGCGGCCTAGATATTGTAAAAGACGACGAGAACTTAGTAAGTATGAAATTTAATGATTTCTACAAAAGAATTAAACTGACTCTAAAAATGCGAGACAAAGCAGAGAAAGAAACCGGCGAAAAAAAGATCTATCTTGCAAACGTAACAGCAGAATCTTTAGAAATGATTAAAAGAGCAGACCATATAAGAAAATGCGGTGGAGAATATATTATGATAGATATTCTAACAGCAGGCTGGGCTGGAGTACAAACAATCTCAGACTATGCAAGAAAACACAACATGGCTGTACACGCACACAGAGCAATGCACGGCGCTCTAACAAGGAATCAAAAACATGGAATCGCAATGAATGTTCTAGCAAAATGTGCAAGATTGATTGGTGTTGACACATTACATATAGGAACAGCTGCTGTAGGAAAAATGCATGGATCAAAAGATGAAGAATTAAAAATTGAACGTGAAATAGAATCACAATACACACTAGAGAACGATAAACTACATGTTCTAGATCAAAAATGGTATCATATTAAACCTTGCTTAGCAGTCGCTTCCGGCGGCCTTTCACCATTAAGCATGCCAAAACTAGTAAAAATAATGGGTGTTGACATTGTTGCACAAGCAGGAGGCGGAGTTCACGGAAACCCTGGCGGAACAAGAGCAGGCGGTGCAGGCTTCAGACAAGCAACAGAAGCAGCAGTCAAAGGAATTCCTTTGAAGAAATACGCAAAAACACACAAAGAACTACAGTGGGCTTTAGATAAGTGGGGTTAGATTCTTTTTAAACCCCATCACAAACTTTATAAATAAACTTACATTATATTAGTTCTGGGGGGATTCATATGAGAAAACTATTGCTATTAATCTTAATATCTATATTATGTATATCGTTAGTCAATGCAGATGATGATATGCTAGAACTAAATGATTTTGATATATGGGTAGATGGCGATAGAGCAGATGTTGATCCAACAGGTGGTGAAGTCACAGATGCTGAACCAGATTCTGAAATAAAATTACAATTCCAACTAAAAAATCTATGGGAAGATGACATAGATGATCACGATATTGAAGATATAGAAGTTGATATTGAGATAGATAATTTCTGCAGAGGTAATGATGATCAAGAACTAAGTGATGATCTAAGAGATCTTGATCCAGATGAAAAACTAACTGAAACATATTACTTTTACATCCCAAAATGTGCAGATCCGGCAGATGATTACTATTTAGATTTTGACATCAAAGGAGAAGACCAGGACGGCACAGTATACAGACACTCACTAAGAATACCTATTGAAATAAATAGAGAAGATCATGAAATAGATTTCCCACAACCTGTTCTAACACCAACAACAGTTGATTGTGGAGATAATATACAGATAGATGTTGATATGCACAACATAGGATCAAACGATGAAAGAGTTGGACTATTAATAATAAACAATGACTTAGAAATAAATGAATTTAATTTTATAGAACTAGATTTTGACGACTATTATGAAGATGATAACTTTTACAACGCATCATTTATATTCAACATCCCACTTAATGCAACTGCTGGACAACACGAAATCAAAGCAATGATTGAATACAGGGGAACAATCGAAGACAAAACACATTATCTAGATTTAGAAGTACAAAACTGTGTTGAAACAGAAGAAGAGAAAGATGTTTCTGAATTATTAGATGAAATAATAAATGAAGAAGAAACACCAAACGAAACAATAGAAGAACCAGCAGTAATAATAGAAGAAACAACAGAAGAGAAATCAAACACACCACCAATGTATCTAATCCTTATGGCAATAATAATCTTTGTATTAGTTGTCGCATTGATTGGTTTAGTTATTATTTTAATGAGTAAATAAATACTTCATAAATGCTCTTGAAGTAAAAATTTTTTTATTCCAATTAGGTACTCTTCTGTTCTTGATTCTGTCACAAGAATCTCTCTAAACTTTCCCATTTTCCTAAGTATTTGAAAATCTTCTAAACCTTTAACTTCTCTAGCAGGAATCCTATCTGTTGCTGTGACATTGATAGCAAGATCTTTCACAATAAAATCAACCTCAGATTGACCTTTAGACCAATACATGATTGGATTTAAAAAATCTCTAACCTCTAAAAGTTTTAAAAGAACAGTATTTTCAAACTTTTGTCCTTTATTTTTTGAAAATTGAATATTACTAATATGAATCAACCCATTATCAATAACATAATACTTTGGAAGCCTTGTAACATCATGTCTCTTTTTTATTGAATAAGAAAAATGTGAAACTTCAAGTAATAAATAAGCATCAACCATATAACTTATGTAAGTTGAAACGGTTTTGTTTGTTATACCTAAACTTTTGGCAAGCTTATTTACACTAACCTTGCCACCGGCCATACTTACAATAGCTTTTGTGACAATAATTAACTCTCTAGTATTTCTAATTTTATGTCTATCAACAATATCTCTATGAATTATATCCATAATATACTGATTAAGAATTGTTCTCTTTTTTTCTTCTGATTTTTCTAAAACTACTTCAGGAAAACCACCATATGTTAAATACTCTTCAATATCTGCTTTTTTATTGAACTTGATGAATTCCTTATAAGATAAAGGTCTGATTTCAAAAGTGATATTTCTGCCAGTTAATAAAGTGCCAAGATCCCTATCCAATAATTGTGCAGAGGAACCTGTAACAACAAATTTTATATTAGTTTCTTGATCATATTTAGTTTTAACCCATCTTTCCCATCCTGGAACTCTTTGAATTTCATCAAGAAAGCAAAATATTTTTTCCTTATTTTTTGTATGTAAAAGATAAGCTTCAAGAATTTGTTCAAGTAACTCAAGTTTAAGATCTCCTGTAAACTTAACATCATCAAAATTTACATAAAGAAACTGGTTTTCATCTATTCCTTCTTTTATCATATGCATCATAAGTTGTTTAAGAATAGTCGTTTTTCCACAACGCCTTATCCCTTTCAATATTAAGATATGTTTCATATCCATAGAGTTTAATAATTTTTTAAGATAATCTGATCTGGTCTTTCCAGTATTAATTGTATTTCCCCAGGGATTCCAAATTTTTAGGATTTCTATTATTTTTTCCTTTTCCATTCCTTTATAGAAAATTCTTTTCTTTATAAATGTTATGATTATGTTCCTAACCTTTTTAAATAAACCTCTTGTTTATAAAGGTTGTGACTATATTCGCCACCTTTTTAAATAAACACAATTATTAGAAAGTTTTTTATGATGGAATAATATCCTTTGAACAATGGAATATGAAATAAACAACAAAAAATACCAAATTAGAGTAACAGGAGAAACTCCAGAAATAAGAAAGATGATTATTTCTCTAGAATCAGTTATAATGGGAGGAACAGCAATACATGAACTAAAAGATGATTTAGGTCATTTAGAAGATATAGAAACACCAAAAGAATATAATCTCTCAGATTATAGAATTTACTATGCAAAAAACTCTTTATTATGTGGTCCTAATTGTACCCAGGCAGCAAGACCAACACAATTTAAGATACTAACAGAACTCTTCGAACTAGCTCTTGAGCGCTACGAGCAACCTACTTAACTTATTTATTCTCTCAAAATTCATTTCTAATTTCTTATTCGCTTCACTAACTAAATAATCAAAATATTCCCGAGAAATTAACAACTCACCATCTTTTGCAACAGGAACATCCATCTTATCAACACCCATGATTTGAATAACAATCTTTTTACTCAACGAAACAATTCCAGAATATTTGAATGAAGTATTTGCAGTAACACTTAATAGTTTCTTTGCATCCTCTACTGTCTTACAACAAACATGAAGTATAACTGGTTCCTGTCTTAACCATAAAGTTTCTTTAGGTAAATTCTCTAACTCAATCAAAGAAGCATCAACAGGATCATGACTCACAAAAAACCATTCTGACTCATACTTTCTACCAAGAGAACCCATTGTCATCAACATTATCCTACCAGAACAAGAACTTGAAGTGTAATAATTTGGTAACTCATTAATTGAATCAACTAACTCTTTAATATGCTCATCAACATCCCCCTTCCTAGATTTATCTAGCTTTTCCATACTGTTTTTCTTATCTAATGAAAACGACATAATTGTAAGAAATAATCTATAATATTTAACTCTTTGCTCTCTCTTCAATAAATAACTTCATTGTGTCAACAAAGTCTTTTGCTTCTGCATAATAATTCTCATAACTCTTTCCATCAATCTCTTTTATCTCTCTGTGCAGAATCATTTTAGAAAGTGTGTAAAATTTATCCATAATCACAGGATATTTTTTATCAATTAACTTTGTCTTAACTAACTTCTCCCTCATAACACCTGCAACCTCCCTTGGTGCAGGAGGCATTACCTCTATCGACATCAAAGCTGCATGCGCTGCGT
Source organism: uncultured Methanosarcinales archaeon (assembly GCA_964452935.1). Taxonomy (GTDB): domain Archaea; phylum Nanobdellota; class Nanobdellia; order Woesearchaeales; family DSVV01; genus CAYVNO01. The sequence goes on along the minus strand of CAYVNO010000033.1, from coordinate 11,674 downwards.
CAATAACAGCCCAATACAAATCAACAGCTCCTTGCATTATATGCCACTTTGAATTAAACAAAGTAGTTGGTGCTCTTGAAAAATAAGATTGTACAGCTTCTTGTGTTGGTCTAATTCTTCCTTGGAATAATAACAATTGCAGAGGATAAAAAAACCCAGTATCAACCATTGCTACACCACTTCTTAACATATTTATTCCAACTGGATCACCAATTCTAATATAATCCCAAAATGAAGTAAACTTTAATGTTGTAACATGTAATTTCATTGATATATCTGCAATCAATCTCTCAACTATAACTCTATATGTCTCAACCACTTCAGGAGCTAGAGCAAATGTAACATCATCAACTATCATTAGAATATCAATATCTCCTGCTTTCTTACCTTTTTGAACAGTACTTCCAAATAAAACAACCGCTCTTAAAAAAGTTCCAAACTCCTTAGAAGCTCTCCGAGCAAATTTATAAGCTATATCAAGCTCTTCTCTACCATACTTTCTAGGTTGAAACCCCTCTTTTTTCCGTACTTTAAACTCCATTTACTAGTTTTTGTATAAGCTGAATATATAAAACTTTATTACTACTTTAGAACAACAATTGACATAAGTTAACTTTATATACTACCTGTGCCAAAAATGTCATATGAAACCAAACCTAGACAAAGTTTTAGAGGAAAAAATCAAACCAATTATTAGTGATGCAACCTCTAAATTCTTAGGAGTACACATAAATGAACTCAATGAAGACATCTCCTCAAAACTAACTAAAAGTATCTTAGCAGACATTGAAATTGATTTCACTCTAAATTTCAAAGATTCAAAAAAGAAGTTCAAAAAAGCATACATAAGAAAGATTCTTCAACTAAAACTAGGAAATATTACAGAAGTAGCAAGAGTAACAGGAACAAATAGAAGAAGTATCCATAGACTAATCAAAGAACTAAACATAGACATTGACACAATCAAAAAAGAACTTCTTAAACCTTACAACATCAAAGTCCATGCAGTAAGCCATGCAATCGAAAATGTTCTAGAAAACTACAAAGGAATGATTCATCCAGACAGATTAGAACAAGTCTATGAAAATGTAGGCACTATAAGTGAAGATATCTTAAAAGGATTACCAGAAAAACCTCTGACATTAAAAGAAGCAGAACACGAGTTTGAAAAACAGTATCTAAAGAAACTACTGAAGAAAAACAACAACAACGTTTCAAAGACTGCAAAGAAAATTGGACTCAGATACGAGACTTTGCACAGGAAAATTAAACTTCTAAAAATATAAATAATGCCGACTTCATCGACATTATTAGACATTTACTTTTTGAGCAAAGTATAAGCTAATAAACTTATTTTTCGTCTTGAAAAAACAATACATTTAAATAGTTCTAAACAAAAAAAATCTCCATGGGGAAGGGACAGGTAGCAGTATTTATACTGTTAGGACTAGTGATACTCATAGCAATTGCTGGAGTATTCGTAATTCGAAATATTGTTACTGATAAACAACTTGAGCTGGCTAGGTATGAGAATCTTGAAGAAGATGTTCGACCAATTGCTCTTTACATAGACGATTGTCTAAAACAAACAGCTTTTGATTCAATCTACTTTATAGGTTCTCAAGGAGGATTTACTTATTTACCTGACCGATATTTGGCCACAGAATATTCTAACATAGCTTACGCTTTCTACGACGACAAACATACACTAATATCTAGATCAAGTATGACTGAACAAATAAATTCTTTTATTAAACAAGTCCTTCCTTATTGCTTAGATAACTTCTCTTCCTTCCCAGGACAAGTAGACTATTCTTATTCTGATATAAAAACAACTACAATAATCTCAGACGAGTCTGTTTCTGTAGATCTAACCTTCCCCATAAAGGTTATGGACACCAATATCAACGAGTTTTCAGCAATAGTTCCAATTAAACTTGGATATATTCATAACTCATTACTAGATATTGTTGCTCAACTAGAAACAGATCCAGATTTTCTTGATCTAACTTATTTGGCTTCACTAGATGTTAAAGCATCTGTTGTTCCTTATGACGGAAATAATTTAATTTATTCGTTTGAACAAGATGATTTTACATTCTTAGCATCTGTTTACCTAATTCCAAACACAGCACCAGAAATATTTATTGAAGACACATACACAATACCAGAACATGAATTATTCACACTTCAAATTGAATATACAGATGAAACAAATGTTACATTCACAGACGATAACGCATTATTTGATATTACTAAAGACGGTTTAATAGAATTCATACCAGAAATACCTGGAACATACCTTGTTACAATAAGAGCAGAAGATGAACAAGGGGAATCAACAGAAAAACAAATCACATTCATAGTTGGGGATACGTAGGAGTTAGTAAAAAAAGAGAAAACATAGATGAATAGAAAAAGAGGGGAATGGATACTGAAGGTATTCGCGATATTCGCGATTTATCTACTTCAAGCTAGCTTAATCAGTGTCGGAGCCATTGCCCAAGACGCAGACCCTGTAACTGGAGAAGAAGAAACAGATTACAACAACCCTGAAACATATAATGATCCTGATTTCTGGAGTGATACAAGTTCATTAGATTGGAACCAGGTACAATGGGGACAACTATCAGCTGACGCATGGGATAACGTACCAGCAGATCAAATACCTGACTCATCTTGGGATTCTGTATTAGGAAGCATCCCTAACGACAAACTCCAAGCAATGGATCAATCAAATATTCCTGCTGAAAGTATTGCTAACATTCCACAAGAAGCATTAAACATAGAACAAATTACTGATCCAGATCAACTAGCAGCACTAACAACAGAACAACTAACACATGGAAACAACTTAGAAACAGTTGGCGATCTAGGTCAACTAAACCCTCAAGCTGTTTCTGACGCTTTAAACCAAATGCATGAGTTAGGTGGAACAATCATCACTGTTGTCCCAGGTGTTGTCTATCAAAATGGCAAATTAATAAATGAAGCCGCATGTGAACAAGCAGATATTGCTTTAAGAAAATGCAAACTAAATCTAAAACTAGATGACTTCAAATCTACACCAGACCAACAAGTTGTAATCAGCGCAATAACAGAAGCAATCGAAGGTGCAGAACATCCAGGATTTATTATCTGCTCTGGTTCATCCTGTCAAGAAATTACCGGTGAAGTAAATGAGATAACAATGGAGAATGGTGTTGTAACAATAACAACAACAGATAACCAAGTAATCACAGTAAACCAAGGAGATGTTTCCACACTTGTAGACGCAGACGGAAACAGTATCCTAACTGTCTCAGAAGACGGAAAAGTAAGATTTGGTGAACTAGAGATAGAAGCACACGGTCCTGAAGACGACAAAACAACAATAACATTAAGTGATAATGAAATAACAATTGATGGTCCTGCCCAATACACATACAGAGATTTAGAAGGAACCTCTCACAAAGGTTACACACGTTTCAATCTTGACGATAACGGAGAGTTAGTAGGATTCACCGCAACAAACGCACATGTAACTTATGGCAAAGGAATATTTGACGGACATTTTCATTTCTCAATTGTTGATAATAATTTTGATGAGGTTAAATTACGTAGTGAAGGAAGTTATTTTGATTATGATAACAAAAAGAAGATAACACACACAGGAAAACCAATAGAAATAAAGATGCTTGGAGAACAACTAACAGGCGACGGTTTAGATCTAGCTTCTTACATGCACATTAGAGAAGGTTATGCAATAAAAATAGCAGAATTTGCAGAAATGGACCCAGAAGATCTAGCAGATTTAATGTTAGAAGATCCATACAACATAGAATGTTCTTCAACAGATGACTGTTTAACTAAATTTGATGAAGCATTAGAACAATTTGAAGCAAAGATAGAAAAAATGCCTTCAGAATCTTCAATAGTTTACCTAACAGACGACGGAAATGATTATTCTGCATATGGACAACTACAAATAGAATCAACAGAAACAGTTGACGGAGAACAAGTAACAAACATAATTGCACACTCTCACTCACAAACAATGTCTTATTATAGTTCTAAAGATGCAATCCCTGCATTTATTATTGATAATAATTACAAAGGAACAGATGAAATAACAATCGCAGATGTACAAACACAAGTTATTGCAGAATATGACGGCAAAAAAGAAACATTTGAAATTAACTCTAAATATAAAAAATCAGGAGGAACAGTTAAAGTTGGAGTTTCATCTAAAGACGCACTAGATATGCAAAGATTAATCAACGACCATCCTGACATAGACTTCACAACATCTGCAAACATAATGCCTGTCTCAGATGACGGAAGAAAATCACATGTAATAATTGACGACGGATTTGTACATGGATTTGTAGCTTTAGCAGAAGAAAGGGACGAATTCGGAAATATAAACAAAGTAACAGTTAATGTTGGAGAAGAAGAAGGTGTTGAAGGAATCGCAGACAGAGTTAACAAATACAAAGAAGAACGAGAAGAAATACTCGCACTCTTTGAAGGAATTTCCATAGCTGTCGAAGGTAAAGAGCCCACAGAAGATCAACAAAAACAACTACAAGAACTCCAAACAGCAAGATATGAACAACTTCACGAATTAATAGGGGAGACCGCCGCAGAACGAGCAGAAACAGTTAATGAACTCGCCGCAATGTCAGGTTGGGATGAAGATACTGCAGACTATCAAGCTTACAAAGCACTTTATACAGGAATCCTATTAAGTGATTCCCCAGAAGAAGCTCGTGCCCAATATCAACAATTCTATGATTACGCAACTATAGTTAGTGCATCAAACGCAGAACTAGGAACATCCTTATTAACAGTTGCTAACAGAAATATTGGTAAATCATACTTGGAAGAAAGTAACTATGAACAAGCATTAGCAAGCTATCTGGATATAGATGAAAGCTTAAGATCAACAAACGACTGGTTAGCAATAGCACAAACACACCAAGACATGGATAACACAAATGCAGCAATCCAAGCATATAAAGATGGTTATGAGACATCTTCAGGAGATAATAAGAACTATTTCTTAGATAAAATAATCCAAACTGCAATCGAACAAAGTGGTTTAACAATTGACACAACAACAGCAGATACAACACAACTTTCCCAAGAATTTAATGAAATTCTATCAAGTCTAGAACTAGGTATATCCAGTGATGAATACGCAGAGATGAGAAACAAATACATTGCAAGAAGACTAGGACAACATTATGAAGAGACAGGAGACGTAGAAGTTCTAAAAAAAGCGATTGAATATGACCCAACAAACACAGGAAACTTACGAGCATTAACATATGTAACAGAGGGTGATGAAAAACAATATTATATGGACTCATTAGAGAATGAACTAAATAGGGTAGAAAGAGAATCCCAATTCACATTAGATGTTTCAGGAGAAAGATCATTACTAGAAGGAATGAAAGCAAAAGATTACCTAGTTGCTGCTAAAGATACCTCTCATTATTATGATGATGCAGAATCATCTGCAAACATGGCTATATTCTTAGACTACAAAAACACTAACGCTAGAGACACACTAGCAAACGTATATTTAGAAACAGAAAGAAGAGATGAAGCTTTGACAGAATACAAAACCATCTTTGGTCAGCTTGAATCAGATGGCCGTACAGCAGAAATGGTATATTATGGAACAGTAGTTGCACAAATGCTTGGCGAAGATAGAAACTACAGAGAAGAAAAAGAATATCTAGAAAAAACAGTTGACGCACTTGCAGCAGAACTAGCACAAATAGATGAATATATATTACAGGATGCAGCAGGAAACAAAATAACAGGATGTGTAACATGTGCAGAGAAATTAGCAGAGAAAAAACAAGCACTACTAGATCAAATTGGACAGATAACAGCAATCGCAATGAATGATTTATTAATTGGTGGTGGAAGAGTTGGCGACGCATCCAGATTCTTGAGTTATGTCGACGACAAAACAGGAGTTGACCTAAAAGGAGAATACAGAGAAGTAATAACAGCAGTAAACAAACAGAACTTATTACAAACTTACAAAACAGATGAAAGAGCAAAACAAGAACTTCTAGAACTCCATGGAGATGAAACATATGGAGAAGACGCAGACGGAAACCCAGTAACAATCGAAGATGTTGTTTTCGGAGAAGATTCTAAAGCATTATTTGACGCACTAGCTGCAGGAGATACAGAAGCAGCAGAAAGAGAACTTGAAAGATTAAAAAGAATCTATGGTGCAGATCATGATTTCAACATCGGCTCAGGAGACGACAAAGAAACAGTAACACTAGATAATGTTATGGGCAGACTAGAAGAAAGAAGAGAAGAAGCAATGGATGCATTTGAAGAAGAAAGAAAACAACAAGCAAGAGATCAGTTAGCCGATCTAGATGATAGTATAGAAAGTAGCTACCACAAATCAAGGGCAGACGCAGATGATTTAGTACCTTCTGATACAGGAGGATTATCCAAAAAAGCATGGAAACAAAGGGCACAGTTGGCAATCGATCAAGCAGAAGAACAATATCAAGAACAACTAACACAATACATGCATACTGCTGCACAACTTTCAGACTCTGAAATTAGTCAAAACATCGCAAGATTAACATCACAAAAAGTTGGAGCATCTAAAGAAGAACTCAGATTATTAGAAGATCAAATACATCAACTAGAGCTAGCTAGGAATATAGTAAGAAGAACAGGAAATCCTGACGACACAAGAAGATTCTTAATGGAACAAACAATCGCATTAGATGCAAGTCAAAAAGGAGCAATCGATAGAGTAAGAGGCTGGTTTGGACCTACACAAAGACAAGAAGATATGCAAAACACATTAGCTTTATTCAGTAATACAGACGTAGACGCAATGAGATCTTCAACATATGCATGGGCTGCATCAATGTCAGAAGATGATAGACAAGCTGCAATTACAGCAGCACAAACAGATCTATCTCAAGCTGGTTCTTTAGACGAAAAAAGAGCAATAAAAATGGAGATAAGAATGCTTGAAGCAGTTGACTTAATGACAGATTTCAATGTAGTAACTAACAGAGAGATAGGAGACCCATCCACAGATGAATTCTTTGTAAGAATGGAAGAAAATATTGAAGAAATAGAAAAAAGAAGAAAAGGACTAATTGATCTAACACGTCAAGCAATATTCGGAGAAAGTAAAAGACTAAGACATATAGAAGATGAGATGACAGCATCTAGATACATGTTAGGCCAAGCACTAGTTGAAGCAGATGATGAAACAGCAAAAACAATCCACTTTAATTATGTGGATGTAGAAGATTTCCAAATAACCAACACACTTATGGACGACAGAAACGAAAGAGTCGGTTCATATAATGATATCTTAGAATTGAGAAGTACTGAACTTCTAGATGCAGAAGAAGAAAGAATTATGCAGAGATATAGAGAAGAAAACTATTATGATCTATTAGCAAAAGGAGGTGTGCCTGCTTATGAAGCGGCTGCTGAAGAGTACAGAACAAGTTCTGAATTCGCTGGAGAGTTAGATGAATACAAAGAGAATGAAGATTATCTTCAACAAATGCAAGAGTTTGAAGAAAGCGATGAATTCGATGAACAGTTAGCAACACACAGAAGAGATAACGCAGAGATTATAAGTCAGTTAGCACAAGTACAGACAGCTCTCGAATTAATGGATCAAACTCACAGTAAAAGAGATGCAATCTATGACAAAGAGCTTAAATCACCATTTGTAGGTTTTGTAGAGTGGTATTGGGGTAAAAAAGTATTACCTACTTTAGGTTTAATGCCTGATAACGCTTACGACGATCAAAAACAAAATATTGAAGATCAATCAAACTTTGCTTATGGTACAATGAGATCTGAATCTGTTCTTGCAGGTATTGACCTATCTGCAATAGATGATCCAGCTCTAAGAGATATGTACCAACGACAAATGATTGATATGTCAAGAGACTCAGCAAAAATGCAGGCAGACCTAAAACTAGAAGAAGCAACCGCATACGCAGAGAGACATTCTGTTGATGAAACAGGTTGGGCAGGTGTTCAAGAAACATTCAAGGTTCTAACACTAACAGGTGTTCAAACCGCATTCAGAGGAATTACAGGAACATCAAATAGAAGAACAGATGAATTATTATCTGCAAGAGGAGAACTGTTGGAAGATTATTATGCAACAGGCGCAGTCCTAAATTACATGGATAGAAGAGGATTATCATTATCAGAAATAGATTCAATAGACAATCCATCACTCCAAGAATTTGTCGACAGAGTTGAAGAAAGAGATCTATTTAACCCTGACTCGTTCGCAGGTAGAGAACTAACAAAGAATGATAACGCATTCCAAGCAACATTTATAGATCAGCTAGCAAGCGGACAATCAGCAGCAGCAACAGCATTAATGTCTGGTGCAATCATGGGTGCAACAAGAGCAGGAATGGCAGGTTTAGCTGGTGCAGGTGAAAAATTAGCAGGCTTAGGGACCCGTGTTGCCAGTAATGCAGGAAAAGCAACTACATTATCTAGGGGACTTACTGGTGCATCAAACTTAGCAAAAGGAACAGTAAAAGGTATTGAATATATGGGTAATCATTGGTTAAACCCATTCAAAATGACACAAAAAATAGAAGACATAACTGTTAGTGGCACATCAAGATTAGCAAAAGCAACAACTAGAGTTTTAAGTAACACAAGAGCAGATAGAATGCTTAGAGCAGCTAAAAGAGTCTCATCAGTAAGTCTTAGCGGAGGAGAAACAATAGGGAGTGCTACAAAAGGAATTGTAAAATACTACACATTCCAATCAACTCTTGAAGAAGTAGCACTTCCATGGGTTGTAGGAAAAGCAGGAGGAGATATTTCTTCAGAATTACTAGATCCATTAGAGTCACTCTCAGGTGCAAGGAGAGGAAAAAGATCTTTAACAACAACATACAGAATAGATCCTTCAACAGGAGCAATGCAAAAGTATGAAGCAGGAAAAATAGATATAAGGGCAGCTGCACAAGAACATAAAGGTGCAGGATACGATGTAACAGAAATAACTACTGATGCAGGAATAGTAGTAGCTATAGAAGTAAGAGAACCAGGTAAAATAGCTGTCGCAAAAATAATCGCTGTCGAAGGAACACAATACGACTCAGATTCAATTACAGTATCAACAGAGCAAAGAGTTCTATTAACAGATGAAGGAACAATCTCACTACACGAAACACCTGCAAACATACAAATAGGTGAAATAACAGACTCATTACAAAAACAAGGAATGCAAGATATTGAATCAATTGAAGTTACAACAGAAGACGGATCAGTAGTTCCAGCAATAACATACACAAATGATAAAGGAGAAAGAACAATTGTTGTAGAAAGCGACCCAACTCCATTCCTAAGCACCAAAAAGCCACCAGTTGAATCTGTTGCTTCATTTAAAGTAGGAGATAAAGATGTAACAGTAGATAAACAAACAACAGTGGCAGGGTCAATCAAAGAATCAATCGAGTCATCTATTGATAGTAATGATGTTAACACAAGAGTTGTTGAAGCAGAAGTAAAAAGAATAATAAAGGAAAGAAGGATACTTGGTAGGGATGTATCAGACTTCTTTAGATCAACACAACCATATACAGATCTGTTCGCAACAGAAAGTGATATTAGAAGAGACATCTCAGAAAGTATTGCCTCAGCAATATCATCTAATAAACCTACAAGCGAGGTACTAGATCTATTAAAGGGGTATGGGGTTATAGACGATAATTATCAGGTTGTAGTAGATGACCACTTCATAAAGGAATATGTTGGCACTGCGATAGAACCTGCAGTAAAACAGAGATCAAAAGAGCTAGCAAACCTTGAAACACAGAGTGAATTAGTAGAAAAAGTTATGAAAGGAGAACTAGAAGCGGAAGTACTAAAACCATTCTTTTCAGAAGGATCACTTGAAGATCTAGATCTAACAGAATTAAAAGTAGAACTAGATAGTAGGATAGAAGATACTGAATCAAAATTAGATGCAATGACCTCAACAGAAGAACTAAGAGATGTAAGAAGAGAAACATCAGATAAACAAAAAGCAACAAACAAAGAACATACAGATGCAATTGAAGAAGGTGGTCTAGAAGGTTACAACACCTTCCTTGAACAAAAACAAAAAGATAATATGAAAGAAAAGATAGATGAATTATTCGAAGAAGGGAAGAAACTAGCCGAAGAAGGAGATATACAACAAGGAACAGCTAAAATGCAGCAAGCTGTATTCGCTGCAATGTCTGCTGAAACACATAATGAAGATGAAGCAATGAAGATGGTGGCAGAATTTAATAAATACCAACCAGAAGACACTCCTGATGATACGCCAGAAGATCCAGATGACACACCACCACCTACTACACCACCAACCCCAACAACTCCAGATCCAGAACTAACACCATTTGACTCAGAAACAAAAACTTTCGACGGGAGAAAAGCTGTAAAAATAAACCCACTTGAAGATGAATCAGAAGAAGTTACAGAAGCTAGAGACGCAGTTAATGATTATTTAGATATGAGCGACGGACTGGAAAGAAGACCAGAAGGAAGAGTTGCAGCAGGAGTGGGAATAGCATTGGCTACAGCAGGATCATTAGGGGCTATAGCTTCAATCATAGCAGGACTGCCTGTATTAATCCCATTAGCATTTATAGCAGTTCCATTGGCTTCATCAATTCCAATTGGTAGATACTTCCTTGAAACTCCTCAAGAAGTATATCAAAACTCAGTCGTTGAGTTAATAAACACACTAGCCAATGAAGGAAGAGATATAGACGCAATTTCCGTAGCAAGAGACACCGGTGTTTTATCTACAGAAGGAATGAGAAAATTATATGAACCAATACTAAATGAAGCAATCACTGAAACCGATGAAGGAATAGATGTTTATTTATCTGACGAACAACTAGCAGCATTAGGTATAGAAGAGAATCATGAACAAGTAGAAGAAATCTTAAAACAAAGATTAGGTGTAGAAGAAGTTAAATGTAACAAGGGTTCAGTAAGTTGTGCCCTACCAAATGTAGACAAAGCTCAAGTTCAAGCAGCCATAATTGGGATAATAGAAGGAACAGAAATAACTACAGAACCAGAAGTAACTGAACCAACACCAACTACTGAAACCACAGAATCTAAAGTAGATGAACCAACTGTAGAACCAACAACTAAAGTAGATATTGACTTAGAACTATCTAAAGAAGGTCTTCTAGGAGATTCAATAAACTACAATGAAGAATCCTACAAAGTAGGGGGAGCAAGTAAAACACAAGAAAATGGAGTTGTCCTAACAAGAGAAGATGGAACAACATTAACAGTATCTTTTGATAGTTTGATTAATTATGTCAATGAAGTATCAACTGAATTAGAAATATTAGAAGAGACCAAGCCAGAAGATGAAACACAACCAACTGAAGAAACAGAACCAAAAACAACTACAGAAGCAGCAGAAGACTCAGATGTTGCACAAAAAGCAAAAAAAGAACAAGAACAAACAACAGAAGAACCAGAAGTTAAAATTGAAACAACAGAAGAATTCACAGGACTAACAACAAAAGACACAACAAAACCAAACACATTCTCAAGAACATTCACAGATGAACAACTAAAAGAGATTGAAGAAATAACAGGAGAAACCGCTGCCATCACAAAAGCA
>CAYVNO010000032.1:0-19816 GCA_964452935.1 uncultured Methanosarcinales archaeon | reverse complement strand
CATCTAATCCAGTATATGTTGAATAATAGTTACCTCCAGTATAATTTCCATTAATTTTATTTTTTGATTTTTCATACGTAAAATTCCATTTATTATTTGTACCATTATCAACAACATTCTTATTGGATGTAAAATTATTGTTATAAATAGTAAAACCAGAAGTTGTATCAGCTAAAGTAAGTGGTGCAGAGTTATCATTTGATTTTATATTATTGTGTGCAATAAATGAGTTCTGCGCATTACTAACAACTACCACATCGAACGATGATGAAGTAAATGTATTACTCCTAATTGTAAGATTACTAGCTTTAGATATTGAAGGAGCATTAATATTCAGATTACCTGGAGCAAAAGTATTAGATTGCATAAGTGTATCATTACATCCTTGAATATTGTCTCCTAAAAAGAATGCAGTATTAATAATGTTATTAGTAATAACATGATTATTCCCTCTTAAATATACTGCTGAAGCACCAAAAGTGTTACTTGTTAAATTCACCATAGAACTTCTACTTATGTCTATTATCAATAGCACTACTAAAAAACTGAAAATCACAACCAGAAACAGTTACATTATCATGAGATATATTTATAGCAATATCTTTGACACCATCCTGCCCAACAAGATTTGTCTTATCTTGACAAGTTATTACAATATCTTTTGCACCAGTCTTCAAAATACCGTCTAATGATGTATCAATAAGATTATGTGTACCAGTACAAATAGTTGTATCTTCAGTTATCAATAAATCATCAGTAGGAGTTGTACATGGTTCATCTTCAAGCTTATAGAGTACCCCTCCCTCATCTCCAATAAACAAAGCTCCCTGATGTACAATGAAACTTGAACTATCTGGATTATTTAATAAAGACATATTCCAGAGTTCTCCCCCTGTACTATCATAAGCAATAACCATCTTACTATCAATAGCACTCACAAAAAATGTTGCACCATTGGTTGTTGCAGCAGGTGATTTTAATTTAACATTAGGTGTTGCAGTCCATATAGAAGCACCATTAGCAATGTTCATAGAATATAGATTCTTTTTACCAGTTCCAATTACGACTTGGTTTAGGTGGATAGCAGGAGAACCTACAACAGGAGTATTGTCTGTAAAATTCCATATCTCAACAAAACCACCGGACATATCTAATGCATGAAGAAAGACCCCTTCTCTGATCACTAATTTTCCTTGATTAACAGCAAACGCACCCTTTATTTTCGAACCAAAACCAATTGCTGGTCTTAAATTTGATCCATTAATTGCATATAGGAAATATGCTTTTTTATCATTTGAACCAAACATAACTGACGGCCCGCCAGGGCCTGAACTTGTATAAAAAGCCTTTGTTGATATATCATTGCCTGTAGTAAAATTCCATAACATCTGACCATTTGTAGTATTAATACAGTAAAACTTATTATCATTTGAACCAACAAATACTCTTCCAATAGCAGCATCTATTGTCGGAGGAGATCTAACAGCCTCTCCAGTGGTATAATTCCATGCAGATGTCGGATTTGGTGTTGTAGTATAATCAACAGCCATTATTTTCCCATTATCTGCACCAAAGATTGCCAAATTCTTATATATGGCAGGTGTAGAAAAAACATCTGTTCCAATAATATACGAGCTGATTAAAGAACAATCACTAGTATTGATAAAATGCATCTTATCATTGCCACTATCACCAATAACTACATATTGACCAGATGCAACAGGATCTGTGGTAAAATTTGCACCACCAATAGATAAATTACATGAAATAATTGGGGTGCCGGTAGGTTGAGTTGTATTAACTACCCCATCATTATTATTACTTGCTCGTGCCTCAACCCACACTGTAGGTGCAAGAGCAGGCGGTGGACCTGGTCCAGCATACACTGCTATAAAAGAAACCATCAATATTGTTAATAATAGAATTATAAATACACCTTCTTTTTTCATATTACTCCACCTCAATGATATATATATAAATCAGCTAATATGAAATATATAAATCTTTTGTTTCATTAAGTAGTAAATTACCAAAATACAAAAATAATAATTCATTTATAAATATGGCTCAAAACCTTTAAAAATAACACTTCATTACTCTCTTTGGGGGTAAACATGAACAAGAAAGCAGGAATTATAGCTATTATAATCTTAATCATAGCAGTTCTATTCATAGCTTGGGAATTCTTTGAATTAATTGGCAGAGAATGTCATGACGATGGCCAATGCAACCAGAACAGATACTGTGGTTCTGATTTCAAATGCCATGATCATCCTGTAATCCATCAAAATAGCTATGTTTTATCTTCACTAATTCTAGGGATTGCAATAATTGTAGCAGTGATTATATACAAGAAACTTGATTTAAAGAAAAAAAATGACATACCAACAACACAAAAACATTCAATACTCAATAGAAGATCAAAGTAAGACAATAAGAGTTCGTGGTTCTGTTGATGATTTAGTTAAAGTAGCCGAAGAAATAGAAAAAGATGTAAATCCCAGGGAAGAACCTGAATTTGGTATTGTTATGGCAGAAGAAATTCATCACATGAAAAGATATGAACAAGAAGAAATTGATATGTATGAATTAATTAGATTACTTAATTCTCCTTTATTCTTTACTGGTCATCACAGGATTAAATTACATGTAGATTTTGGAGATCAAGGTCAAGAAGGAGCATTATATTTTAATTATTTCTCAAATTATGATCCTCCTTACACTGCCAAAGAACCAATTGCAGAGTATCGTCAAATCAGAGAAACCTTCCTAAGAGTCTTAGAAAAAATCTAAAACTATATAAACTAATCCATTCTAACCTTTTCCATGGAAAAAGAAGAAAAAAAGAAAAAAGAATCAGAAGACGAAACATGCGACCTATTCGGAATCTGTGACGATGAAAAGAAAGAAGAAGAATAACTACATTCAGCACAAACTAGTTCTGGTAATAAAAGAATATCAGTCGGGGTGGGACACGTAAACTGTAAAGTGATAGTGGGGAGGATCCTCAATGTTTAGCTTTGCTAAACATTATGTTCCCCTAACTTCAACACAATCAAAGAAATCTTTTAACAAATCTCTAAATTTATACAACTCATCATCACTATAACTTTTTTTATTCTTAAAACTATTATCAATGTGCTCATCTATTTTAAACTGCTGCAAATAATATCTTTTTGAACCCTTTAACCATTCTCCAATCTCTAAGAAATCTTTTTCACCCAACAAATCAGGCAAAACAGTCGTCCTAAACTCAAAATTCCCAAACTTTTGCAATAACAAAACACTCTTCTTAATCTCTTCAACATCAACTTTCACTCCACAAATCTCACTATATCTTTCCAAAGGACCTTTTATATCCATTGCAATATAATCTACTAATTTATTACTAATCAACTCTTTAACAACAGAAGAATTACTCCCATTTGTATCTAATTTAACTAAAAAACCTTTCTCTTTAATCTTAGAAATAAACTCAACCAACCCTTTTGATAAAGTAGGTTCACCACCAGTTATACAAACCCCATCTAATAAACCTTTTCTAGAATCTAAAAAAGAAAAAAATTTGTCCTCTGTTATTTCATCCTCTTTTTTATTAAAAACAAGTTCAGGATTAAAACAATAAGGACATCTGAAGTTACATCCACCTAGAAAAACCACACAACAAGGTTTATCTACAAAATTGTTTAGGGAAATCTTCTGCAATCCCTTTATGTGGATCATTTTACTAGGTTTTTAACTTCTTCAACAGTATGTCCCCTTCCTTTCTCTTCATCACCATCCATTGCAATAAGTGTAGGAACACTTGATACATTCATCTTCTGAGCTTTCTCTAACCCTTCAGGTGTTGATGCATCAACCATCTCAACATCTAAATCCTTAACAAACTCTTTCATAGGTGGACAATTTGGGCACATAGGTGTTGTAAATAAAATATATTTCATCTTAAACAGTTGCCTCACTCATTATCTCAGCATTCTCACATGAACAAACATGTTTGCTTTCCAAACTAGCATGTTCTGAAAACTCAACCCTATCTTTGAACTCTTCTTTCTTTCCATCATTCCAAAAATGTATTGGTCTAAAATAACCAACCACTCTACTAAACACTTCACATGGTACTTTTTTCATTTTCATTTCGCCTCCGGTGAAATGGAATTCGCATCAGCGAATTTACACCTCTTTCTTTTCTCTCCTCATTGAATTTCTATTGCTAGGGGCGGGCCCTGATCCACACAAACGTAGTGAGTGTGACGCTTCCTTCACACTTCAGTTGTATTTTGGGGAGGACCCACGACGTTTAGCACAAAATCGCTTTGTGATTTTGAGTTTGCAGAGCAAACTAAGCTAAACCTCTATACCATACTCTTCTAACTCTTCTGCACTGTGGTCGTGCGGACAGGTATGGTGCTCCCCTTTGACATATCCATGAACAGGACATATACTAAATGTGGGAGTTAATGTAAAATAGGGCAATTTAAAGTTATTTGCAATTTTCTTAACTAATTCCCTTGTTGCTTCCCAACTACTTACTTTCTCTCCTAAAAATCCATGTAACACAGTTCCTCCAGAATATTTTGTTTGCAACTCATCCTGATGCTTCAAAGCCTCAAAGATGTCATGTGTATAATCTACAGGCAACTGTGACGAATTTGTATAATACGGAAATTCATTGCCAACCGAAATTATATCTGGATATAATTTCTTATCGTGTTTTGCTAACCTAAATGAAGTTCCTTCTGCAGGCGTTGCTTCTAAATTATAGATATTTCCTGACTTTTCTTGATATTGTTTTAACTTCTCCCTCATAAAATCTAAAACTTCAATTGCAAAATGTCTTCCATCTGGCGTCGCAATTCCTTTATCTTTTCCTAAGAAATTCATGCAACACTCATTCATACCATTGATACCAACAGTTGAAAAGTGGTTTGCTAATGTTCCTAAATACCTTTTGGTGTAAGGTAACAAACCATTATTCATGTTTCTTGTAACTTCTTTTCTTTTTATCTCTAAAGATGTTCTTGCAATGTCCATCAACTTAGCAAGCTTTTCAAAAAATTCTTCTTTACTCTTTGCTAAATAACCAATCCTTGGAAGATTAATTGTAACAACACCTAAACTTCCTGTCTGTTCACCAGATCCAAATAATCCTCCAGTTTTATTTCTTAACTTTCTTACATCTAACTGTAGTCGACAACACATGCTCCTAACGTCTCCAGGACTCAACGAACTATTAATAAAATTCTGGAAATAAGGGTACCCATATTTGGATGTCATCTCAAACAATAATTTTGCATTCTCACTATCCCAATTGAAATCCTTTGTTATGTTGTATGTCGGGATTGGGAAAGTAAATATTCTTCCATCCATATCTCCTTCCATCATCACTTCAATAAACGCTTTGTTTATCATATCTATCTCAGCCTGGTAGTCTTTATATGTGTCTCCTTCTACTCTTTTTCCACCATAAACTATATTCTGGTCTCTCATATCTTCAGGAACAGTCCAGTCAAATGTTAAATTTGTAAATGGAACCTGGTTTCCCCACCTAGAAGTCTGGTTAATTCCAAAAATAAATTCCTGCATACATTGTTTAACATCTGCATAACTTAAAGAATCTTTTTTTACAAATGGTGCCAAATATGTATCAAATGAATTAAACGCTTGTGCACCTGCCCACTCATTTTGTAAAGTTCCTAAGAAATTTACTATCTGTCCTAAAGCAGCATTCAAATGCTTTGCAGGTTTTGCAGCTACTCTTCCTGAAACCCCATTAAATCCTAGTTCTAAAAGTTGCCTAATAGACCATCCTGCACAATAACCACAAAAACAACCTGTACTCAAATCATGTACATGAAATTCTGCATTCCTATGTGCATCAGCAACCTCTTTTGGGTATATGTTATTTAATGTATATTCTGCAATAATCGCTCCAGAAATATGTGCCTGTAAACCAGAAATTGCATAACTTGTGTTACTATTCTCTTTTACTCTCCAATTACTTTTTCTCACATAACCGTCTACAACGTCTGTAACCTTATTAAGAAATGCTTCCGCATCCCTCATCTCATTTCTTTTCTGTCTGTAAAGAATAAAAGCTTTTGCAGTCTTTGCATGACCTGATTTTATTAAAACCTTTTCAATAATATCTTGGACTTGTTCAACAGTAGGAATCTCATTAGGAGCAAACGTAAATTCAATAACAGTTATTACCTTTTCAGCTAATCTTTCTGCAGCCTCTTTATCTGTTCCACCAACAGCTTTTGCAGCATTGAAAACTGCATCAAATATTTTCTTCCTTGTAAACTCAACTACTCTTCCATCTCTTTTTCTGACAGAAGATATCCTGTTCTTATGTTCATCACCACTCATTTCAACTCAACCTCTTTCTTTTATCTTCTTGTTAACTTTTCTAACTCATTTTTGAACTCTTCAAGATCAGCAAACTCCCGATATACTGACGCAAACCTTATATAAGCAACCTTATCTAGCTTTCTTAACCTTTTCATAACCTGTTGCCCAATAAATTTACTTGTTACTTCAGTACTTTCCTGATTTCTTACAACAGTTTCAATCTCAGTAACTAATATATCAATATCATCAACACTTATGGGCCTTTTCTCACACGCTCTTATTAACCCAGCCTTTAACTTGTCTCTATCAAACGCTTGTCTGTTTCCACCTTTTTTTACAACAACAATATTCGATGTCTCAATACGCTCATATGTTGTAAATCTTTTCTCACAACTCAAGCATTCTCTTCTCCTTCTTATAACTGCAGAACCCTCTATATCTCTCTTATCAACAACCTTTGTATCTGTGTTCTGGCAATAAGGGCATCTCATTAGTCTCACATCTATCTATACTATCTTCATCTTACAGTAGTAGAACATATTGTGTGCCTTCAAGAGGACCAACACAACATCTTGTATAGTTTCCATTATCCCCTTCCTATTTAAATATTGTTATTTTTGAGTATCTATGTTAAGAAATATATGATTTGATTGATTGTTTCTACAAAATATTTTTTTTCAAATTATGCCATCTCAGCGCCTCTCTATCCATTCTAAGAATTTTTATTTCTCTTGAGAAGCAAAAACACGATTATCCCAACTAAAAACAAACACACCGAAAAGATAAAAGAATTGATTAAAACTTTTGCAATATAATCCCTAAAAAACATTTCTGGAAATAAGTTTACTAAATTATCTTTATTTGAATCCAATAGCCATAAATCATTATTAAAAAGTATCCAATGCAAAATAACAAAAGCACTCTCAAATAACTCTTGGAATACAAAACTAAAGACACTGATTAACATAACTATTCCGCTAGAAGACATAAAAATAATAGATAACTCCCTAAAAGCATCCTCTTTTGTAATAAATATTATAATGATCAACGCTATTGTTAAACTCAACAACACAAAACAGATAAAATTCTCTTTTATTAGTATATTTTTAACATCTTTCATATGTGCTTTATCCCTATCACTAAAAAACTCACCCTCTAAATCACTATCTCCTCTTAAATAACTCCACAACTCTTCCTTCTTTTCTTCTACAAACTCTTTCTCGTATGCTTCATACACATCAAGCTTTTCAAACTCTTTAGCATAGAAATCACTATCATATATGAGGATATTAAGAAAGCTAAGAATAATAACTACAGGAATAACTAATATCAAAAAATATCTTAATATTTGATGCATGGATATTTTAGAACATAACAATATTATAAATGTTACTCCTCTCTCGTTTGATACTCTAAGAATATCCCTTCAGAAAAAGCTCCTCTCTCTTCTAGTCTTTCCAAACGTGTCCTCTCTAACGTGATAGGATCAGCACCATAGGATGCACTCAAATGAAAGACAGTATTCAAAACAGATATGTATCTTTCTGGATCTTCTCTTTCCTCTCTTAACAAACCAGCAACATCACCTAATTCTTCCCATAATTCTTCTCCAAGATCTTCTTCCATAATCATTGGAGTATAGGGCTTACCAACATCTATCCTATAAAAATCAGCAATCGCATACACAACCTCAGCAATATCTGCAAACTCCTTTGCAATAGGATCTTCAAACGCCTCAGCCATCTCCTCATCTAACTTTTCCCATAACGCATCTTCTAACTCACTCCCATCAATCTCTCTATAATGCGGAGTCCAACCTTGTGTTATAAGGTATTCAGGTATTCTATCTCTAACTAGTTTATTATAATCCTCTCTTTTCATATCAAAAGGTAATTGAGTGGGTATTATATATTTTATCCCAAACCTTTATTAACTCTTACACATATTTCTCTATTATGCCTAAAAAAATAAGAAAAGAAGAATGGAAAGTAATGGGAAACGTATTTGATAACTACACAAATAGAAGACTATTCAAACTATCCTCGCAAGGTTATTTCGATGAACTAAAAAGCCCAATATCAATTGGCAAAGAGGCAAATATATTTTCTGCAGTAAAAAAAGATAAATCTTTAGTTATAGTAAAAATCTACAGATTAGAATCATGTAATTTCAATAAAATGTTTGACTACATTAAAGCAGATCCAAGATACCAAAGACTAAAGAAACAAAGAAGACAAGTTATCTTCTCCTGGGCACAAAGAGAATACAGAAACCTATTGAAAGCAAGAGAAGCAAACGTCAAAGTTCCAACACCTTATGTTTGCAAAGATCATGTTATTGTCATGGAATATATTGGTAATAAAAAATTAGTATCTCCACCATTAAAAGATCTATACCCAAAAGACCCAGAAAAATACATGGATAAAATAATCAAATACATGAAACAACTATATCAAAAAGCAAATTTAGTCCACGCAGATCTCTCAGAATTCAATATTCTCAATCACAAAGACAATCCTGTTTTCATAGACTTCTCACAAGGAACCACAACAAAGAACCCAAACTCAATACCTCTCTTAGAAAGAGACATTAAAAATATAGTTAAATTTGCTAAAAAACTTGATCTAAATTTGGATAAGAAAGAAATAAAAGAAAAGATAATTAGTTAATTTATTCTATCCCTGTTGTTCCATCATCTAACACAGTTGTTACTGCAGTAGAATCCGCCACATAAACTTTACCTTTGCCATCTATTTCACTATATCCTCCAAAGACATACTTCAGACTTCCAAAAACAGGGAAAATATATTCATCTCCTGGACTCATAACAACATCTTCTTCAGGAGTAAAATATATTAAAATCCGATCGACCTTTGAATAATTTGCAATAGCGTTATTAGTAAACAATCCCATTCCTGCAGTTGTACCTGAAACGGTTTCATCGTTTACCTTAACAACATTGGATTCATCTGACTCCTGCGATATGAATGTGTATTTGTTCCCTATAATAAACATACACACATCTTGATCTTGATCAGGAATCTGAGCATCTAATACTCCTACATTAATTCCATTCACATTCTGAATATCTCCAACATCAATCAATGTTTCACTTCCATCAACATAAAGATTACAAGACAATTCATCTTCACTAACCTCAATCAATTCAATTGTATGGTCAACACCATCAAAAGTTCTTGTAATAACTTCACTTTGAGATATCCATGTCTGTGTTCCACTCATGAGTGTCATGTCTGTTAACGCACTATCATTATTTTTATTAACATCAATTATAGTATACTTATTGTTTTGGATTTCTAATTCAGTCCCAAAAATGTTGTCAATATAGGATACATCTAAATATGGATCAAAAAATATTGTATAAACCCATGTTGAATGTGTATTATACAATGTAAAGTAATACTCTGAAGAATCTTGATCAGGATGCTCAACACTTAACTCATTTGTATAAAAGTATGGAAAATTTAGAGTCTGTGTACAAGTATAAACTGTTCCATTATTTGATCTGTAAGTTTCATCATCAAGAAATGTTGGCAATTCAGTACTACTTATTTCTTCTTGAACCTCAGTAAGTGATTCCCCAGTTCCCAACTCAAACATAAAATACTCTTCTCCTGGACATACATCATTACCTACACTCAAACTACTTGCAGAAACAGTTGTTGCTACAACTTCTGATTCATCTAAATCATAACATTCATGTTCTGCCATTATATCGGAAGCATATCTTATATCTGCTGGACTTCCTCCAACCAAAACAAGATGATGGAAACCTTGATCTGTTTCTAACAACCCAATATATGCCTGCCCTACAAGAACTCCTAAATCAGTTAACGCATCTTCACAAGTAGTTGCATCATAACATAATATTTTTTGAAGAACAGTGTTAGTGCAAACATCTCCTACAGTTATAATATTTTTATCATTAACATCATCGACCTCATTATCGGATTTATTTGCATTAGAATCCACCGTCAATCCATTACTCTCCAAAGCCCTTACCATGATGGAAATTGCTTCTGATTCATATGAAGACTCTGCTGCATCAGCAACAACTAAATATCCAGCATATGCTCCACTTTCATCAAACATATCTGGAAAATCTTCTAAATTATAAACTGCTGATGGTTCACTAGGTACACACGTTGCTAAATCAACACCACCATCAACTACTTCTTCATCACACTCACAATCATCATCTTCACAATCTACATATCCATCTAAGTCATTATCTTCTCCATCATCACAATCTTCAACACCAACTTCACCAAAACTACAGGTTTGTCCCATAACAAATATCATACATAACATAATCAGAATTCCTAGCATTATCTTTTTCATATTAATCGCCTCCTTAATCCACATAGCGGATTGATCACACCTATTAATTTTTGATAATATCATATATAAAGTTATCCCCCTACCAATATTTTGCACTTACAATGGACATTTTATCCATTACAAATACAATATACAAATAGAACACAATACATATTGCACTCCAAATGGACATTTTATCCATTCTAAATACAAAATAGAAAGATTTATATAGATCAGAAACACCCAAACAATATGGTAACAAAATATGATGTTTTTTATATAATCGCAAAAAAAGGAGAAATCCGGATAAATGAAATAGCTGAATTACTAAACAAACAAGACTATAAAACAGTTCATAATCAGGTTGTTAGCTTAGAAAGAGAAGGATACGTAAAAAGAAAAGGTAATGTAAAAATAATTGTTAATAAAAAATCCCAAGATCTCTTTAATCTTATAGCTTTCTGCATTAAACATAGCATGAATTATAACATTCTATTCAAAGACAAAATGTTAAAATTTCTTGAAAAAGTTTCAAAAAAAGAATTTTTTACAATAAACAACACAAATCTAAATCCTAGAACATACAAATTTTACACTGACGCTTTATTCAAATGGGGTTTTTTATTGATTGAATCACGAAAACCATTAAGGTGTAAACTGTTAAAACACCACTTTATAATTGCATTGCTCACTTTCTTTAAAAAAAATAAAAAATTTTACAAAGCCAAACCAAAAAATTTTATTAAAGAAATAAAAAAAGAATTAACCAAATACAAACAAAATCTAGAAATCCATTATACTGCCCTAAACAAAACTGAACAGAGAGATGAAATATTTTTTATTCATACTAGTCTAAGTTTAGAAGGAAACCCAATAACCTTACCAGATACACAAAAGATATTGGGTGGAGAAGAAATCTCACAATACAAAGCAATACATATACAAGAAGTTACTAATTACAAGAAAAGTGTAGACTTAATGCTTATTAATACTAATAAAAAAAAGAAATTAAATCTAGACCTAATATTAGAATACCATTTTCTTGCAATGAGTCATATTCATGGTGCAGGGGAAATAAGAAAACAAAATGTTAGAATAAAAAATAACCCTAGTTTCAAAACTTGTGAATGGGGATTAGTATCAAAAAAACTGGATGATCTAATGAAGAAATATGAAGAATCTGAAAAAGAAAAAAGAAGTACTAAAGAAATCATAGCTTTTGCTTCTTACTTCCACAACGAATTTCAAAGAATCCACCCATTTATTGATGGAAACAGTAGAACTTCAAGACTTTTGATGCTGCATATTCTTAGAAGTCATGATATTCCCATTCTAGATCTACCAGTAGGATACTTTGATTTATACCTAGATCTAACAAAAAGATCAACAAAAAGAGATGATAAAGCATTCCAACAGTTAATCGAAGAAATCATCCTGATGGATTTAAAGAAGCTGAATAATAAGTTTTAGAGACACACAGAACTAGAACTGCAATGTTGGAACTTCTAAACTAACCCAAAACCTTTAAAAACCCCTAATCAAATCCTCATTCTATGGCAGAGTTTTCATACGAAATCAAAGTTCCACATGAGCGAGTAGCTGTATTAATAGGAAAATCAGGTAAAATAAAGAAAGAGATAGAAGAAGCTACCAAATCTAAGCTAACAATTGACTCAAAAGAAGGAGAAGTACAAGTAGAAGGTACTGATCCCCTTATGCTTTACATAACTAGAGATATAATTAAAGCAATTGGCAGAGGATTCAACCCAGAAGTTGCTATGACATTACTAAAACAAGACTATCTATTCGAACTCATAGACATTTCTGAGTATTCTAAAGGAAAAGCTAATCACCTAGAAAGACTAAAAGGCAGAATCATAGGAAAAGAAGGCAAATCAAGGAAATACATCGAACAAATGACAGAGACAGATATCTGTGTTTACGGAAAAACAGCAGCAATCATCGGCCAAGGTGAAAACGTATCAATAGCAAGAAGAGCAATCGAATCATTACTACAAGGCTCACCACACGCATCTGTCTACAAATTCTTAGAAAAGAAAAGAAGAGATCTCAAAATGCAAGAACTAGGAACACCTATGTGATTGCCCCTACATTATTGTGATTTATTCCCTCTAACCTTCTCAACATCTTTTGGTTTTATTCCTTTTTTCTTTGCAAACTTTCTTGTTTTTTTCAGTAACCTATCAAAACAATCTGCTTTTATTCTCTCTTCTAAAGCAGGCAACCAAAACTTATCAAAAGTTCTTTTATAAGCCTCATAAAACAACTTTAACAAAGATGTATTGTTCCTCTGGTTAATTGCTCTTGCTAATGATAATCTATATGCTTTTGATTGTGTACCTCTAATCAAAGGAGGAGGATATCCTAACTTCATAAACTGATCCATCATAATTAATCTGCCCAGCCTACTATTGCCATCTTCAAATCCATGAACTCTTTGAAAATCTTTGTGAAACTCAATAACTCTCTCAAAATCATACATTTTTCCTTTATTCTTGTAAAAATTTTTTAATGCATTCCTGTAGTCATTGATAACTTCAACAGGCTCTGAGGTAACAGCTAAATTAGTAATGTCCCCAAAAGTAACTTTTTTATCTCTAAACTTTCCTGCAAAATGATAAATATTGTTATAAATCATTTTATGAAGATCCCTTATCTGCTTGGGATATCTTAATTGAATCTTTTGAAGTTTAGAGTATGTATCTTTTAATTGTAAATACAATGGAACATCTAACTCATTTATGTTCTTAAATCTAAATTTCTTCTTTTCATCAATGGCTTTTGCAATATCATAGCTAATTGTTCCTCCTTCCATTGCCATACTATTGACTAAAAATGTTCTAAGAAACTCATTAAGTATCTCCTTTTTTTGTTCTTTATTCAACAATTTAGATAAAACCTGAAATTGCACTTTTTTTTCTTCAATCTTTCTTATCTGATTACTGTATTTAAAAAATTTAGAATATTTTTGTTCTTTTTTTATGTAACCAAACCTACACTCAACAACTTTCTTTAATGAATCTTTATTCAAAATATCAAAATCCTTCAAATTTCCAGTTTTTGACACATAAAAAGATACCTTCTTAACACTATCTCCAACTCTAAAACTATGTTCTAAATATGTATAATTGTTCCCATTAATCAATTTTTCACGCTTAAACATTTTTACTACATAACTGTGTTTTTCTATATTGGAATTATGGACTAATTTATCCAAATAGTTATTATCGACGTTATTATCTAACTAAATCTACATTCTTACCCCTACATTATTGCTAATATTATATAAACTTTTCGATTTTTAAGCAAACACACAATTAAGTTTACCCCTACATTATTGCGAAAAATCAATTTTATATATAACTTAACCAACATATCTTCTATGATATCAGAAGAACAAGCATTAGAACTATTAAAAAAATACATAAAAAAAGAGAAAAGAATCAAACATTCAATCGGAGTAGCAGAAGCAGCCTACAAACTAGCTAAAAAAATAAAACAACACCATACAGAACTAAATCTCAACCCTGAAAAAGTAAAGATTGCCGCACTTTTGCATGATATTGGCAGAGAAACAGAAGGAGATCATGAAATAAACTCAGTAAATATCCTAAAAAAAGAAGGACTCAACGAAATTGAAGATATTGTAATGCATGGAACAATGTATGAGATATCAATTCTCAGAGGAAAAGAAAACAAGGAATTCCTACCAACAACTATAGAAAACAAGATTGTAGCATATGCAGACTGTTTATTCTTCCATGAAGAAGGAATGACATTAAAAGAAAGATTCAAAGATGGAAAAGCCAGAGCAAAGAGTGAAGAAAAACTAAAATCAATAGAAATGGCAGAAAAACGCTTTCAAGATATGGAAAAAGAGCTACTAGATCTAACCAACTAATCTCAAACAATCTTTTCTACCTGTTTCTTTATACCTTTTTCTAACTCCATCATAAACTGCATTTACTTTTCCTATTAATTTATCATCAGTAAGAATATATAAATCATGCATCTCTTCTTCAACCCAACATCTCTTATCTTGTCTATCAATAACAAACCTAGACTTCCCACCTCTTTCTGCAACTATGTGTCCTTCATTAACTGCTCTAAATCCATAAGGAGCTCTACCATGTGACATATCTTGTGCTAACTCATCTAACATTTCACAATTTCCATGTTCACCAACTTTTTCTATCTGATACATACTTTCATTATACTTAATAACAATCTTTCCTGCTTCTAAATCACCTATCGATTGAACAGGCACAAAAGCTTCTCCATCCCTCATCTTCCTTTCAATATCATCATAATCTAAACTAACCTCTAAGCCACCAGGTTGAACACTTTGATATGATCTATCGCCTCTTCTAACACCCACAAGACCATTAACTACTCTAGAACCTAACACTTTTTCAAGTAATTCTAAACCTAATCTATACCCCATATTTAAAGGAAATCTATACTAATTTTAAAATTTTCCCACCCAATTCCTTCCAAAAAACATATAAACCACTTATTTTCTAACATTTACAGAGAAAATGGCACAAACCACACTTTCAAACACAAAAACTAAAAGAAAACCAGTAGCTCACACACTAGCTGAAAAACAAAGAGAGATAGGTGTAGCTGAATTCTTCGCTAAGAACAGACATTTATTAGGATTCGACAATAAAAGAAAAGCTCTAATGACAACAATCAAAGAAGCAGTTGATAACTCGTTAGATGCATGCGAAGAAGCAGGAATTCTCCCAGAAATCTCAGTAGAAATAATTGATATGGAAAACGACAGGTTCAGAATAATAATAGAAGACAACGGCCCAGGTATTGTTAAAAAACAAATCCCAAAGATATTCGCAAAACTCTTATACGGTTCAAAATTCCATAAACTATCACAATCCAGAGGACAACAAGGTATTGGAATCTCTGCAGCTGTTATGTATGCACAGCTAACAACAGGAAGACCAGCTAAAATCATCTCAAAAATTCACAAAGACTCTCCAGGTCATTATTATGAGCTACATCTAGACACAAAAAAGAATGCCCCAGAAATAGTTAAAGAAGCAACAATGGACTGGGAGAATGAACAAGGAACAAGAATAGAGATAGACATAGAAGGTTCATATCAAAAAGGTTCCCAATCAGTAGATCAATATCTAAAACAAACAGCCATCACAAATCCACATGCAACTCTTATATACACAAACCCAAAAGCAGAACAAATAATCTTTGCAAGAGTTTCAGATAAACTCCCTCCAAAAACAAAAGAAATCAAGCCACATCCTTACGGAGTTGAACTAGGATACTTAATAGATATGATTAAATTAACAAAAGCAAAATCATTACAACAATTCCTAACAACAGAATTCTCAAGAGTAAGTGCACAAACAGCAAAAATAATATGTGAAAACGCAGCACTACTACCAAACACAAAACCAAAAAAGATTGGAAGAGAACAAGTTGAAAAAATTATAGAATCAATTAAAAAAACAAAAATAATTTCTCCACCTACAGACTGTATCGCACCAATTGGTGCAGAACTACTAGAAAAAGGATTAAAAAAAGAGGTAAATGCAGAATTCTATGCAGCTGCAACTCGTCCACCAAATGTTTACAGAGGAAACCCTTTTGTAGTTGAAGCAGCAGTAGCATACGGAGGAGAACAAGCAGGAGATAAAACAATTAATTTACTAAGATATGCTAACCGTGTACCTTTATTATTCCAACAAGGTGGTTGTGCATCAACAAAAGCAGCAGTCTCAACAAATTGGAGACCTTACGGATTATCACAATCACAAAACGCATTACCTGTAGGACCATGCAGCGTAGTTATTCACATCGCCTCAGTCTGGGTACCATTCACTTCAGAATCTAAAGAAGCAATTGCACACTATCCTGAAATAATGAAAGAGATTAGACTCGCAATACAAGAATGCGGAAGAAAATTAGCATCATACGTAATGAAAAAGAGAAGAGTTGGAGACGAACTGAAAAAACGTTCTCATATTGAAAAGTATATCCCTCATGTTGCAGAAGCACTAAAAGAACTTTTAGAACTAAAAGATCATGATAAACTAAAGATTGAGTTCGAACTAAAGCAATTATTAGAGAAAAAAAGAGGAAAATTAGAGGATATAAAATTCGATCCAACTAAAAACACAGAATTCGATAAAGAATTCGCAAAAATAGGTAAGGATGAAAAAAAAGAGGAAGTTCAAGAATCATTAACTAAAAAGGTATGATATACATGGCAGATGTAATAAAACAAATAAAAAAATTATCAGAAGGAATCTACAAAAGTATCCTAAAAAAGAAGAATCCTAAACTAACTTCTCCAATCAGATCTCTACAAAACGTAAAATATGATGAAAAACATGGTTATTTCCAACTATTAGGCAAAGAAAAAGAGAGAACATTAACAGCTTCAACAGTTAAAACATTTGCACAAAGCCTAAGAATGATGGGTTTATCTAAAGAACTAATCAAAACAAACGATATCGCAACAAAAAGAGAAGCATACTATGTTTCTAAAAACTGGGGAGATGCTAAATTCAAAGAACAACCAGAATCTGACAATGTTATGGATGATATTGAAGCAACATTAATGGTAAACAGAGAACAGATTGGCTTCATCCCAGAAGAAAAAGGAGGAGACATTGCAGGAAAACTAATTGTTATAGACAAAGATCAAGACACAGGCAAAGCATTAAGAATTGATTGTACTAAATTTGGTTCTGGTGCTTACTCAATCCCAATCAATGTAGAACACCTTAAATTTGAAACACAAGCTAAATTCATCTTAGCAATAGAAACAGCAGGTATGTTCCAGAGATTAGTAAAACACAACTACTGGAAAAAAGCTAATTGTATTTTAATTTCAATGGGAGGAGTTCCAACAAGAGCATGCAGAAGATTCATTAGAAGACTCTCAGATGAAAAGAAACTTCCTGTTTATGTATTTTGTGATAATGACCCATATGGTCATATGAATATATATCGAACACTCAAAGTTGGTTCAGGTAATGCAGCACATATTAATGAATTTTTTTGTGTTCCACACGCAAAATATCTAGGTATAACTCCACAAGATGTAGTTGATTATAAACTACCTACACACCCTCTTAAAGATATTGACTATAAAAGGATAAAGGATGCATTGAAAAACGATCCTTTTGTTCATCATTATAAACAATGGCAAAAAGCATTAAAGCAGATGGCAAAGATGAAAGTTCGTTCAGAGCAACAGAGTTTGGCAAAATATGGTTTAAATTTTGTAATGAGTAATTATCTACCAGAAAAACTAAAAAACACAGATAAATTCTTACCATAGCACTAGACACACTTTGTCCACTGGTCTTAAACACCAGAATTCTACACTCTCAGCCATTCTCTGACACCCCATTTTGCACTAGACATGCTGCTGTGAAGCTTATATATGATGAGTTCTTTCTACTTTGCATAGCAAGCGTCTAATAATGTCGACTTTAGTTCGGCATTATTTATAAATAAAGAAAAGACACGCAAATCTACTAAATAATATTTTTTGGTAATAGACTCAAAAAATAATTATGTAGATTCACTAGATGTCTTTTTCTTAGAAAATACTCCAAACTCAGGATAATAAATGTTTGGAGGTGTTATACATGAAAATTAATATTAAAAAATTAGTTCCAAAAGACTGGATTATTGAAGATGTAGAGAATAGTAAAATTAAAGTTTACTATGTTAACAAAGGAAGGGGAAGCTCTCCAAAACCATTCATTCTTCCTAGAGAAATTATTATAGATAAATTCTTTATGGAAGCAATTGGAATGTATTTAGGAGATGGGAAATTAAGCAAGGATGACAAACACTTAGGATTTTCTTCAATAGATGAGGACATGGACAAATTCATATTAGACTTCTTTATGAATGTATTTGGTATTTCACTAAATCATATGACTATCTCAATAAGATTTAAAGATTTTAAGCAAAAAGTTTTGAAAGATTGGAGCGGGGCATTAAATATTCCTATAACGAAACTTAAAATTCAACTAACACAGAGATCTAAAAAGGAAAGTTGTGAAATACAAATTAGCGGAAAGGTATTCAGGATAATTTTTGAAAATATAATAAATAAAGTTAAAGAAAGCAACTTTCTTGAAAATAAAACCTTAAGAAGAGCCTTTCTTCGCGGGATATTTGCAGCGGAAGGCAATATTGCAGTGAACTACCAACAAAATTATATTGTAAGTATGAGATTTTGTTTAGGGTTACATGAAGTAGAATTAGCAAACTATATTCAAAATGCGTTGGATCTAGAAAAGATTTCACATAAAACATTCAAGCGCGAATCTAGTAAATCGATGGAGATCTATCTTACTGGGTGGAAAAATTATTATAAATGTTGGAGAATAGATTTATTCCATCGAAATCTAAGAAAAGAATATTTATTCTTGAGCAAACTAATTAAGACTAAATTCGTCTGTAAACTCAATGATAATATGAGAAATAAATTATTTTATAATAAATACATGAGTCACAGACAGCTATCACTTTTTATTGGTGCTACAGAAAGCACTATCTGTAGACTCATTAGAAATGAAAGAGAAAGCATTAACATTGAATATATCATAGAACTTGCTAGACTGGCTTCTATTTCTTTAGATAAAATAAGGAAGAATGTGTTGGAATTTAGTGTAAGAGGCACAACCCACATAGACGATCCAGAATTTATAGATTTAGTTTTAAGATTAAAAGCATACTCCTAAAGACTTGGCTGCCGTAAACTTTTAAAATCACTCCTCATTCCCTTAATATATGAGTAATCTAGAATATATAACAATAAGACCAGAATCTGACCACGAAGAACCATTTAATTTCTTATTAAAAGAAGATGGATCATTATTAGTTCACCCAATGCCTTTCTTCTCAGACTGTTTTGAACACACATACCAGGGAATATTATGTATTAAAAGAAGTTACAGCACATTAGAGACTTTTGGAGACCCAGAACAATTAGAAAAAGAAGAAAGAGAACTATATGAAAAATTTTTAGAAACCACAAAACCGGCTTTGCCCGATAACTCCATGAAAAGTTAGACATTTCGGGCAACTATCTGAC
>CAYVNO010000031.1:0-19838 GCA_964452935.1 uncultured Methanosarcinales archaeon | reverse complement strand
AACCTTTAAATACTTCTTCTACAATAAATTAATTCATGTTTACTAAACTAAAATGGAGAATAATGAAGTGGTTTGCTTTAAGAAAAGCAAAAAAGCTAGAAAAACAACACATTCCAACAACAAAAGAGATCAAACAAGAAGAAAAAGAGTTTGAACTTGAAGTAAAATCAATGAAAAGATTCATAACAAAGAGAAAAACAACAAAAAAGAAAGCAAAAAAACCAAAGAAGAAAGCTAAAAAGAAAACAACAAAAAGAAAGAAATAATCATCTCTCCATCTTAACAATATCTTTTATCTCATTCTCACTTACAGAACAACCATTTAATTTAACCGCCCATAAAGCTCCTTCTAAAACTTCATGTCTTAAATCTGGAATAACTTCTTCACCAGCTAAAACATATTTATCTAATAAACCCAACTCATATGCAACAGTAACCAACTCAATAGACCTAATAACTCTCAACTTAGATAACCTCTTCCTCAACTCAATCAAATTATTTTCATTTATCTTAACATCAGAGTGAGTTTTCTTACTAATATGCCTTGCAATAAGGTCTGGGTTCTCAATCAAATGTCTAGTTGTTCTTTCATCTATAACAACAGTTTCTGCACCTGTTAACAAAGCAGTAGCAAGAACTTCCATCTCAGCATAATGAACAATCCTAATCCAACTTCCTTTTGATTTAAAGCACCTATTTGCTAAATTAAGAAGTTTCTTAGTCTCTTCCTTTACCCTGACATCAGAGTACAAAGTTAACGTCTTTTTTGTTATAAATGTAAGTACTTGTAACGCCTCCAATTTAAATCTCTTTGAAACAAAAGGTCTCTCAATTAATTCTGCATAAACACCGGGCGTAATAAAAAAATCTCCTTTGAATTTCTTCTTTAATCCGTCCAGAACCCACAATAAATTATTGACAGTCAAACTAATTAAAGGTCCAGTATCAAAAATAAGTGATCTACCCAAGATTAAACACCTTCCTTGCATAATCAATTCTATTTTTAACCTTTATCTCCTCAAATGAAAAATCATGGATCTTTGTTTTACCTACATAACTCATTAATTCCCATTGTGATACTCCCAAAATATCTGCAGCTTGTGCAAGTGAAATACCATGCTCATAAATCCTAGACCCTTTCTTTATATTGGATTCCTCTAAAACCTTTCTAACATAAAGAGAAAGTTTTTTATCTTTTCTTGAAACAAGCCTCATAAGTCTCTTGATAAGTTTATTATATTCCTTAAGATTATCATAAAGCAATTGTTTCCTAGCTTTAACTAACAAATCCACTATCTCTGGCTCTGAATCAGGATGTCTTTCAATTATCTTAAATAAAGCATAAACAATAACTGCCGTTAAAATACTCTCACTATCTTGAGATAAAGAAGCTGAATGAATAGTATAATTACTCAAATCTCTTAATTTCATAACATCATTCTTCTTAATTGCTTTAATAGATTGGTCCAGAACTTCTAGTATTCTTTTCTTTACCAGTTGGTTGAGATATTTAACCATTAATAATTTTCTAACAATTTATCTATATAAAATATTCGATTTTATACGAAAACTATATAAATCTCGGCAGTACTTGAAATCACAACAAAATGATAAAATTTTTCCAATCGTTTATACAAAAAGTATTTAGAGATATATTCAAGAGAAAGAAGCATATAAAGATGGGACTATACGGGCCTCCGAATGGAGGAAAAACCACTCTTGCTAATAGAATCTGTAAAGACTGGCTTGGTGAAGAGATGGGTGAAGCATCTAATATTGCCCACGAAACTAGAGAAATTCAAATAAAAGAACAGATCAACATAAAAAAAGATAACAAAGAATTATCATTCAATCTTGTTGACACTCCAGGAATCGCAACAAAGATAGATTATGAAGACTTCTTAAAACATGGCATGAAAGTAACTGATGCAAAGAAAAGAGCAAAAGAAGCAACAAAAGGAGTCATTGACTCAATCAAATGGTTAGATGAGATGGACGTTGTTGTAGTTGTACTTGATTCTACATTAGACCCATATTCCCAAGTTAATATTACCATTATAGGGAATTTACAAGCAAGAAATATTCCGGTACTACTCGTGGCTAATAAGATAGATTTAAAAAAGTCAGATGTTAAGAAGATAGAAGCGGCATTCCCACAATATGATATTGTATCAATATCTGCTAAACATGGGAATAACATAGATGAGTTTTACGAAGCTCTGTTTGCAATAGCTGGTTAAAATGGACCTAACACTACAATTTATGCCATATAATGAAATAGAACATCTTGACTCAAATGAAAGAGTCAACAAACTAGTTAGACTTGCAAAACAGAATAAGATCATCATGTTGGAAGGCAGATTAAGAAAACAAGAAGAAGCTAACTTGATTATGAAAACTATGGAAATGATTGATGATGATTTTAAAGGTATTGAACTAGGAACAATCGATCCAAATCAAAAAGGTGCTGACGCAATAGCTCAAAAGTTCAAAAACAATTTTATAAATATGTTACTCGGAGATAGAAGAGGAATGACTATAATTGGTCCAGCATCAATTGTAAAAGAGATTAAACAAGATCCTGAAAAAGTTCAACTATTTACTCAAGGTGGCGCACTAAGA
The DNA here is from genome assembly GCA_964452935.1 of uncultured Methanosarcinales archaeon. GTDB lineage: Archaea > Nanobdellota > Nanobdellia > Woesearchaeales > DSVV01 > CAYVNO01. The sequence goes on along the minus strand of CAYVNO010000031.1, from coordinate 17,216 downwards.
GTAAAATCTAAAAAGAAAAAAAGAGGAAAAAATAAATAATGCCACACCAATGTGTTAGATGCGGTACATTCTATGACGATGGAGCAGAGGAAATCCTGAAAGGATGTAGTTGTGGAGCAAGATTATTCTTTTTTGTTAAAAAAAGCAAACTAGAAAAAGCTAAAGAGATTGCTAAAGATTTAACAGATAAAGATAAACAAAAGATAGAAGAAGACGTCTATGATATGATTGGTCACGAAGTAGACAGAACCACACCAGTAGTTCTTGACATCGAATCAATTAACATTGTCGAACCAGGAAAGTTTGAGATTGATTTAGTAAACCTATTCAATAAAAAGAATCCTTTAGTCTACAAACTCGAAGAAGGAAAATACATGATTGACATTGCAGAAAGCTTTAAGAGAGAAAAAGAAAGCGAAGAAGAAAACTAACCTTCTTCATAACCATCGGGAGTATAACCTGAATCCCTAACAACTTCTAATAACTTTTTCAATGAATTAGCCATATTTTTATTTCTTATCAATAAAGTAAATATCTTTCCATCATCTCCAATATCACTTATAACTGCTTTTTCACCAATTATAATAATAGTTGGTAACTCTTTATATTTTTCACCCAAAACCTTTGGATAATAATTCTTTCTCTCTTTTCTTCTATGAATATTAGGATCCTTTTCAAACCAAACCTGATCTTCATAAGCTAAAAATTGTGGAATATTTTTTTCAGTCAAAAATTTACTCTGCTTAAACCAATAGTTTTGCATTCTAAATGAAATTCTTTTCCCAGATGTTGCAATGTATTCATCTCCTTCTTTCATCGAATCATAAATCTCATCATAAAAAGCCTCACATCCATTCATTCCTTTTGATAATTCAACAGGAGGCAATTTCGAAGAAGAATCTTTCTTTAGTTTTAACATAGGCAATATTTTTTCTGCATTTTTCTTATTCCTCTCAATCTTCTCCTTCTCCTCATCCAAATATTCCAATAGTTTATCAGGACTTGCCGCAGTAAAAACCTTATTCTTATCTTTTACAATCATCCCAACTAACCCTTTATTTATCAACCTATCAAGAATCATATACACTTTTGATGCAGAAACCCCAGATTTCTCTATTATAGGTCCAACAGTAGAAGATCCAACAGATAATAACGCCAAGTATACTTTAGATTCCCCCTCTGTCAACCCTATATTCCTCAGCGTTTCAAACAATTCCTCTTCCATACTGTTATTACACACAATTCATATATAAAACTTACTAACTTATCCCCCTAAGGGGGAAAGAACATTTAAATATAAGTAAGAACCATTGAATAGTAATAACAAATGAGGTGAACTAAAATGAAAAGCTCACAAACATACTATTATGAAAAAAGACAAGAAAAAAAGGAGTTGAAAAACATTGGAATAATGATTTTAGGTGCTATTATTATAGCACTTATCATTATCTAATTGGGGGTAAAAGAAAATGAATCCAAGAATACATGTTCCAAGCGGAACACAACCAGTACATAGCTTTGATTTATGGGGAGTAATAGTCGTACAATCAGTTTTAGGTCCAAGAGTACTCGATGCATACCAAAGACTTAGAGAAGGAAACGAAGACCCAGAATCAATCGCAGAAAAAGTTAGAAACTATCAAGGAGTTTTAGCAGGAGATAAAACAGCATTGCAAAACAAAAAAGCAAATGTCGATGCAGTAGAAGACCCGTTGTGGGCAGCATATAGAAGAGATGAAATAGATGTTGACTTTGATGGCGCAATCTATGAAGATGCATTAGCAACAATGGACGACATTGTCCAAGCAAGAGAAGGACTTTGTATCACAACCACGGGAAACTCCCCTTGGGTAAGACAAGCATTAGCATCCCTAAACCCACTGGTCGGAGAAAGACTAGGCAAAACATACTCTGGAAACAAAGCTCAACCAGAAGTATTTGAATCAACTTTTGCAGACCTAGCATCTCAAGGACAACAGATGATTTCTCACACAGAAGATCAGATGAAGGGACTAGCAGGATTACTAAACTGCAGCATAAGAGAAGGCGTAAATATTGTGTATGTTGAAAGAACAAATCTAACAACTGAAGAGGAAGTTAGACAAGCAGGAGTAGATGTATACACTAGAGACCTTAGAGATGTTCAGTACACACAAAGATAAACTTTTTATTTCATTATTTTTTTAATTAAAGGAGGTATAGAAATGGAAAACAATAACTGGATCAAACGTTGGGCTGGATCATACACATTTATCTCTTGCTCATACTGGGGAAAACAGTACAAAAATACACTCAGAAAAGTACTTGGAATAGGATTTAACAACACATTATTCATACATAAACAAGGCACTGTCTCTTTTTTCGTAAAAAAAGGAGAATTTGAGAACTTCTGTAAGTTTTTAGTAAACAAAATCAGAGAAAACAACAACATAGTAAACGAACTCTTAACAAAACTAAAAGAAAACTCAGACATTCTCACAAAAATAATGGATAATCTAGCTGGAAAGATACCAACTCAAAAAGAATACCAAGAATTTCTAAAATATTTTGAAATACATCTAGCTTATCACAATTTTATGAAAAAAACACCTGATTTCTTTGATGAAGAATTAATAAATAAATACTTAGAACAATTCAAAGAAGCAAGAATCTATTCAGAACCCATCTACAGTAAAACAGAAGCATTCTTTAGGTCAATTGCAAAAGCAATCGGTGAAGAAGAAAACTATGACGAAGAACTACTAACATGTTTAACACAAGAAGAGCTAGAAGAATATCTCAAAACCAATAGACTTCCAGAAGGAAAAGAACTCAGAGCAAGATATAAATCAAGCGCACTATTATTCCAAAACAACGAATTCAAACTAATCACAGGAGAAGATGTTGATAAATTAGAAAATGAAATAACATCTACACAATCAAACAAAGTAGAAGGAATCCCAGCATACAAAGGAATTATAACAGGAACTTGCAGAGTAATCTTAGATCCATTTGATGTAAAAGAATTCAATCACGATGACATCCTAATCACAGGAATGACTCGTCCAGAGTTCATCCCATTAATAGAAAAATGCTCTGCAATCGTAACAGACGCAGGAGGAGTCCTATGTCATGCAGCAGTCATTGCAAGAGAAATGCAAATCCCCTGCATAGTTGGCACAGAAAACGCAACAAAGATGCTAAAAGACGGCGATGAAATAGAAGTAGACGCAGACAACGGCACAATAAGGAAAATAGAATGAAAAACATACTAAAAAACAAAAAATGGAGAAAAAGAGGTAAATGGCACCACTCAATTACATTCAGCGAAATATTTGGAGAAGGAGAAAGTACAACAAGCTCTAAAAAATTAGAGTATACATTCAAGAGAACTCTTGGAATTTGGCTCCCAAACGGAGATTATTATGATCTAGAAAAAGAATGGTTAGCAATAAACAAAATAGTAAATAAAGAATACTCAAAAAATCCTCAATATCTGACAAACTATGCAAACGACTGTCTAAAAAGAGGAGAGAAAGTAATCAAAGTTGCAGAAGAGACAAGAGACAAACAAGTAAAAAACCTAACAAATGAAGAATTAATTAAACTATACTCAGAATTAATAAAAAAATGCAGAGATTATATGCCATTTATGTTTAGTCTACATTTATTTGATAAATTCCTAACAAAAAAGTTTGAAACTCTATTAAAACAATTTCTAAATAACAAATCAGAAAAGTATTTTGAATATCAAACAGCATTAGTTACTCCATTCAAAAAGATATTTGTTCTCCAAGAAAAAGAGGATTTAATAAAAATAGCAACCAAAAACAACAACAAAATTCTAAAAGATCATGTAAAAAAATATTCATGGATTAACTGCATATTACTAGAGAATGAACCATATAAACAAGATTACTTCAAGAAACGTCTTAAAAAACTAGATGTAGAAGTAAAAGAGATGCTAAAATCAGAAAAAGATCTCAAGAAAAAACAAAAGAAGTACATGAAAGAGATAAGAAAACATAAAGAACTATTTCAAATAACAAAAACTGTTCAAATATTCGCATTTCTGAGATCATTCAGAGTAGATGTTCCCCACATAGCATTAGGTTATTGTTGGAATTTAATAGAAGAGATAACAAAAAGACTTAATATTAAACCATTAGATATTAAATATCTCAGCTCAACTGAAGTCAAAGAAGCATTTAATAACAATAACTACAAAAAACTAATCTCAGAAAGAAAAAAAGGAATTCTCTCAGTAATGATTAACAATCAAAGACATGAAATAACAGACGAAAAAGACATTAACAAAATAATAGAACTTATGAACCTACCAAAAGAAGAAAAGAGTGATTCAGTAAAAGGAAACATAGCCTACCCTGGAAAAATCACAGGAACAGCTAAAGTATTACACTCAGTAAAAGACATAAAGACAGTAAAAACCGGAGACATACTAATAATATCAATGACAGACCCAAACTACATCCCTGCAATGGAAAAAGCAGCAGCATTTGTCACAGACATGGGTGGAATTCTATGCCACGCAGCAATTATATCTAGAGAAATGCAAAAACCGTGCATAATAGGAACAAAAATAGCAACAAAAGTCTTCAAAACAGGAGATAAAGTAGAAGTGGACGCAGATAAGGGAATTGTAAACTTTATTTCCCACTAACAATCTCAACAATGTCAAGATGTTTCAACTCATGTTCCTTCCCAACAGTCATTTTCGTACGAACATCTTTTGCACAAATAAATTTCTTACCAAAATCAGTATGTAATCTAAATGCAAAGTCCAAAGCAGTTGTACCTGAAGGCATTAAAAAACAATCTGGAATTACGTTCCCGTCAGAATCCTCTAATTTACCAACACCACCAGGATGAATCGCGATATAATCAAGTAAATCAAACACTGCTTTATCTAAAACATCCTGAACACCAGTACTCTTAAACTTTTTCAAAACATTCTCTTTAATAAATTCCAAAGCATTCTTCTGTTTATCATTTAGTTTATCACTAACAATCTCAAAATTATCATCTCCAGGAATATATTTTATCAACTCAGCCTTTGCAGCTTCCCTAAGAGCTAACTCTGATTCAGCTGAACAAGGAATAATAATATAATCTTTGAACTTATCAACTAACCTATTAAAATTATTCTCAGCGCCCTTAACATCGATTTTATTCGCTGCAATAATTATTTTTTTAGTAATCTTTCTTAACTCAACAGCAATCTTCATCAAGTCATCATCACTCCAATGAGCAGGAACTTCAATATCTAATTTTAATTTCTTAACAACATCTTCAACCATCTCCTCTGTAACCCTTAATCCTGATAACTGTTTACCCATTGCTTTGCAAACATTCCCTTTTTCCTGCTGCACCGTTCTTGCAAACTTTTCCCAGCCTTTTTTTAATATTCCTAAATACCACATATTTAACTCGTGCTCTAAAAACTCAACATCCTTTGCAGGATCATAACTCAACGGTTCAACTGGTTCTCCTTTCTCATTTACACTCCCAGAAATATCAATAACATGAACTAAAACATCTGCCTGCCTTAAATCATCTAAAAACTGATTACCCATTCCTTGCCCTTCATGTGCTCCAGGAACTAAACCGGCAACATCCATCAAATCAACAGAGACAAATCTATACTCACCTAAACAAAAACCAGTCCTAGGATTAGCTTCTTTCCCAAACTCCCTAGCAACATCCTTTATTTTAACAAAACCAACCGCATGATTAGGTTTAATAGTAGTAAACGGAAAATTAGCTATATCTACCTCTGCCAAAGTTGCTGCCTTGAAAAATGTACTTTTCCCACATGATGGTTTACCTACAATTCCTACAAACATAACAACAAAGCAACACATATCCGTATATAAACCTTTCCCAAATCCTCCAAAAAATATATAAACCTATATTTAAATAAAATAATGCATGGAAATATTAGTAGCATTCTATAAAGTAAAAGCAGTAAGAGGTACATTCGCATTTAGAAGAATATATCAAGACCTCAGATACTGGCTTGTTGGAGAAGGATATGCTAATTCTGAAAATACACCAGGATTTCCTGAGATATACGTATGGCATGAAGACACCCAAAAATCAGGTAAAGAAACATGGATTTGGTGGAGACCATACCAACGAGTTGGAACATTCACATCTGAAGCATTCATAAGAAGAGAATTGAGATTAAATTATCATGTTTACAAGTATAGAGATGACAAGATAATGGTTGAAGGAAAGAAAGAGACAGTCCAAGTAGGAACATTTGAGCTATTTGTAGAAGCAGTACTAGTATTCCAATTCCCTTCTTGGGAAAAAGGAGGACCATTTATGCAGAGTTTGTTTGAATTCTTCTGGAAAAGAATATACTGGAGATCTATAGAAGGCCACAAGAGTGAAGTACTTAGCGATGCATATAAATTACAAGGATACCTGAAAAGAATACTAGAGATGAAAACCTGGACACCACCTGAAAGAGAGCACTATCCTAAGTATGGAATTACTGACACAGAATTCTGAAGAAACAATAACCTTTTTAAATAATCAGTCTGTTCTACACATAAATGCCTCTGTAGCATAGTAGCTATTGCGTTGGCCTTGTATTTCAAACCAAAGGTTTGTAATCCTTTCAAACCTGCAGTTTAGAAAGTAAGCCAAAGGTCGCGAGTGCAACTCTCGCCAGAGGCTTTTTATTCATAACTATAAACACCCAAATCAAGATCAACTTTTTGGGATTTATCATCATTTCTATAATAGACAATAAGATCAACATTAAATTTTCCTTCACCAAGACGAGTAAATATTGCTCCACCCACCCAATAATCATTGCCAGAAGGAGCTGCCGATCTCTGCCAGTTTGCATACCTAGCATGAAAGTGAAACATAGTTAAGATATCTAACTTATACTCAGGATCGGCAGGATAATAAGATCTATCAGGATTCCTGCTATGGCTTCCAATCCTAATCTCGTCACCAATAAAGTGCATACTTGGATCACTTGATCGATCAGCTAACATCTCAATAGAAACATCTCCATCTTCTGAAAGATGTAATGCTCCCCCATGTTCACCGCTCGTGTCCTCTGTATCTAACTCAAGCTCCGTACCAATCTCAGCCCTAAAATCAGAGTTAGAAAGAGCATTCAATAAATAATGAATCAATATCAAATACTGTGGATGAAACTTTTCTAACTGTTCTGGAGTTGGTTTTTCCATAACTTCAACACTTGGGTATTTTCCTGCATAATGTTCAGGAGTTGTATTATCAAGCACAACAAGTCTTTCTGAAATATCTTCTGCTAAACACCCATCATCAATCAAAGTACTTAATTCAAGATCATAATCAACAACCATATCCACATATTCAGAAGTAGTCATTGGTTCTACAGGTTCTAATTCAGGAACCTCAGATTTACAACCAAATTGTCCAATAGCAAAAGCACTAACTAAAGCTAAAGGATAAATAATTGGGTGAACTCTTAAAGTCATAAAAACAAAGAAACAAAGATCGATTTATAAACATTAACATTAATTTAAAAAAACTAATCTGTACTATGTGCTTGATTATCAGAAACTGACTCTTGTTTTTTGTGATGATCTTGTACTACATAATACATACCAGCTTTTTCATAGTCAAAAAGAAGTCTTCTCAAATCCTGGTAATGGTTACCTTCAAAATTTTGAATATCCAAACTTGGAAGATCATCAGTTGTCAAAAAAACATTCCTAGTAACTTTACATTCTTTACCAAGAAATAGTTCAGACCAAAAACTGCCTTCTTCTCTAACCCTATAGGTTCCAACATCTTCCCCATCTACTTTTAGATCATACCTAATCTCTTTATAAGTATCATGCACTTCTTTCTCAGCCACCACTACTTCCAATTCCCCCTTATCTCTAAGGTATAATGTAAGGAGAGGCATCCCTGGCACTTCTTGGCTGTTATTACTATCACTACCTACAGCAAAATACCCAACCAATAATGTTCTTAATCCCATAAAAACAAGGAAATGAAGACTGATTTATAAATATTAACCAACAACAACCTCAGTTCCACTCATCTCATTATCTAGATCACTCAAATACTGTGCAGCACTTTCAACCTGTGCAGTCGTTCCTCCAGAAACAACTACAATCTCATGTTCACCGTTTGTTGTAAGCATTATAACACCAGATGATGCATATCCTTCACATTCTCCAATCTTTAAAGCATCCATCATAAAAGGATTATCACAGGGCATACCAATTAAAATCAAATCCTGTGCAGTAACATCATCAACCTCATCATGCAAAACAGATTCAACAGAAATATCAACTAAATCAAGTGATGTCTGCACATACGTTGCACTAAACACGTCTTTTGCAGGAGCTTCTCTTCCAACAACAATCAACGCATTATCATCAATAAAATCAGGATAAAGTCCTAAACTCAACTCTTGTGGACAATCGTCTGAACAAAAATCAAAATCTTCTCCAGAATCACAAACACCATTCCCACAACAAGGAGAAATAGCTCTTACACCACACTCTCCAGTAGCTAAATCATTATAAGATTCTTCACAAACTCCAACATCTAACTCACTGCAATCCTGACAGTCTGCTGGACATTCATCACTGTCTTCAGTAATTTCACAATCACCATTTCCACAACATAATAACTTCTTCTCATTAACACACTCAAAATCAGTACCTTCATCGCAAGAATCATTGGTACACTCATCTCCATCATCACAACTTTCCGGACATTCTTTAACTTCCTCAATAACCTCCTCTTCCACTACTTCAACAATCTCTTCCTCAACAACATCTTCTTTACAACCACTAATAAAAATCAACAAAACAATCATTAAAATTACAAATAACTTTCTCATTCTACTTCACCTCAACTAAAACCTTTCTTCCATTCCTTGGACCATCAAACTCAACAAAAAATACATCCTGCCAAGTTCCCAAAACAATATTTCCATCCTTAACAATCAAACTCATATTTGCTCCAACAATCGCTGACTTAATGTGAGCTTCTCCATTTCCATCAGTTCTATCATGAACCCACCTACCAGCAGGAACTAATTCATTCAAAGCTGTAAAGAAATCTTCCTCAACACCGGACTCAGTATTCTCATTTATAGTTATTGCAGCACTAGTATGAGGAATATGAACCACACAAATACCATCTTTTACACCAGACTTAGAAACAATTTCCTGCAATTTATCAGTTATATCAATATACTCATTTTTCCTACTTGAACTAACAGTGAACATCTCCATGCAAAACAAAGATATGAAAAAATATATAAATATTGTTATCCCAGAAACACCTAATGAGAATAACAGTTGATACAAAAAATGATTCTAAAGAAGATATAAAGAAAGTCATAAATTTCCTTAAAGAACATGTAGATGATAATGTTTACACAAATGAATCCTCATTTGCAAACCCATTTGATGTTCCAAACAGTGAACCAGAAACTCCTACAGAACAGCCAACAAACGCATTCTCATCAATGTTTGGGAGCACACCAACAGAAGAAACAAATACTACAGAAGACCCTATAATTAACATAGAAACCACACAAGAACCAAAAGAAGAAGAAAAATCAGACAAGGTATCAATCTTCAATCTAGAAGAATACTAAACTTTATATATCAAAACCCATTCTAAAACATTATGAAATTCAAATATTTAGAACACACAGCAGATTGCAAATTCCAAGCATTTGGTAAAACACTAGAAGAAGCATTCACTAACTCAGCTCTAGCTATGTCAAACGTAATGCATCCTCCTGAAAAAATAAAACCAAAAATAGAAAAAACAATCGAAGTAAAGGGAAAAGATAGACAATCTTTATTATACAACTTCTTAGAAGAATTATTATTCCTTTTAGACACAGAAGGATTTCTATTAAATAAAGTAAAAGAGATAAAAATAGAAAATAACAAACTAAAAGCAATAATTATTGGAGACTCTGCAGAAAACTACGAAATCCACGGAGATGTAAAAGCAGTAACATATAACGACATGTACATAAAAGAAGAACACAATGAAGTAAAAATACAAGTTGTGGTGGATCTATGAAATTATATTTCACAAAAAACAACATAGACATTCTTAAAAAATTATTAAAAATCCCAGAAAATAGCAAAGTAGCAATAAAAATGCACATGGGTGAGAAAGGAAACACCACACATATCTCAGCAGAAGAAACAAAACCAATTATCAACATCCTAAGATCATTAAACCTAAAACCATTTATCGTCGACACACCAACTTTATATCTTGGAGGAAGATTTACTGAAAAAGATTACCTACAAACCGCAAAAGAAAACGGGTTTTCAGAAGAAACAATGGATTGTCCAATTATAATCTCAAATGACCATCATAAAGTTCAAACAAAACACATGAATTTTGAAGTCTGTAAACCAATGTATGACACAGAATACATGATTGTTCTAACACATGTTAAAGGCCACTGTTGCGTTGGTTTCGGAGCAGCTATCAAAAACCTCTCAATGGGCGGAGCAACAAAGAAATCAAAAGGAGATATGCACGCTTTAGGAGAACCAGAGCTAATAGGAGAATGTAAACTATGTAAAACATGTGAAAAACTCTGTCCATTTAATGCAATAACAATAACTGATAAATGGAACCTAAACAAAGGAACATGTTTTGGTTGCGATGTTTGTATTGTTAATTGCCCTCACAGAATTTTGAAACCAAAAGTTGCATTAATTGATGAATTGCTAGCAGAAGGAGCTTGGGCAACAACACAAAACAAAAAACAGGTTATCTACATAAACATAATCAAAAGAATAACAAAAGAATGTGACTGTAGAGCAGACACAGGAGGAATCCTAGCAGATGACATAGGAATTCTAATAGGTACAGACCCAGTAGCAATAGACCAAGCATCTTTAGATTTAATAAACAAACAAAAACCAGATATATTTACAAAATCAAACCACAAAGACCCACAACTACAAATTAACTTCGCAGAAAAGTTAGAGATGGGTAAAAGAAATTATAAAATTGAAGAAATTTAATTATTGAGGACCCCAATCACATCCTTGATCTTCACACATTTCTTCTTCTAAATAATTTGAACAATCAGCTGGTACCCCTTCACACCATTTCCAGAGCCAAAATCCATAAACAGAACAACCTGGATGCTCTTCACAACTATGTTTATCATATGAACTACATGGATCTGGTTGACCTGAACACATGTCATTCCAAACAGTTTCATCCTCAAATTCTTCGCTTGGTGTTTCAGGCAAATCATCTAATTCGACACCTTCACTTTCTATCTCTTCATCATCAGGAATACTATCTTCGTCTAGATCATCAAGTTCATCAATATCTAAACCTTCACTTTCTTCTTCCTCATATTCAGTTTCATCATCAGTATCAAGATACTCTGCATTACAAGCTCCATCAGTACAACCATATTCACAAGTATATTCATCTAATTCTACATTATCTCCAACACAATAGAACTCTGTTAACTCATCTCCACTACATACATCAGTCCAACTAGATCCAATCCAATCTGTTTCAGTATCTTCGACAGTTCCTTTAACATAATAATCAATCTGAGAATCTGTCTCTGTACATGTAGGAATAAAGTCTGCATTACAAGCTCCATCAGTACAACCATATTCACATTCATGTTCAACTAATTGTACATTATCATTACTATCACAAAAAAATTCTATAATTTTTCCATCTTCACAAGAATCAGTCCAATGTGAACCTATCCATGATGTTTCTGAATCATCTACCTCACCTTTAATAAAATAATCAATACCAATGTCTCCTGTCTCTGTACATGTTTGTTCTGGACCAACATCAACACAATTACTATAACCTCCTGATTCACTATGGTCACAACACCTAGCAATACCTTCTGATCTACCAGGAGAATAACAATAAGGAGTGTTATAATCGCAAGAATATGAAACTCCATCAACAATTACCTTTTGTGGCCAAGTCCAATCACATTGAACACTATCATAATATGTCGAAGCCCCCGTTATTCCACTAATACCCATATTAATATTAGAAACTAATCCAAGAACAAGAACAAAAAAAACACCTAAGACAAGTATGAATAACTCATTTGACTTCAAGACATTATCCAACAACTTAATCTTTTTTCTACTCATCCCAATAATTACAGAAAGGAAATAATTAAGTCAACTTCCTAACAATACCATTAATCGCATCAACTTCTATTAAATCTCCTGTTTTAATAATTGTACATGCATCACTGGTGCCAACAATACAAGGGATCTTAAATTCCCTCGACACAACTGCTGCATGTGAACAAATCCCTCCTTCATCTGCAACAATTGCTGCTGCTTTTTCTACAATTGGAACCATAACTGGAGAAGTCATAGTTGTAACCAATATCTCCCCATCTACAAAAGCCTTACAATCATCTGTAAACTGTTTTAAGTCTCCAACATTCACAACCCTAGCTTTCCCTTTAACCATACCTCTATTTGCAATAACTCCTTTAATTTTCTTGCTAACAGCAACTTCCTTTTGTTCAATCAATTTATCTTTATACTGAATTCCTTCGTCACCGTAATATTTATGAATACTATCATCAAAATAATGAAACACTATACACTTTCGTCTATCTTCTAACTCATTTTCACTTAATTCTCCTTTACCGTCTAAAAAGTTATATAAATCGCTAAAAGTATAACACCTAATAAAATCCAAGAAATCTCCGCCAACCCTACTGTGTAACTCCCTTATCAAATTCAAACATAAATATTCCCCACCACTCCAAGTATGTTTCAATCTGTACCTATCTAACCCAACTCTTTGTAATATTTTTGCATAACTCTCAAGATTCTCATCATTAAATTGTGAATAGATCTCAGTATGTCTATTCTTTATTGATAAAACATTCATCTTCATCTTTTTAATCTCATAATCAATCTCATTCTTAGTCTTCCTCTCTTTCAATCTCTCATTCAAAAACTGCATAATCTGATCTTCATCATATGTATTAAAGAAAAGTGCAGGATATTTCATTGAATAGTTCACTAATTCTTCGTCTGAAACAGAGTCATTTTTCATAATATTTAAGAAATCAATTCTTTCTTTCATTGTTTCGTCAAGATCTGCTGGACTACTTAATGAAATAAAATATTCTTCAACCAATTTATTATCTAGTAATTTATTCTTAAGAATTTTCTTAATATCTTTTACAAGTAAATGTGTCCAGAACGGATTAGAGAATGAAAAATAAATAAATGTTCTTTTAAGATAATTGTGATATTTAATTAAAACGTCTTTAAGTTCAGAATCTGTCAACTCAGACAAATTAGTATTTCTAACTTTTTTACAAAATGAATAATAATTATTAATGTGTTTATCAACACTTTTGAACAACATACTAACATATTCTTTATCAAAATATTGTTTCCCTTTACTTTCCATAAATTTAATAGAATATGCGGGCATATGGTGTTCAAAAATACCACTACAAGACACAAACAAGGTTTCAGGAATTTCAGAACTTATCTCCACATCATCTTTATTTAGACTTACAAGAAGCTGAGTAAGCATTACTTCAGTAATCATTGCAGACTGTTTCTGCCCCCACATAAACTTAAACCTCTTTTGCATTTTTTTCACCCTAAATCTTGCCCTAATTCTAATCTATCTACAATCATACTTATATAAGTTTTTATCTCTAGAACGGTTGCTGCATACGCATCTTTAGATTGTCCCCATGCATTGCTTATATCTCCTGACTCACCAACTGCATCTTTAACAGTACCAATAAATGGTCTTTGATCTTCTGGAAAAACTGAATATATTCTCTCAATCTGTGCCACATTACTCTGCGCCATCCCTAAAACAGCCACAACTTCTTCTCTCACAACAGTCTGTTCTCTTTCTCCTTCATACGCTAGTTCAAAAAGCTCCAAAAAAAATGCCCTATACTCTTCTTCTTCACCACCATATTTATCCTGAGCAATTGCTTCCAAATACACTAAATCATTTGCAGTCTGAGATCCTCCTTGATCTTCTATTTCTCCTTGTATTACATCCTCTAATTCTGAAGCATCAATATCTAACACCCTATCCACCAACTCAGAATCATCTGTAGAATAAACATCTCCCCTCTCTTGACCTGTTCTAACCATTTTCTGTTTAAAACCATAAGGAACTTGACCATCAACTATTTGTTGATACATTGTTCCAGAAGAAACTGCAAAATATTCACCATCCAAACCCCTAACTTTAATTTCTTCATTAAACAATAACTCAGCCATCGGGCTTCTTCCTCTGTTTCCAGTACATACAAATTCAACAACTTTCATTTTTTACCACCTTAAACATTATTTATCATTTTATGGTAGTAATAAATATATAAACTTTATCTCCCCCTAAGTGAGTTGAAAGAGAAAAATTTATATATAAATATATCGAACGAATAGTTATGGAATTGACAGAACTATTAGAAGGTATTGGTCTAACAAAGGGTGAGATCAGAGTATATCTAGCTTTAAACAAACTAGGATCCTCAACAGTTGGCGCAATTATAGACAAAGCAGAAATATCTAGTTCAAAAGTCTATGTTATTCTTGAAAAATTAATTCAAAAAGGTCTTGTTAGCTCAACATTAAAGAACAATATCAAGATATATCACGCCCAAGACCCAGAGAGATTATTGGATTTTATTGAAAGAAAAGAAAAAGAATTAAACAATAAAAAAGAAAAAGTAAAGAAAATACTTCCTACACTACAAGCTGAATCAAAAGAATCAACCCCTGCAGTAGTAGAAGTTCTTGAAGGAAGAAGAGCATTCATTAACATTCATCTAAAGCTTACTAAATCAATGAAAAAAGGAGAAACAATTTACTCAATGACAGATCACACATTTGCAAAAGAATATGCGGCATTTCTAGAAGAAATAAACAAAACAAGAGGAAAACTAGGTGTAAAACTAAATCTAGTCTACAGTTATGAGAATTGGAATCAAAAATCAAGACACAATTTAAGAAAGAAAAGAAGATTATTTTATCCAAAAGTTCTACCTGAGGGATTTAAGATCCCGTCTAGAATAATAGTCTACAAAGACACAACAGTCATTAGTGTATTTGCAAAAGAACCAATAATAACTGTAATAAGAAACAAAGACTTCTCATACTCACAAAAACAATACATCAAAATGTTATGGAAAATCGCAAAAACACCTGAAGGATATGAAGATTCCTATAACCAATAACCCTTCATGTTGTATTAACATCTACTACTACATATTATAAATAATGTTTATCTACTAGTATCATGGAAGCTAATTTTGCTTATGTAATAAAATATGAAGGAGATAATATACTTGCATTGACAGATACATGGAGACCTGTCTTTTTTCGGGCTCCAGAACAACCACTTGCCTTTGGAGCAAGAGTTATGTATTCAATTTTAAACGACTTTGGCAACATAAGACAAGCAGAATTTGTTCAAGAAACAAAACCCCGTCCCATAGAAGTCCGTTATGGTAAAATTATACAGAGATATAACAGACATGTCAAAGTTCTAAGTCCAGAAGGATTACATGATGTACATGTTGCTGATTTAACTGGAAATACTGTAGAAGAAAATGTTGAAGTTAGGTTCAGATTATTAACAAGAAATTCAAGACAAGGAATTTTATTATATACTCCTCCTGCAGCTCGTTCTTATCATGGTGGCCCTTTTCCAACAATTTCTAAAGATTCATCTGCACGTGCAATTGTTCTATATGAATCAGAAAAGCAAAGAAAAAACAATATCGTGATTATAACAGACCACCCAGATAATTTTCAAGATTTAGAAAGATTAGTCAGGGAAATAAGTGGTAAACCAAGAGACCTAATTCCTAAGAAAGATTCAACAGGTGTTTCTCAAGCAAGCAAACAAGGGATCCATGGAATTGTAAGATATTCTCCAGGTTCCATACAAGAATTAGTGGGAGATAGACTATTTCGTGATGTTCAATTTGTTGGAGTTCCTTATTTAACTAAAAGTAGTAGATTACTATATCTCCTTGAAGAAATATTAAGACACATAAACTGGACAGATTAGAACAAAAAAACACCATTAAGTAAAAATTAATGCTAGCTTATCAACTTCATTCTTCTTCTGCACACATAATTCATAAAACTTGGTTCCGATTCCATTATAATTAGGACCGTAAACCTTAGACTCAATACTAAAGTATTTTAACAACAATTTAGATAATAATTCAACATTTTTCCTGTATTTAGAACAGATTCTTACTCTGTTAAGATTTCTATTCTTAATCCTATCTCTCAGAAACTGTAAAACGTCAATTCTAGAACTAAACTTCCAATTATAATCAACATAAGAGTCAATGGCATGTTGTAATTTTTCTGCTTTATCAGGATGTAAAAAACCAATCCGTTTTTGAAATCTTATTAAATTAAATTTTCCATAAATTAATATTCTATATGTAGATCTACCTTTTTTTTGTTTAAACTTAGTTCGGATTCCAAATTTTTCTAATGCGTCCCTGATCTGTAAAATGCCTTTGTGATTAACAGAATCTAACCCAATATGTCTATTAACTGCAACTTTATTCAAAACCCATCCTTCACAATCGAAAAAAGCCCTTAACCAAATAGATAGATTACTCCTAGAAAAATCGGGCATTACCCAATCTCTTGAATAATAAGAAAAGCATTCTGTAAAATAAAAATATAGTTTTTTCCTTTGCACCACAGTCCTTCCATCTTTACACCGTCTAGGATTAACATTAAATTCATCATAAAATTTTTCTTCGAAATCACTTAGTAATTTATCGCACGTATTTCTAAAACCAATGTAATAATATTTAGATTTTCCAGGAGGATTTCTGATTACATAACCATCTGCACAAAGATATGCATGAATTGCAACTAGATTCTTATCAAACTTTAACATTTTAAATCACCAAACATAGCTTTCGCTGAAACTTTCTGAATGATTTCCGGAAAAGACTTAAAAATTTCCGAAAATTATAATCTAAAGTTGGAATACCCTAAAAAGTGATTTAAAATGAAGAATTTACTGAAATAAATATCTTTTGTATATGTGATCAAAACCTTTAATCAATAAGCAAAATCAGGCTAAAATTATAATAATAAAGAGAAGATTTATATATCTAAAATAAAGCCATGATAATAAATGGAGGTATATTAACATGGAAGTAAAAA
>CAYVNO010000030.1:0-21353 GCA_964452935.1 uncultured Methanosarcinales archaeon | reverse complement strand
TGGCCGAATTTGCAAGATATAGGCTACTCGCTCAAAAATTCGCAGTTTATAAAGTTTTCTATCTGTAACTACTATTAAGTAATACAATATTATAAACAGCTATTTCAGACCATTTTATTTATAATTCCTTTATAAATGATTAAACATAACCTTTATACTTGACTCAGCTTACTGTGTCAAGTTAAATATTCTCATCTATAGTATAAAATAATGAGAATATTTATAAACAAACAGTATATCAGTTTTAATACTTAAACAAGGGGAAAATCAATGGAAAATCAGTCATATAAAGCAGATAATATTCAAGTCCTAGCAGGTCTAGAAGCGGTGAGAAAAAGACCTGCCATGTATATCGGTTCTACTAACCTAAAAGGACTCCATCATCTAGTGTACGAAGTTGTAGACAACTCAATAGATGAAGCTCTAGCAGGCTTTTGTACAGAAATAGTTGTAGTTATCCATGAAAATAATTCTATCACAGTTATAGATAACGGAAGAGGAATTCCAACAGATATGCACCCAAAACTAAACATGCCTGCTGTTCAAGTTGTTATGACAAAACTTCACGCAGGTGGAAAATTTGACAAAGATTCATACAAAGTTTCTGGAGGATTACACGGAGTTGGAGTTTCTTGTGTAAACGCGTTATCAGAAAAACTAAGAGTTGAAATTAAAAGAGAAAATAAAACATACATGCAGGAATATGAAAAAGGAAAACCAACAACAGAACTAAAGGAGATAGGAGAATCATCAGGAACAGGAACAAAAATCACTTTCATTCCAGATAAAGAAATATTTGAAACAATCGAATTCCATTTTGAAACACTCTCTGCACGAATGAGAGAACTAGCATTCCTAAACAAAGGAATAAAAATAACTATAATAGATGAAAGAGATGATAAAAGAAAAGAATTCCAATATGATGGAGGAATTGTATCATTTATTGAACATATAAACAAAAACAAGATTCCTTTACACAAAACAATCTATTTTCAAAAAAATAAATCGCAAGTAGATGTAGAAATTGCTTTACAATACAATGATGGTTATAACGAAAATATATTTTCTTATGTAAACAATATTAACACAATTGAAGGTGGAACGCATTTAGCAGGATTTAAGACGGCTATAACAAGAACAATAAATAATTATCTAAACAAAGCAAAACTATTTGATAAAAAAATAAGTAGCGATGACGCAAGAGAAGGAATTGCAGCAGTTATTTCTGTAAAAGTTCCAGAACCACAATTTGAAGGACAAACAAAAACAAAATTAGGTAACCATAACGTGAAAGGAATAGTTGACTCAATTGTTTCAGAAAGACTAGGAACATTCTTTGAAGAAAACCCAAGAATTGCTAAGTCTGTCGTCGAAAAAATAATTGTCGCAGCAAAAGCAAGAGAAGCAGCAAAAAAAGCAAGAGAGCTAACAAGAAGAAAATCTGCTCTCGAGTCAGGCTCTCTACCTGGCAAACTTGCAGACTGTTCTGAAAGAGACCCTTCAAAATGTGAAGTATATCTTGTCGAGGGAGATTCCGCAGGCGGTTGTTTTTGTGGAGACACTAAAGTAGCTCTTGCAGACGGAAGAAACAT
This sequence comes from uncultured Methanosarcinales archaeon, assembly GCA_964452935.1. Classification (GTDB taxonomy): domain Archaea; phylum Nanobdellota; class Nanobdellia; order Woesearchaeales; family DSVV01; genus CAYVNO01. The sequence goes on along the minus strand of CAYVNO010000030.1, from coordinate 19,761 downwards.
CTCATTTAAACAATTAGTAAAAGAAGACAAACAGGGAAAGAAAAATTATTGTTATACAATAAATAAAGATGGAACAGTTGGGCTAGGTTTAATAAAAAATCCTAGAAAAACAAAACAAAATGCAGAAGTGATTAAAGTTATCTTAGACAACGATGAAGAAATAATATGTACGCCTGACCACAAATTTATGTTGAGAAATGGAGAATACTTGCAAGCAGATAATATAAAAAAACATAGTCTAATGCCTTTAAACAGGAAATTGTCAGAGATCAAAGGAAAAATAAAAATCCGAGGTTATGAGATGGTTTATGATCCGCAAAAACACAAATGGATTTTCACCCATATTATATCTGATAAACATAACCTAAAAAACAATGTATATAAAATATCTGGAGGAACCTACAAACATCATATTGATTTTAATAAATTAAATAATAATCCAGAGAATATTATAAGAATGACAAGGGAAGAACATCTAGAAATACATTATCGCATGATTAAAAAAACATTGCTCAGAGAAGATGTCAAACAAAAAGCAAGAGAAGCTCACAAAAAACCAGAATATCGAGAAAAAATAAGAAAAATAATGACAACACCAGAAATGAAAAAGATGTTATCTGAAAGAGCTAGAAAACAATGGGAAAACGAAGAATACAAAAAATACATGGTGAAAAAATTCCTAGAATTCTATGAAACAAACAAAGAATACAGAGAAGAATCACTAAAAAGATTAAATAAAAAACAAAAAGAATACTGGTCTAAGACTGAGAATAGAAAAGTACAGTCTGAAAGAACCAAAAAATATTTTGAAAACCATCCAGAAGCAAGGGAAAAACTAAGTAACCTTTCTAAAGAACAATGGAATGATGATGAACTGATAAAGTGGAGAAGTGAAAAAACTAAAGGACAATGGACAGCCGAATTCAGAAAAAAGAGAAAAGAAGCTTACAATAAGACTTATTTCTACCACACAATAAACTTTATGAAAGATATCTTAGAAATTTACGGACATTTAGAAGAATATGATAAAATAAGAGCTAAATCTAAGAATAAAAACTTATTAAAAAAAGCTACATTCTGTGAAAGATTCTTCAATAGTGATGAATTTGTAATGACAGAAGCAGTTGAAAATTATAATCATAAGATAAAAAATATTATAAAACTTAATAAGAAAATTGATGTTTATGATTTAGAAGTAGAAGGAACACATAACTTTGCACTTTCTTCTGGAATATTTGTTCATAATTCGGCCAAACAAGGAAGAAACAGAGAATTCCAAGCAATACTTCCTTTGAAGGGTAAAATCCTAAACGTAGAAAAAGCAAGATTAAACAAAATTCTTTCAAGTAACGAAATCACAACAATCATAACAGCATTAGGTTGCGGCATTGGAGAAGAGTTTAATATTGAAAAACTCAGATATCATAAAATAATTATAATGTGTGACGCAGATGTAGATGGTAATCATATTACTACATTAGAACTAACTTTCTTCTATCGTTACATGAAAGAATTGATTGAAAAAGGACATCTATACATAGCACAGCCGCCTTTATACAAAATAAAGAAAGGCAAAAAAGAAGTTTATGTTTATTCTGATAAAGAGTTGTTTGAAAAACTAAAAGAACTTGGTAAAGACGGAACAGGGATTCAGAGATACAAAGGTCTAGGAGAAATGAACCCAAGGCAACTTTGGGATACAACAATGGATCCAGCAGTAAGAAAACTAAAGAAAGTAACAATCGAAGACGCAGTAGTAGCAGATGAAATGTTTACTGTTCTAATGGGCGACCAGGTAGAACCAAGAAGAAAGTTTATCCAAGAACATGCTCTTGAAGTTAAAGAGTTAGATGTTTAAGTTTTCTACATTAACAACACTACTGCCAAGCGAAGTTATAAGAATTCTAAAAAAGAAAAAAAAAGTTGATTATTAAAGTCTATAAACAGAATGTCCAGGATCCATAGCATCTTCCATTACTGGACATGCAGGTCTCTGATACAGTTCTTCTGTAGCTGCTACAGCTCTTTCTTCTACTGTTTGAACTTCTTGTGTAGGTGCTTCATGACCCATAATTTGATCATTGAAACTGTATCTCACAGATCCTGCAGTAACAGAACCAGCTCCTACTCCATCTGCTTGATAATCAATCATTCTTGCTATATCTTGATTTCCATCCATTTTTCTACCCCTAAATTATTCATCCCCTTTTTACTATCAACACTAAATACTGATTCATCATATATAACACTAATGTTATTATTTTAACAAAATATCAAGAAAATGTTATAATCCAACAAAAAGATTTAAATAACATTAAATAATCTTATTTAACATTAAATAATCTTGGAGGAGATTTTTATGGTCCTAAAAACATTTAATGTGCAACAACCAGTGTATGAGAAATTCTCTCATTTCTGTAAAGAACATGGTATGAGTATGAGCAGACAGATACAAATGTTTATGGAAACAGTAGTCGAAGATGACCCTAAAGCTAAAGAAGAATACCTAAAGAAATTAGAAAGAATTAGAAAAGGAAAATTTATCGAAGTAAACAGTTTAGCTGATAGGTATGGGTTATGAAATACAAGTTAACTATTTCTGACAAGCTAGAAAAAGTATTTAGTAAACTCGCTAAGAAAAACAAAAAACAACTTTTAATTATTCACAAAAAGGTTGAAGAAATTAGACAAAACCCGCACCACTTCAAACCTTTGAGAGGAGACATGCACGGATCAAGAAGAGTTCACATAGATAATCACTTTGTTCTAGTCTACGATATCGACGAGAAAAACTATTCAGTAAGACTTCTAGATTACAATCATCACGATAAGATTTACTAAGAAAATGTTATTTTTCCCGACCGAATAAAGACATCAAAGGTGCAAAAATACCTGGGCCACCAGTAGATTGCCCTAAATCAATACCCTCTTTAGTCCTCTCCCTATATGATTCTAACTGTTGTTGATAATGATCTTGTAATAATGTTGGATCTTCTCCCATATAATGAACATCTACCTGTCCTGTTGCAAATGCTAATTTCATGTGAAATTTAAATCTTGATTCAGATGTATAAGGAACAAAATTGAAAGTCCCATCTCCAAAATTAAATGTTGTTATTCTTCCTTCACTAAAATCAGTTATCCCTCTATTTTCTGGTTGAATCATGTCTACATTGGGGTCCAATCCATACAAATTAACAGGATACCCAAAATCAGTACCTCTGTCCCCCTCTCGTGCAGTATACATAGCCATAAAATAAGGTAATTGAGCCTCTTCCGGATCTCTGCCAGCAACTAACATCTCTTCAGGCAAACTTCTTAGCAATACTTCTAACTTAGTCACATCAACAATATCCATATCCTTATTGTCTTCCAATTACATATTTATCTCTATCCATATATAAAAGAAATTCAAAACTATTTATAAATCTTTCCCATATAACTACTAAGAAGTAACTATACCCAATCTAACTTATTAAAGAACCAGAGCAAAATAAACATTATAATGACCATGCATCCTGTAATTACAAAAAAACCATGTTTCATTTCTGCAAAAGGTAAATAACTAAAATTCATCCCATACATTCCTGTAATCAAAGTAGGAACCATAATAATCAAAGCTAAAGATGTAACCCTCTTGATAGACTGATTTAATTTATACGAACTTAAAGCGTTCTGGAAATTAAAAAAACCTGTAATAACATTCCTCTGTATTCTTTCAGTATCTAACAACTGCATAACATCGAAATACAACTCATTGAATTTGTCTTTATCAAATCTTCTAAATCCTCTGAAAAAACCTTTCCTCAACAAAGTTAACATTTCAGCATTTCCTAGGATAGCTCTATTAAAATGAATCAATGTTGTATTTAATGAATCTAATTTCTCAATTTCTTTCTTTGAAAAATCTTTTGTTCTCTCTTTCAATAACTCAGAACTATCTGCAATCTTATTCAGAATATACAAAAACTCATCATTTATTTTATCAATGACATAATAAAGAAAATAACCAACAGACTTCTTGTAAAGGAAATTTAGTTTATTCTCTTTCATCATCTTCATAATATATTCTAATGACTTGACAGGATCCTTTTGTAGAATAACAATCTTTCCTCCTTTGATAATAATTGCAATTGTTGTAGTAACAATATCATCGTCCTCTTCATGAAATGGAGCTTTAAACAAAAGCATAAAATAATCTTCTTCAATTATTCTTGGTCGTGCACCTTCTTCAACATCCTCAACAAACTCTTTTATATCTTCTAATGGTATTTTAAGAAACTTTGCTATTCCTTCCTGTTCAACTTCAGTAGGACTCATACTTCTAACAAAGGTAAGTGTGTTAGGTTTAATTTCTTCAAACTTAACTTCTATTATTCCTTTATCTGTAAATGTATAGCTTTGTAACATTTTCCCCAGATATAAGAATAAAACACGCCCTATATAAATCTTTCGTCTAACCCTTAACAGCTTTATCAGAAATTATTGCACTATTTCCAGTCTTATCTTCAATAATAATCTTAATCTCTCCTCTTCCCCACATTGCATCCTGAACTTTCTTTAACATATTCTTTGCTTTCTTTCTATCAGACTTTTCTTCTGCACCATCTCTTGTCTTCTCTAACATTGTCTTAACTCTATTCAAAACACCTTCAACATTTGTGATATAACCATTTGAAGCAGGTCCTGGACTTATTGTCATTATTCTTGGAATCTTGAGTGTAGCTTCTCCTGACTTAACAATTCTTATCTTTAAATCTTCTTCAGTCTTAACATCTAACGTATATTTACAAGGATCTTTTTTCTCAGCAGCTTCAATATCTGCTTTATGATAACCACATCCCTTACAATTCATAGAGAATAAATAAACAACACCAAAATAAGGTATCTCTCTTTCCTGCTCTATTAATGTTAACGTATTCTTATTACACATTGGACACGGTTGTCCGTCTAATCTTTCTATATTTCCTTCACCAGATTCTGCCATAAAAAGTAACAATAAGATATTCTTATAAAAAGTTTTCTATAGTAAAGAAGTAGAAATAAAATCTACTCAACTGGTTGAGTAGTATCTTTTGATCTATAGATTCTTGCAAATGAAGGTGTTGCAACAATATAATCATCACCAAAACCAGCAATATCTCCTTCAATTGCATCACAAGTTTTCTTTAATTTATTTATAGCTCTCTTCAGTTCCACTAAGTCTTTGTCTTTCAACGGTTTGATATTAACCAGAGCAATAGTTTGCCCTTCTCTTAATGAATCAAGAATCATTTTTACATCAGAAAAATCATCTATAATAAATGTCCTAACAGTGACTTTTGATTTTGCACTTTCAGCCACACTTGTATCAATCTCAACATACTCATCTTCCATCTCATCAGGGTCAATTCTGTCTTCCCCTATTAGTTTCTTTTTAACATGTGAAATAAAGCGTCTCATTCTATTCCCTCCACCTTGATTAACAATAACAATTAATTAAATTATACAAAATTTAACATATAATAGTAATATATAAATGTTTTGATTTTCTGGGTTGTCTGGAGTATTCCCCAATAGTATCACAAACTATATAAAGCGAGATTAATTCTTAGTTAGTTATGAATTTCCAGAATCTTTCAAAAATAGAGGATGCTCAGTTTTACATAGATCTTGCTTTTAGATACTCAAAAGAACGTGCTGAGCTACTAAGACAAAAAAAGATAGGTAAAGATCGTCTCTCAAAATCAAAGACAGTAGAACTTGAAAGGGTTACCGCACTATCAAAATCTTTATTTAAAAACCTCAACAATATAACTAAAAATTTTCCTTCAATAGATTCTCTCCCCCCATTTTATAACGAACTTGTAAAAATAACTATGGATTATAATCAACTAAAAAAATCATTAGGTGCAATCGGTTGGGCTTCCAAACGAATCATTGATTTAGAACAAAAAATGGTTATAATGATAAAAAAGACAAACGAGTTATCAAAACCATCAAAATTAAGAAGAGAATTCTTTGGAAGAGCATTCTCTTTTGTAAAACAAGTAAAAACAGACCTTTTATTGATAGATGATGCAAGAAAGATAATGAAGGCTTTTCCAGCAATAAAAACCTCAGCAACAACAGTTGTAATCGCAGGATTCCCAAATGTAGGTAAAAGCACTTTACTAAAATCACTTACAACATCAAAACCAAAAATTAGACCATATCCTTTTACAACACTCACAATTAATTTAGGATACCTAGAAAAGAATCATAAAAAGATACAAATAGTTGACACACCAGGAGCATTAGATAGGCCTTTCAATAAACTAAACCCCATAGAACAACTAGCTTTCTTAGTTTTAAAACATCTCGCAGAAAAAATAATCTTTGTATTTGATCCGACTGAATCTTGTGGATATTCTATAAAAAAACAAGTCAAACTCTTCAAAAAAATAAAAGAAGAATTTAAAATTCCAATTATTACAATAGCAAATAAATCTGATATGAAAGACCAATGGTTAGACTTTAAATTCAAAACAACATTAGAGATATCTGCAAAAGAAAAAGACACAAAAGAATTAATTAAATTATTATGATTATCTTTTTCTTTTATTTTTCATATAGATTGTTCTTGTAGGGAATGGAATTCCTATCTTATTCTTCTTTAACTCTTTGTAAACTTTTGTAGTCATCTTATTTACTGCTTTATATCTATCTTTATATGTCTTAATGTAAAATAATAACTCAAACTCAAGTGAGAAATCTGCCATTTTCAAGAATCTAACCTCTATTGAGGTTTCATCTTTTCTCATTGAGAAACTTCTTGCACATTTCCTTAAAACCTTTTTAACTTTATCTGGATCACTGCCATACTCAACTGCCACAGGAATTTTAATCCTCAACATATTATTTGGTTTTGCATAATTAACAAACTTAGTATTCGCAAGTTGTCCATTTGGAACAGTTAACAACTCACTATCTAATGTTTTAATTCTCGTACTCCTTAAACCAATATCAACGACACTACCTATCTCTCCAGACTCAAGTCTAACCATGTCTCCTGTTCTAAATGACCTATCCAACATTAAGGAAATTCCTCCTGCTAAATTATCTAAACTATCTTTTAACGCAAAACCAACTACAACTCCCAAGACTCCCAAACTCAATAACATTGATTTAATTTCAACTCCCCAAACATAAAGAATCAACAAGATCCCAATCATGATTATCAAAATCTTTGCACCATTGTGTGCAATTATTAATATTTCATCATCAAACTTAGCATTCGTTCTTGCTTTCCATTTCTTTTCTAAATGTTCAATAAGCACATCTGTAAGAACAATAAATGTATGCATAACTATAACTGCAATAACTGTGTTTATTGCCTGCAATGAATACCAAGAAGTAAAATTAATAAAAACAAAAGTCATCTTTAAACCATAAAAAATAATAATCCATGAGATTGGAGCTTCAATCTTTTCCAATATCAAATCTCCTAACCCTTCTTCGTGTTTTCTTATTGCTTCTGTAATATAAGTTTTTGAAATATAATGTATTGTTTTTGCTATAACTGCATAAGTAACAAATATCATTATTGTTTTTGTAAAACTATTTGTATTAATAAAATCAATAATTGCCATAAACACAGGGAATGTCTTAACATACCAAGTATTAAGAACAAGAATAATACATCCAACAAATAATATCATCCTGATGACTCTTCTTGTCACCATTATAGATTTAATTCTAACTTTTAATCTCTCATCCTTTTGCCAGAAATCTCTCCATAATTTAATCAAATGATTAACAATAAGATAGAATGTATAAGTTCCAATAATCAATGAGATTGATTTAACAACTAAAGGAATCACAACTGGGATTTGAGAATAAACCAAAACAGCTTGATAAAATCCAACACTTATGAAAGTTAATAAGAACATAATCTCTGTTTTCCCAAAATTCTTGAACTTCTTAACAAAATTAGGATACCTACTTTTCAGATAACGTCTCATAATGTAAGTGATACCTCCACCTAAGACAAAGAAGGTTACAAATACACCGATTGCCCCAAAAATAGAGTCTTGTACGTACATAAATCTAAATCATATAGGATTCCCTATATTAAACTTTATAATGATTCTAGAATGGTAACTACTTATTTCTTCTTTGGTTCATTAACAACAACCATACAAGAACAAGGTAATTTATGTGAGGATAACTTCATAGCTCTCCTTGCTAACGGTAGATGTTCTTTGTTTGTATAAACAGTAAACAACACCTGTTTCTCCTTAACTTGAGCAGCAATTCCAATTGGCTTTCCAAAGCTCATCTTCATTCCTGTACTCATTCTATCTGCTCCAGCTCCTGCTGCTAGCGGATTTTCTCTTAGAATATGGTGTGGATACACTTTTATCATAAATTTAAAATTAGCTTTTCCTACTTTTCCTTCTAACAGCCTATTTGCAATCAATCTTGCTGACTCTAAAGCATTATCTCTTATCTGTAAAGAAGCTTTTACAACTAAATCTACACTATAATCAAACTCTCCAGTCAAATTTCCCATACAGAATCTAACAACTCTACACACAGGGGAAGCTCTAACATAGGATTTCTTTCTATACTTAGATTTCCTTGTATATGGTCGTTCTAACCTTCTATATGCTACAAATTTCCTAATTCTTGCCATACACTCACGAATTTAGAAGTAGTTTATAAAGGTTACGATATTTGACATACCCAAACCTTTAAATACTACCTTTTTCAGTATAAATCTATGCCAAAACGTAAAAAAAGAGCAAAAAGAGCACCTAAACCAAAAGAACAGGTGGTTGATTACAGTTTACTATGGGAAAAGATCAAAACCAATAAACTAACAATCCCCATATGCATCCTCTTACTATTCATAACACTCATAACTATTCTACTTCTACTTGGAGCATATAACAATAACCTGTTACATTGACACCCATTGGTTACGTCTACTCTAGTGACATTACTGCCAAGCGCAGTTAAAGATCATGGCTGCAAACAAGCTAAAAGTTACTGACAAGGTTATATTACACTGAGACACGGAGCGCAGTAATGCTAACTTGACACCTCTTGGTTACGAAAAGTATATAAATAACTTCTTCCAGAATATACTCAATTATATTTAAAGTCAAATTAAATTTTCTGCGCAGATTTTGCGTAGAGAAATCTGAGTTTGGCACAAAGTGACAAACTTAGCGGAAAATTAAAATCCACCGAAGGTGGATTAAACCAATATTAAAATTTTGCTTGCGAAATTTTCAAATTGCCGCAGGCAATTAAGAGGTGTTACCAAATGAACAAAAGAGCAGCATTAAGTCTTTCTGTAAACGCAATTATTATTTTTGTTTTAGCATTCGCAATGTTAGGTGTTGGTATTTTTGTAACCAATGAACTAAGGGGAGCAGCAACAGGAGGATTAAAAAAAGCTTCAGAACTAATTGAAAGTATTGAAGAAGAACCTTCTTCAGCAGACCCATTAGTCGGAATTGGTAAAGAGTTAGATATCTCAGCAAAAGGTACTCAACCTTTAGGAATTAAATTATACAATAAAAATAGAATCCCTTATGCTGACGCGATTGTGGTATTAGATGATTGTAAAGGAACATCAACAGATCTAAACACATATAGTTATGCTGCAACAGGCACATATCCTGTAACAGTTGTTTCTGCAACAGTAACAATTGAAGCAAGCACATTTGAATCAATCCCATTAACAATACAAAACGAAGACCTACTTAGTGGAGAAACATACATCTGTAAACTAAAGGTAATAAGTGAAACAGAAGTTGTAGATGGAGAAGATGGAAGTTTAAGTGCACCATATTTCTCACAAAGCTTTTTCCTTAATGTGGTTTCATGAAAATACAAAATTTGCCCGCGAATTTTGTAAATTTACCGGAGGTAAATTAAATGGCAAAAAGAAAAAGAACGAGAAAAACAAGAAAAAGAGCATCAAAAGGTAACATACTAACAAAAAAGAAAAAACTAACACAAGATCAAGAGTTTCAGATAATGAAACTTGTCCTTGACAAATTTTTATGGTTAGGATTTGTTATAATGACATTTGGTCTGTACGTCTTGTTGACAGGCAATGAAGTCTTTTACAGAGGACTATCATTCATGATTGTAGGAGCAATCGTGTTGGTACTGTTTATGATGCTTATCATAAGGGAATACGAATTCCTGAAATGAAACAATTTATTTTTCTTTTTTTATTAAAATTTAGCAGAGGAAATTAAATGAATAAGAAAGCGATCCAACTAACAGTAAGTTTCTTAGTAATGTTTATTCTAGCAATGGCAATGTTTGCATTCGGAATGAAATTTATCTACAGCATTTTTGCAGGAGCAGAAAAACTAAAAGATACACTAGATGACAGAACACAACAACAAATCTTAGCATCAATGGACCCAGGAACACCAGTTTCATTACCAATTAACAGATACGAGTACAAAAGAAACCAGATGGATGTTTTAGGAATAGGAATTATGAACACGTTAGGTTATGAAGCAGAGTTTACAACAACAGTAATATGTTCAGCAGCACAAGCATCTAACGGAGAAGTGATATGCGATACAAAAAGCGGACTTACTTGCTCAGATTATAATTGGATAACTCCTGACGACACAATATCAGTTAACAACAATGAAAAAGAGATTGCATCACTATTCTTAACAATACCAAAAGACGTTGCATCCGGAACATATGTTTATAATATAGAAGTTACAGTGGGAAATCAACCTTACGACACAATAAAGAAATTGTATATAACAATCGCAGAATGATTTTCTTCTTCTTTTATGCCGCCGCCCTGCGTAGTCAGAGGTTATGGAAGAACTAAAGCTAAAAGTTACTGATAAGGTTATATCACACTAAGACACGGAGCTGCGCGGTACTTACCTTCGAACTATCTCTGCAAAACTATCCGCATTAAGCGAAGCTCCACCAACCAAAACTCCATCAATATCTTCTTTTGATAAATAATCTCTAACATTCTCTCCTTTAACACTTCCGCCATACAGAACTCTAACTCTTTCACTAACTTCACCAAATATTTCTCTCACTTTCATTCTAATCTTGGAGTGCATTCCTTGTGCATACTCCGCATCTGCACTTTTACCTGTACCAATCGCCCAGACAGGTTCATATGCAACAATAACATTATTCATCTCTTCACTACTCAAATCTTTCAAGCCATCTCTCAACTGTTTTTCAACAGTTTCAAAACTCTCTCCATCACATTCTCCTAAACAAAATATGACTTTTAATCCGTGCTCCAAAGCTTTCTTAACTTTCTTATTAATAACATTATCATTATCATTAAAACAACTTCTTCTTTCACTATGTCCAACTATTACATACTCACATAACTCTTTAACCATCTCTGCAGAAATCTTTGATGTATATGCACCTTTATCTTCATAATGAATATCTTGCGCACCAACCCTGAATGCTGTCCCTTCACTCAAACCTTTAACATCACTCAAACAAATATAAGAAGGACAGATAACAACATCAGAACTAACCTCTCCAACTATCTCCTTAAACCTAAGCATAAACTCTTTTGCCTCTCTAGGACCCAAATTCATCTTCCAGTTTGCTACTATCAACGATTTCCTTTCCATCTAATCAAGTTATTTCAAAACCTTTATATATATTGTCATTAAAATAAGTGTTATGATAACAAAACTAATCAATAAACTAACAGGATTCAACTATAAACAAGTAATCCTAATAAGGGAAGACCTAAAGCTTCCAAAAGGGAAGTTAGCAGTCCAAGCAGCTCACGCTTCTGTAGAAGCAACTTTAAAATCAGACTCATCAATGATAAAGAGATGGCGTTCTGAAGGAATGAAAAAAGCTGTTCTAAAAGTAAAAAGCCAAAAAGAACTTTACAAATACAATCAGATAGCAAAAGATAACGGGTTAACTACTGCAGTAATCTCAGACGCAGGACTAACTACAGTTAAACCCGGAACAGTAACCTGCTGCGCAATCGGCCCAGCAAAAGAAGAAGACATTGATGCAGTTACTGGTGAATTGAAGTTGATGAATTAAACAGAACCACTAACTACTGTACGAATCCTTATACCTGCTCTTTGCTCTGGAGTCATTTCTGGTGCAGTTGCTAACAATCTTTGATAATCTCTTTGGATACTATCTGTATTTATTTCAGTTCCTAACTTATCGGCTGCCTTTTGTGCATTATTTAAATGATATGGTACAGAACCTCCAACAATCTCAGCTAACATAATCCACTCAAATGTATCTCCTTTCAAATGTTCTAATTCTGTTTCAGCCATTCCAATTAATGTGTCTATCCTCTCTTGTAACAAAGAGTTTCTTCTATCATAAGTTGTTGGATCATAACCACATTCTTTTGCCACATGGTCAAAATCATCAATAGACTGCATAAATCTATCACCATAAAACTCATCATCCGCTCTGTTACATATTGGGAGATAATCTTGCGCAGTCTCTAATACATCCATCCCACTAAGTAAGATCTGTGGAATATCGTCTTTCGAATTAATTGGTACATACTCAGAAACAATACTGCCTTTTTGTGCAACGCATTCTACATCACCTCTTCTTGAGTATGTATCAAAAATCAATCTAAGATAAGGAAATAACTGAAAACCTGCAGAACTAGATCTATCTTTTTCTTCCATCCCCTTCAATTTTGCTTGTATTGGATCTTTGACCATCTTTCCTTAAATTCATTAAGCTGCTTTGTAAACCTCAACAGCTCTTTCAACAGCTTCTTTTAATGTTTCACCGACGACATAAGGAAGTGTATTTCCATCTTGCTTGAGATATTCGGGAGCATCTTGTCTTCCAATTACTCTCTCAAAAGCAACACCTTTCATGTCACATCGACTGTAGACCTTGAACTCTTCTCCTTCTTTCTTATAAAAGAAGAATGGTTCTAACCCTTTATCTCTAACATTTACTCTTATCTCATCAACTAAATCAGTTATATCAGCATGACTTTCTAAAACTTTTTCACTCATATATTTAAGTTTTAATGCTTTAATCCTCGCTAAACCCTGAGCTTTAACTCGTTCATATGCTCCAGGACTACCACCAGTAATTTCATAAGCATAATCTGCAGCAATAATATCTAATAATTGTTCTTGTCTTTGTGTTAAATTAAATTCTACGTCATAACCAAAACCATTAGTATTCATAGCCATCATTTCTGCCTTATTGAACGCAGGATCTCTATCATTATATTCACCTAATTTGGAATCATCAAATTCTTCTAAAGGAACCGGTTCTTGTGCAAAAGCTTCAGGCAATGACATTGTTACTTCATAATTAGCACTATCAAAAACTTCAGTAACTCTTTGTTCAAGCTCCGCTATAGCCCCAGTTTTATTCATTCTAATTCCACCTAACCAATAAACACAAATTAAATTAAAAAATTATTTCGCAAGATTTCTGTTCTTGTATGCTCTGTCTTCAGTTACATCTTTACCAATTGCTGTAACTTTACTCAAGTCATACAGTGTAGGTGCTTCAACCTCTGCAACAACTAGATCTCTATCATTATAAACATCAATCTCTAACTCTCTGTCACAGTAAGGAACACTTAACCTTGTTTTGTCGACTCTTTGTCCTTCTGTTAAATCCCAAAATTGATCAAACTGTTCTTGCGAAATACCAATCTCTAACTCATTCCTTGCTACTCCGCCGTTACCTTTCAAAGTTAAGAAATAGTTTCCACCTTTATCTCTAAGTCTTGCCTCTTTTGGAATAAAATCAACTGTTTCATCAGACCATCTCTGTACTAACTCTACACCTGTAGCGATTATAGGAAAATAACCTTGCCTAATATGTTTTCCATTAGATCGAACATCATCTACTAAATCATCCATTGAGTCATAAAGTTCATCTAAAGCGTCAGTTGCATGATCAACACCATCTTTTTGTAATAGATATTTCATCTCTAATTCTTTACCTTCTCTATAAAGAACAACTGCCCTATAAAGAGCTTCTTGTAATGTTTCTCCTGAAACAAAAGGAGTATGTCCATCTTCTTGTTCTAGATATTGAGCAGCTTCCCCTACATCACATTCTAATTCTCCTTTATCTCTTTTCTTAAGAACTCTATCAAAAACAATACCTTCTCTATCTCCACCACTATAAACTCTAAAACCTTCTTCTGTTTTTCTATAAAATAAATTAGTTTGTAAACCTGTTTCTTTGCAGATCTCTCTTAACTCTTCAAGTAATCCTTCAACACCTTGCATATCTGCTTCAACTTGTTCTCTAACCGGATTTACAACATATGTTCGAAGAGTACTTGCAAGTTTATCTAATTTTACACTATCTGAATGCGGTCTTCTAGTACTTCCACACATAAAAGCAGTTGCATCAACTATTGCTCTATAAGCATCTGGCTGATTGATTTTAGCCTCATATGCAAACTGACCTTTAGTAAAATTAACAATATCAACATGTTTTCTAGCATCAGAACCTCTAATCTCTGCAAATGTTTGATTTGGTGCCCCCATACTTCCTTCATCCTCTCTGAATGGAAAACCATCCTCAAAAAATTCAGGTAAACAAATTGTAACTTCAGTATATTTTATTTCATCGCTCATTTTTATTCCACCTCATATGTTATTACTACTCAATGGTATATGCTCATATATAAATACTTGTAGTAATAATTCTTACGAAACATATATATACTAGTATACATAACTCCATTCTATGAAAGAAATACTCAAAAAGCTAGGACTAACAAACAACGAGGTAGAGATATACATAACACTCCTGAACTCAGGAGAGCTTAGTGTGAATGAGATAGGCTCAAAATCAGGATTACACAGACAGGTATGCTACGACGCATTAGATCGATTGCTAGAAAAAGGGTTTGTATCATTCATAACAAAATCAAATAAAAAATTCTTCAAAGCATTAAACCCAGAAAAAATCCTAGATTATCTTGAAGAAAAAAAACTAGAAGTAAACTCAATCCTACCACAACTCTCTGCTTTATACCAATCAGAAACACAGGAAACAGAAGTTGAAGTAATAAAAGGAAAAACAGTATTCAGAACCATATACAACGATATAATAAACACAATAAAGAAAACAAAACAACCAATGCTTGCCTTGGGAGTAGACGAAGACAAATATTTAGAAACAGATGAGATAGGAATAAAACAATACATCAACAAACTAAAAAAACACAACCTAAAAGAAAAACTACTAACAAAAGAATCCTCTACAACATTCTTCGAAGGCCCACAATCAGAATACAGATTAATCCCAGACAAACTATTCAACCCAAACACAACACACATCTACGGAAATAAAGTTGCATTTATAATCTGGGGAACACCGATGAACGGAATAATAATTAAAAACAAAGAAGTAGCTGACGCAAATAGAAACTATTTTGAAATGTTATGGAAGATTGCAAAGAAAAGGTGATCACTTCTTAATCCTATCAATCTCAGAAAAAACCTTACTAAACGTTCTATTTGTTGTCTCTTTGAATTCATTAGTCCTTCCAACAAACACCCCCAAATAATAACTCATAATAAATAAATATGAAACAATTACTCCTATAAATATATACGCAACCTGACTAGGAGTTGGACTGTGGTTTGTCAATTCCAATATTATCTGAACTATTGCTATAATTGAGAATATAATAAATATTGTAACAATGGTGTATTCCAACAACTTACTCTTAAAAACCATCAAAAAACACCTATTTTAGTTATAATATAAACTATCAACAACACTAATAAAACCAACAAAACCCAGTCAACTTTTGTCAACCATTGTGCTTTTTTATTTTCATACATAAAATCAATAAAATATTCTAAAATTAATAAATCTTCTCCCTAATTTTCCGGAAGATTTCCGACGAGAAACAAGTATTTTCCAGATAATTCCAAAAACTTTCCGAATCACTCAACTAACTCTCCGCATTGCAAACAAACATGCCCTTCTTGTTTATCATCATAATCAGTATTTACTCCATAATCTATTACAACGCCGCAACTTTGGCACTTTGGCTCTAGGTGTTCTATAGAGTTAAAGAAGTTCATATTGTTATATGGTACTGATAATCAAATATATAAATTTTTTGCTATTTACTCTTATTCCTACCCCTAGATTCAACCTTCTCAAGCCTTCTCAACACATTCTTATCCCCATACCCTCTTTTAACAGCCTTAAAGCATTCTTCCCAGATTGAATAATGCTTACTCTCTAACGCCTGTCTTAACAAATGCAAATCAACAGCCTTATCCTCAACTTTTTCAGAAAATATACTCAATCCAAAATCAATAAAATAAACCTTTTTATCAAAAATCATATTTGATGTTGTTAAATCACCATGAATAATCCCTTTATCATGCATTACTCTGACTTTCTTCCCTATTTCCAAGCAAATCTTCTTATAATCCTTTTTCTCAAGAACATCTCTTAATCTTTTCCCTTTGATTAACTCAATCTCTAATTTAGTCTTATCACTCTTAATTAACTTTGGAACAAAACCAGAATCCTTAAGATGCTCAAATACTTTCATCTCTCTTTTAGTACGAGATCTCCTCAATCTTTCATCTATCTCTTTTATTCTATAACTCTTTTTAACTCTATCTTTAACTACCTTTTTCCCATCCAAACTAACTTTTGCTTCTGCTCCTAATGCAATTACCTTTTTCATCTGATCCTCCATCAACGCCACTGCCAAGCGCAGTCCGTATACGTTATCTTAAATAAAGCTAAAGTTACTGACAATATGTTTTAAACACATATGCACGGAGCGCAGTGGTGTTAACGCCACTGCCAAGAGCAGTACTATTCTAAATGCTCCACACAATTCAATAACTCAATCTTATGTTTCTTATTTTCTCTAATCTCAAAAATATTAATCGCAGTATTAAGTTGATCTTCAAACTTACGTATTTGATCAGGAGATTTATCAAGTATAACAGTTATCAAAGCCTGATTTATCCCATTGTGTCCAACAAACAAAACATTTCCTTCTGGATACTTCTCATAAACTTTATCTAACAACTCTTTAACTCTTTTCTGCATACTTTCTTTTGTCTCAATATCTGCTGGTCTATTATCCCAGTCAATTTCACTTCTAGGTCTACCTGTAAAACTTCCCAAAGATCCTTCTCTTAAATCTTCAACATAATAAACATCAATCCCATGATGAAACTTAACAATCTCTTTAGTTGTATCAGCAGCCCTTCCTAAATCACTTGAGTAGACAGCATCAAATTTCTCATCCTTTAATCTCAAAGCCAGTTTCTTAGCCTGTTCAACACCTTTCTCACTCAGTTTACCAGGAGTATGTCCTTGTAAAACTCCATTTATATTCTCAACAGTTTCTCCATGTCTAGTTAAAACTAATCTCATAATAATAAGAAAAGAATAAGATAAATATAAACTTATCTAAAAAATTAATCTTCAACCTTCAGACATTGTTTCGGACACTGAGCCTCACAAGCCCTACACCCAATACAATCATCTGGTTTTGCTACAACAACTGTTTTATCCTCTTTCTGTGTAAAAACATCAACAGGACAAACCTCAACACATGTCCCACACTTGTTGCATTTACTCTGGTTTATCACTGGTTTTGGCATCTTTTTTTACCTCTTTCTCTGAAGTCACTTCTTTCTTAGGTTTCTCCTCAACTTTTTCCTCTGGTGCTTTCTTAACTTCTGCCTTTGGCTTCTCTTCAACCTTCTTCTCCGGAGTTTTCTCTGCCTTTGGCTTCTCTTCAACTTTGACTTCTGATTTTTCCTTAGGTACTACTTTCCCTTTTTCTAAAAGTTTCATAACTCTGATTTCACAGATCCTAACTGGATGTACTTTATGTAAAGAATCTTTTAACCCAAATTGAATCTTAAATCTCAATAGATTATTAATGAAAGTGCTGTAATCATCTCTTTTAATTGTAGTTGTAAGAAATTCTCTTGCTTGCTTTCTTATAACACTCAAAACTGATTTTTTAGCATTACTTCTTGTCACAATAAATGGTTTTACCCTAACAACAAAACCATCTTTTGTTGTACATAAGAATGAACAATCGATTCTATCCCTCATCCTTCTTACATTTCTTTTTATTGCTGCTGGTGAAACCTCATATTGAATAACATTTGTATGGGCTTTTCCTTCTTTTACATCAGTAACAATCATCTTAACCCAATAGTTCTGTTTCTTTATATCTCCTAATAAAGTCATAAGACTTGTCTTAATTGTTTTTCCAACTAATTTAGCAGGATCAGATACAGTAGTTTCCCCTAATAAATGATTATTAAGCATTCTTGGAGCAATGATTTGATACCATCTCTTCTTTTTCCAATCAACCATTCCGATCTTTTTCTTTACTTTCTTTTTAGCCATAATTATCCCCTCGTAAATATCATTTACACACAGAACTAATTACTTATTTATAAAGGTTCCTCTATTTCCTATTTATAAATCTATTGAAAGTAACACAGAAACATATATAAAATATTACACAATGCTTATTCAAATGGAACCAAAAAAATATACTAATCACAGGAGGATGTGGCTTTCTAGGACAGTATTTAACCAGGGACATAATCAACGAATTCCCTAACGCAAATATTAACATAATTGATCTTAAACCAAACCCTCAACCATTATTTAATTTTAACAACAATCCTAAAGTAAAAATATCAATCAATAAAAATATATGTGATTGTGATTCTATAAAAGATGAATTCAAGAACATTGACACTGTTATTCATCTTGCTGGAATTGTATCTTTCTCATTAAAAGATAAAGAATTATTAAAAAGAGTTAATGTTGATGGAACAAGGAATATAATAAACGCAGTAAACGAAAATAATATTAAAAGATTTATCCATATAAGTTCAGTTGCAGCTCTAGGATATAATGATAAACAACACAAACCAATAAGTGAAGATTTTAAATTTAATTGGAATATTGCAAAAAAGAAAAAGAAATATTACATGCTAACGAAACATTTAGCAGATAAAGAGGTAAAAGAAAATACAAAGAATGCAGTAATACTTTATCCCGGCCTTATGTTGGGACCTGGGGATTTAATTAACTCTCCAAAACTGATAAATGCAATAAAAAATAAGAAAATTCCATGCAACATGCCGGGAGGAACCAATCTTTTAGATGTAAGGGATATATCACATGGTGTAACAAAAATACTAAAAAAAGAAATAACTAGCGGAGAATTTCTCTTATCAGGCCATAATTTATCTATGAATGAGATAAACAAGACAATTGCAGAGGAGTTTTCTGTTAACCCTCCTTCGTTTACACTACCAAGATTTCTAAACTTCCCATTATTTCATCTTGCATTATTTTTTGAATCAATAGCAAAAAACAAGCTTGAAGTTACTGCAGACAATATTGACTCCTCTTTCAAATTCAGATATTTTGATAACACAAAAGCAAAGAATGAATTAGACTGGGAACCAAAGATAAGTTTTAGACAAACAATAAAAGACACAATTAAATGGATGGATGAGAATGGTTACTTTAAAGAATAAAGTTGTTATAATCACTGGAGCAAGTAGCGGGATTGGTAAAGCAACAGCTATACACTTTGCAAAGAAAGGAGCAAAAATTGTTATCTGTGCAAGAAGAGAAGAAAGACTTAAAGAGTTAAAAAATTACATTACTAAATTCAATCCAAACTGTATCTACTTAAAAACAGACGTAACTAAAGAAAAAGAGGTAATAAATCTACTTAACGAAGCAGAAAAATCA
>CAYVNO010000029.1:6793-24458 GCA_964452935.1 uncultured Methanosarcinales archaeon | reverse complement strand
CCATTCTTTAAGCAAATAATCTTCTTTTTTATTTGCATATTTCATTGTCCAATAGATTCCCATTGTGTCAAGCATTATTATGCTTAGGTTTTGTTTTATATCATCAGGAAGATCTGCCATTCCTTCTGCAATGACGCCCATTGTGTAGGATTTACCTGAATTATGGGAAATTATTCCGTTAGCTATAAATGAATGGTTTTTTGGAACAGTTAAATCATATACTTTATTTATTCCATTTGTTTTACTAATATCTTTAATTCCTAAATCAAAAATATTATTTGATTTTGGAACATTTATAACACCTACAACGTTGTCATCTTTTGTTATATCTTGTGCTTTTTTCCAAATCATTCTTTCTTTCTTAGAAATTAATAATGGGTGTTCTGAAGTTGCAATAACTGAATGACCGTTATGTAAATCAAATTTGATCAAATCTTCATTGTTTATGGGATATTCTAACAGTTCTGCTTTTTCCCAAGTAAAAGATTTATCCTCTTTGTTAAATGAATACACTTCATCTTCTTTTTCATTAAAATCTTTTATATTTTTAAATCCATTATTTGTAAATACTTTTGTATCTCCTGTTAGGCACCCTCTTTTACCAACAATGAATAGAACGTGAGCTCTGACCATGTCCATGTGTACTTCGTTAGAAAGTGCTGTAGTCTGACCCATCTTAATGAATTGTTTACCTACAAAGATTGTTCCTCTATCTCCGAACTTTTCTCTGTCAGATGCAGTCCTGCCCACAATTATCTCATACATTATTGATTTTAAGACTAGGTTGTATATATATTTTGTTGAAGAGGGGATTGTCTAAATAAATAGATAATGCTACCTCAGATCAAAGGAATAAGAACAACTAGCAGTCCTATCAAATGGTCCTCCTGTACAATGTGCATATCCTTCCCTATCCACCATTGTTACTTTGATACGATTTTTTTCTATAACTCTTAAGTGTGCATTAACTAAACCCCAGAGTTCATCTTTATCATATCCTCCATCATACATATCTCTTGTTACTATTAGTTCTGTTCTAAGTTTTTTTATTTCCCCTCCCTCTTTTTTCATGTATAAAACTTCTAACCATGTTGCCCATTCAACCCCACTATTGTTATGATAATTGTACGAATGTCTCTTCCAATTTGATACAGCTACTTTGTAATCTCTAGTTTCTCCGTACACAATGTCTCGTACCCATTCTCTGCTTTTAATTCCTCCGTTAGACTGACGTGATTGAAAATAAGAATCAATTGACTCACCCATTTCTTCTCTTAATTTTTCAATTGTTTCCTCAACATTATCTATTTCATCTTGACCTCTCATTTTTTATACCTCATGTTTCCCTTTGTCCATAAGGGACAAATTCGCTCTTTTTGAATTCTAGATCAGAAACTTCCATTTGGAGCCCCCAATGAACAGTTTCATAACCGTGTCTAGGGATTACTATTTTGTTTTCATCTTCGTGGATTTTACCGATGTGAAAATTTGCTTCTGAATGCACATAAGAATTACTTTCAAAATATCCTTCTGAGTTACCAATTAAAAAGTGTCCCCAGACAATACGTTCTGTAATAGGATATGGTAAAGTTGTATTATCTGTAAGAACCCTGTAAACCACTGTCCCTGTTTCTTCATTTGAATAAAGCATTTCTTTTGAGGGCTTCATATCATTTCTCACTGGTCTTACTTCCCCATCTAACTTTTCAATTGTTTCATCAATACTTACCATTTTTTATACCTCACATTTGTTATTGAGTAGTAGGTATACGTTACAATTATAATAAACTATTCCTTTATTTTTTTATTAAAATAGTTAAATTTAAATATAAAAGCCCATTAAATTAAAATTATGTATAAGCTAGATAAGAAAGATAGGAGAATTCTGTATGAGTTAGATTTGAATGCTAGACAACCTTATTCTAGGATTGCAAAGAAGGTAAAGCTATCAAAAGAGGTTGTGAAGTATAGGGTGGATAGGTTAGTTGAGAAAGGAGTAATAGAGAAGTTTGTGTTAATGATTAATGGTGTTAAGTTAGGTAATTTAGCTTACAAGTTTTATATCCAGTTGCAAAATATTACTGAGAAAGAACAAAGTAAAATGATCAAGGAGTTAAAGAAAGATAAAAATTTAGTTTGGGTTGTTACATGTGATGGAAAATATGATTTGATACTAGCTCCGGTTGCTAGGAATAATGTTCATGCTCATAAGATTCAGAATAAGTTATTAATGAAATATGGAAAATATATAAGAAAACTTGTACCTTTGAATTATATAGATGGGTTACATCAGAAAAGATCATATTTGTTAAATAAAAAAAGAGAGTTTTCTAGTGCACCGTTCTGGGGGGATGAACCTGGAGACTATAAATTAGATAAATATGAAGTTAAAATTCTTTCAATACTTTGTGAGGATGCAAGAAAACAGGTTACAGATATTGCTCAAGAGATTGGTTGTTCTGTTGATATTGTTCATAAGAGGTTGAAGAAGTTAATTAAAGATAAGGTTATTCAAGGATCTAGGATAATGATAAATAAACAGTTGATTGGTTATGAATACCATAAAGTTTTATTGAATATTAAGTTTAATTCTAAATCAGGGGAGAGAAGATTTTATAGTTATTTGAGAAATGAGTCAAATATAATTGATGTTGTAAGAATGATGGGTACTTGGAATTTTGAGTTAGATATTGATGTAAGAAATGCGTTAGAATTTCATAATATAATGATAAGGTTGAAGAATAACTTTTCAAGGAATATTCGGAGTTATGAATCGTTGCTTATTTTTAAAGAGCATAAATATAACTTTTTTCCTCAAGGAGAGGTGATGAAATTATAGATTATAGACAAAAACATTTAAATAGAATATTAGAATACGAATGAGTAGGTGATAATCTGCTATGCAGATCCTAAATTCACAGGAGGCGAATTTAATATGGTAAAAAAAAGTGCAAAAGTTACAAAAAAGAAGGTAGTACATCATAAAAAGAAACATGTTTCTAAGAAAGCAGAAGAACCAAAAGAGGTGTGTAAGCCTTGTTCTGATGGAATTAAGATTAGTGCTGATACATTGATGGTTATTGGTGCTATTGTTGGAGTGATATTAATTATTGTTTTAGTGTTGAATATTGATAAGATTCTACCTAGCGGAGATAGTGGAGAGGTAGATGATAGTGCTGCTTATGTTAATGGTATTTCCATAACAAATGCACAGTTAGATGAAGAAATTGCTAAATTGCCTGCAGCATATACACAAAATCCTAATATTGAGCCAGCTGTTTTAAGACAAGCAGTTTTAGATGAAATGATTGCAAAGAATTTGTTATTGCAGAAAGCAGACGAGATGTGGATTAGTGTAACTGATGAAGAGGTTGAAGAAGAGTTAACTAATTTCATGGTAGAAAGTGGATTAAGTGAAGAAGATCTGGATCTGATGTTAGAGGAACAGAGTTTAACATTAGAGGATGTACACAATGTTTTGAAAGAACAGTTGATAATAAACAACTTATTAGAAGCTGAGGTTTTAGAAAGCATAGAAGTAACTGATGCTGAGATTGAAGCAAGATATAATGAGCTAGAGGCTGAATTAACAGAATATATGGCTAGCCATATATTGGTTTGTTATGAAGGAAAAACAAGATGTGAAGAAAATAGAACACAGGAAGAAGCTTTAGCAATTGTTTCAGAGGTTTTAAGCAGAATAGAAGGTGGAGAAGAGTTTGGAGCGTTAGCAGAAGAATATTCTGACGGACCTTCAGCAGAAATGCAAGGAGATCTTGGATGGTTTAGAAAAGGCATGATGGTGGCAGAGTTTGAGAATGCTGTGTTTGAGTTAGATGTTGGAGAGATTTCAGAAGGAGTTGAGACATCTTATGGTTATCATGTTATAAAACTAACAGATAAAAAAGAAGGGCTAGAAGATTACAGCGAGTACATTGAGGAAGAGTTGTTGTTATCAAAGAATCAACAAGCAATCTCTGATTATGTTAGTGAGTTGAAGAATAATGCAAACATTGAGTATGTTGAGTCAGATAGTGATGTTGTTACTGAAATAGCTGTTGCTGGCAATACATTCTATGAAGCAAGTGAAGAAGAGGTTTGCATGGAAGATGGAAAACCAATAATTAGAATGTTTTCAACAACATGGTGCCCCCATTGTGAATGGATCAAAGATACTTTTGATAAAGTTGCAAAAGAGTATGTTGATGAAGGAAAAATAGTTGCACACCATTGGGAATTAGATATTGGTGATGATACATTAACAGATGTGTCAGAAACTGTTGTTCCTGAGAGTGAGACAGCAATCTTTAGTCAGTTTAATCCTACAGGCGGTGTTCCAACATTTATTTTTGGATGCAAATATTATAGGATTGGAAATGGTTATGAAGCAACTGGAGATTTAGCATCAGAAGAAGCAGAATTTAGAGAAATAATTGAGGGATTAATCTCTTAATTTTTTATAATATTTTTTTATTTCTTTATCCCACTTTTCTTTTAACATGTGTCTTATTATGAATTCTTCTTTGTATTCGAATAGATGTTCAATTATATCTCCTATTAACATGTGAATCATTTCGTGTGTGTAAGTTTTAGAGAATATTTTTATGAATTTGTCTTCGTTGCCCTTACAAATTTCCCAAATGTATTGAATATTTACATTAATTTGTTCTGTGCATCTGTTAGATGATCCAAATAAAGGTTCATCTTTGAGTTTCAGAGTTTTAAGCATGCGTTGTTTTCTTTTTTTAGGCATTGTTTGTTTTGTTGTGAGGAGGTTTAAATAGGTTTTGGATTTGGAGTGGATGGTATTTTGGGGCTAACATTAATGCTGCGCTTCGTTCTATTGTCTAATTCTTCCTTGTTAGTAACTTTTAGCTTTAGTACTGCCATTATCTATAACTTCGCTTGGCAGCATTAACGCTATCGCTCTTAAGGGTGTTGTAGAAGTAAAAGAAAATAAAAAAATTAAAGTTCTTCAACAGTTAGAATCTGAACAGATCCTGTTGATTTAACTTTAGAACTCATTGCAATCAAAAACTTGATTTCAACTTTTTCTGCCATTGACAGGATTGTTGAGTCAGCTGCACCGTCGAAAACAACTGCGTATATTCCTGAACTCATACTTTTAATTGTTGTTGAAAGTTCTGTGTATGGAACTTTTCCAAGAATATTTAGTTTTTCATCCAAGATGTAAGCTCCCCTTGTACCAATTAGATCTTCAAGCATTTTGCCGAATGATTTTAATTGTTCTTGGCTAGCTCTTTTTACTGGCGCTGCTCTTCTAGGTGGTGCACTTCGTTGTGGTGCGGCCCTAGTAGGTGCAGTTCTTGGTCTAGGTGCTGGAGCAGGTCTTCTTTGTGGAGGCCTTTTCTCATAACTTGAACGTTGTGGTGTTTCTTGTTTTGCTTGTTCTGGTGAAACTTTGCTCCTCAATGCTTTGTGGATCTCTTTCTTTGTTAACTCTTCAACTTCTTTTCCATCTGGAGCTTTTGTTACGAAATCAATCTCTGCTACACCCATTAATTCTTTAATTATTAGGTCTCCTCCTCTGTCTCCATCAACAAAAACGGTTACAATCTTTTTTGAACAAACATCAATTATTGTTTGTGGAACTGATGTACCGTTCATTGCGATTGAATTCTTTATTCCGTTCTTAAGTAAAGTTATAACATCTGCTCTTCCTTCGACTATGTATACTTCATCTGAGTCATCAATGTTTGGTCCTGCAGGTAGTCTATCTTTACCATATTCTCGAATCTCCATTACTCTTACAGATTGAGATACCTCATCAGCAAGTTCTTGGGAATCAGGCATAACTGAGTCCATTAGTTCTTTTAAAAGCTCTTTTGCCCTTTCTATGACAAATTGCCTTTTTGAGACTCTAACATCTTCAATCTTTCCTACCTTTATTTTAGCGTTACATGGGCCTATTCTTTGAATTACTTCTAAAGCAGCTCCCACTATAGCTGTTTCTGATTTATCCAGGCTTGATGGGATAACAATTGTACCTTGTGTTTTTCCGCTTCTTGTGTCAGTTACTACCTCAATTCTTCCTATTCTGCCTGATCTTTGAAGTTCTCTTAATTCGAGATCTGCTCCTAAAAGGCCTTCTGTTTGACCAAATATTGCCCCGATTACATCAGGTCTATCTACTATTCCTTCAATGTGAATTGTTGCATGAACAATATATTTTGCACTTACTGGGCTAATTTTACCCATATTAATCAATCCTCCGTTTAGAAAAAATATTCCTACTTAATTCTCTCTTTTCCTTGTTTACTGAGTGAATTAATGAACATGAATATTTCCCCTTGTTTATCTTCTAAATAGAACAAGCTGCCGATTATCTACTGAATACTCAAATGGCTTAAATATGCTTTCTATTGAGTATATCTTACCTACACTGTGAAATTAATGATAAATAATGACAATTTTGTTCTATTTCTTGTAATTATGAATTTTAAAGGTTTTGTTGCCCGTAACACTAACTCCCAAGCTCATAGCTTGCATTTAGCGACAGCTCCATTGAGTACTCTCGTGACGGGCTGTTATACGCAAGAGTGTCTCAAAATCATGGCTTTGGCGTGCGCCGTAGCTCATAAGAGGACCCATTTGCATATAGTAATACTATGTGATAGGAGGTATATATAGTTATTCTTTTATATATTAATTACTGGCTAGTGATTAACATAATTGATGGGATTGGTCGCATAAACTTTATAAACATTAGTAATTCTCTGCTCTGTATGGCAAAACAAAATAAGTTTTCAATGCCTTCAGGTACAGGTGGGTTAGTTAGATATTTTGATGAATATAGTAGTAAGATAACCTTTAAACCTGGTGTTGTGATTATTATTGTATGTATTATCATACTTATTGAGATTATTTTACATCTACAAGGGTATGGGTTATTAGGTTTTTGAGGTGAGTTCTATGATGCCAGGTATGAATCCAAGAATGATGAAACAGGCCATGAAAAAGATGGGCATGAAACAGGAAGAGTTAGATGTTCAACAGATTATTATGAAAATGGGAGATAAAGAGGTAGTGTTTGAGAATCCTCAGGTTTCAAAGGTTAATATGATGGGTCAAGATACATATCAGGTAGTTGGTGAGTGTGTTGAAAGAGCTGTTTCTTCTGAGCCAGACATTAATGAAGATGATGTAAAGACTGTTATGGAACAGACTGGTGTTAGTGAAGATGTTGCTAAAGAAACTATAGAGAAGAATAATGGAGATTTAGCTGCTTCTATAATGGAATTATCAGAAAATAAAGATCAAATAAAAAATTAATTCATTTCTTCCTCTTCTTCTGGATTATAAGAAGGTACAGCTGCTTTGCTTATGATCATTATGTCACCAATACTCTTTACCAGTTGGTGAGGAACAATGACACCTTTTGCGCTGCCTAGAATTTTGTTTAGGAATGAGTTCTTTGTGCTTCTAACTCTCCATCCAGACACTTTATTAGAAGTAACAACAGACTCCTCGACATCTCCAAAATATTCTCCGCTATCAGTAAAAACCTTCATATCATATGTTTCAGTGATTTTCTTCATTTTTAACATGAAATCCCCTCCTTTGTTGAATATAAAACAAAAGAGTTATTAAGTATTTAAAGTTTTCTGAAAATCATGGCTGCTATTACTATTATTGGGACGTCACACATTGCAAAAGAGAGTGTTGAGGCTGTAAAAAAGTACATTGAAGAGAAAAAGCCAGATATTGTGGCTGTTGAGCTAGATAAAAAGAGGTTTTATGGGTTAGTTAAGAAAAAGAAAAGTAGGATTAGATTTAGTGATTTGAGAAGAATTGGTGTTAAGGGGTATTTATTTGCGTTAATTGGAGCGTATGTCTCAAAAAAACTTGGAGAGATTGTTAAATCTATGCCTGGTGATGAGATGTTAGCTGCTATAAAAACGGCAAAGAAGAATAATTTGAAAATAGTTCTCATTGATAGGGATATTGAGATAACTTTAGCAAGATTTTCTAGATTTCTGACATGGAAAGAGAAATGGAGATTTGTTGTTGATTTGTTTAATGGTTTAATATTTAGAAAAAAAGAGATGGAGAAGTTAGGTTTTAAAGGAAATATTGATTTGAGGAAAGTTCCTTCGAAAGATTTGATTCATAAGCTAGTTAAAAGAGTTAAAGATAGGTATCCCAATGTTTACAGGGTGTTGATACACGAGAGAGATGTGTATATGGCGATGGCTTTGAAAAGTGTTAAAAAATTAGAGCCTGACAAGAAGATTCTTGCGGTTGTTGGTGCAGGACATGAAGAAGGATTAATGAGGGAGCTGAAGAAGAAATAATTAGTTTTTGAGATGTGCTAGAGCAGATATCTAGACAAAATCTAACAATAGTTTCTAGATTAAATCTGAAACGTTAGATTTTATTTTTCTATTTGTTCTATGATTCCCACCCACCTCCCCTAAAAAAGCACAACCAAAACAAAAGATTTATATAGCTTTTTTACAAGAAATTAACATATGGGAGTTAAAAGACTACACGAGTGGAAGGCAAGGATAAGGGATTTCTTTAAGTTTTCTAAAAGAGAGAGAAGAGATTTGATTATTTCTATTCTTGTTGTTACATTAATATTTGCGTTTAATGATAAGAGTGATGTGTTTGTTTTATCACATTGGTTGTTTAATTATTTCAAAGTGTTAGTAATTGTTTCAATTGCTATGATGCTGCATGTTACTGTTCAAAAGTTAGCTGCATTGTATATGGGTTTTACGGCTGAGTATAAAATATCCACTATGGGAATTTATGCAGGATTAATAGTTATGCTTCTTACAAAAGGTAAGTGGTATATTATTTTACCTGGAGGGATATTTTTTGATTTCTTAGTTATACAGAGATTAGGTCATTTCAGGTACGGATTAACCTTATTACCTTCAGGGATAATTGCAGCTTTAGGTCCTTTATCTAATCTAGTTATAGCAACTATTTGGGAAACAATAGCATTATGGGGAATTTACCCAGAGTTTTTTCACCAGATGACATTTATTAACTTGTATTATGCATTCTTTTCAATGATGCCGTTACCAAAAACAGATGGAGTTTGGTTGTTTTTTGGATCAAGGTTAACTTATTTTTTCTTTTTTGGAGTTTTATTTGGTTATATTTTATTATATGCTGTAGGAATATTCTCATTAATATGGGCGGTTGTACTAGGAGGAGTTACATGGTTTTTGTTCCTATGGTTCTTTGAAAGACAGACAAAAGTTGTTGGATTATGAGATGGAATAAAAATGGGTGGAATTTAGTAGATCATATGTTTGATTATGTTGCAATAGGTTTGTTAATCTTTGGGTTTCTTCTTACAATGGCTTCTGGGAGTAAATTATTGACATATATTATTGTTTATTTGTGTGGGTTGTTAGTTGGAAGGTTTCTTTACATGTGGAAATTTCAACATAAGATGAGAATTTGGTATCCATTAATTGGGTTTGTAATTGGTTTGGTTTTAGGAGCAAGATATGGGACATTCCAAGGAGTTATGGTTTCATTTGTTTTAGGAGGAATATTTGGGCATTATCTACAGAAGAAAGGGCACATGCGCTAACGCGCATGTTTGGCCTCCCCGTTATTCAACTAAAGTGTGAAGGAAGCGTCACACTTACTACGTTCGTGCGGGTCGAGTGGCCCACCCCGAACATGAAAAGAAAATGGCAGAGAAAATTTCTGAGAATATTTGGAAGATTAATGCTGATTCTAATATCTATTTTCTTGATTTTGAAAAAAAGATTATTATTGATGTTGGACCTAGGAGTTATAGAGATCAGATTAAGAAGGAGTTAATGGAATTAGTTGACCTGGATGATGTTGAAATTGTTATTTTAACACATTTTCATTATGATCATATTGGAAATTTTGATTTGTTTAAGAATGCAAAGTTTTATGCAAGCAGAGAGGAGATAGAAGACTTGAAAAATAATGGAGAAGGATCTGTATTAGATAAAGAAGTGTTTGAGGAGTTTACTATTGAGTTGAATGAGTTAAAGGATATGTGTGGGTTGAAGGTTATTAAAACTCCAGGACATACAAGAGGTAGTGTTTGTTTGTTTTATGAAAAAGAAGGAGTTTTATTTA
Source organism: uncultured Methanosarcinales archaeon (assembly GCA_964452935.1). Lineage (GTDB taxonomy): Archaea > Nanobdellota > Nanobdellia > Woesearchaeales > DSVV01 > CAYVNO01. Next base: position 14,357 of record CAYVNO010000029.1, on the reverse strand, counting down.
CAGGAGATACTGTGTTTCATAGAGGTGGGTTTGGTAGAGTTGATTTACCAACGTCTATACCTGATTTAATGAGGGATAGTGTTGCTAAAATTGGTAAGATAAAATATAAAAAACTTTGTCCGGGGCATGATTACTAAATGAGAGGAGTATATGTTGTCAGTGTTGAATCACCTAGTGAGTTAGATGATTTTCTCAAGTTTTCAGAAAAGATTTATAGAAAAGATAAATATTGGGTTGAACCATTCTTAGCTGAAGAGAAGAGATTCTTTGATGTGAAGAATCCTTATTGGGTGCATACCAAATCAAAGTTATTCTTAGCTAAGAATAAGAAAGGAGATATTTTAGGGAGACTTGGTGTTTTTATTGATAGGAATTATATGAAACATTGTAGAAAGAAGGCAGGATATTTTGGGTTCTTTGAATGTTTTAATAAGAAGGAAGTTGCACATGAGTTATTTGTTCATGCAATGCAGTGGTTAGATTATAATGGTGTGAAAAGTTTAAGAGGACCAATGAATGGGATTTTTGCAAAGGATTCTGGTTTTTTAGTAGATGGGTTTAATATGAGTCCTGAGCCTTTAATGAATTATAATCCAAAATATTATGTTGACTTAATGAATGATTTAGGTTTTGAAAAGATAGATGAGATGGATGCTTATAAGATAGATTTGAAGAAGATTAAGACTCTGAAATATAGAACAGAGATTAAGATAAGAAGTTTGAAGAAATGGGACATAAAACATGAGTTAAAAGCTGCTAATTATATTATTAATACTGCTATGACTAAGAATTTTGAGTTTATTCCTGCGACAATTAATGAATTTAGTTATATGGCAAAACATTTTATTCATTTTATTGATAAAGAGTTAGTGTTATTTGCGATGAAAGATGGAAAAGAGATTGGAATAATAATTGCTGTACCGAATATTAATGAGGTTATTAAGAAATTTAAAGGAGAGTTAGGAATTATTGAAAAGTTGAAGTTGAAATGGGAGATGAGAAAACTAAAGGATGCTAAGGTTGAGATAGTTTGTGTTTTACCTGAATACCAACACCATGGAATTGGTATGGAGTTAATGAATAGGTTATTAATTAATTTGATTGGGAAAGGTTATGAGAATTTAGAGTATTCTTGGGTTAGTGAAGATAATATTTCATCTAAAAGGATTGCAGAACATTATGGTGGTGTTGTGTATAAAAAGTACAGGATGTTTGGAAGAAAAATAAAAACATAACTCTTTTTTGGTTTTTATTGTGTGACAGAATCATATGGTTTATCAATCACTGGGTCTTTCCAAGGGTAGTTATATGGGTTCCTTGGGGAATCTTTATCTGGTTTTTTTCTTCCATATAACATTGGATCGTTGAATCCTGGAAAAATCCATCCTTGTGTTAATGGAGTTGTTTCTATTTGTGGTGGTTGATAATTATCTTCACAAACTTGATCCATTGATATTTCCATATATCATGAAGGTTTGTTTATGGATATTAAGCTTTGTGGCAGAAATATGTGGTTTTTTATTATAACTTTTGAGTTTATGCTGGGAATATTTTTAAATTTGGGTGTTTTTCCAGTTTTATGCTTAAAGACTTTGAGCCTAGGCTTTATCAACAGACTGTGTTTGGTACATGTGCAAAAAAGAACACATTAGTTGTGTTACCTACTGGTTTAGGGAAGACTGCTGTTTCTATGATGTTGATTGCGCATAGGTTGAAATTATATCCTGATAGTAAAACTTTGATTTTAGCTCCAACTAAACCGTTAGTTGATCAACACGTTAATACATTAAAAAGGTATTTGGAGATTGATCCAGAAAAGATTGTATTATTTACAGGTTTTGTTAAACCAGAAAAAAGGGCAGAGTTATGGAAGGATGCAAAGGTTATAATTAGTACTCCGCAATGTGTTACAGGAGAATCAGTTATTTTTACGAAAAATGGTCCGACAAAGATTAAAGAGTTTGTTGAATCATTTAATCTTAAAAATAAAAATTATGGAACTAAGAAAGGATTCTGTGCAGATATAAACGAAGAGATTTTGGGTTATTCAAATAAGAGTAATAAGTTTTTAAGAGCTACAAAAGCTTGGAAGCTTCCTGCAAATCAAATAATCAAGATAAAAACAGAACTAAAAAATGAAATTAAGTGTACCCCTGAACATCCTCTTCTTACTATAAACAAAAATGGAAAAATTCAGTGGATTAAATCAGAGAATTTGAAAAAAGGATGTTACATTGCAATGGCTAATCACATAGATATCCAAACAACAGAATTTGATCTTCACCAGTTATTTAGAAAAAGTAATCTAAGACTTGTAGATTGTAAATTAATCAATGTTTTATTTAATAAATTAAGAGAAAAGAAGATTATTGACAAAAATTATTATAACTATAAAAAAAGGAGTATGCCACTTAATAAATTCTTCTTAGATTGTAAAATTGTAGATTTGAAAATGCCGTCTGAATTAATTGTAAGTAATAAAACTGGTCGAAGTAATCTTATAACCTTGCCAAAAAATATGGATCCAGGATTAGCTTATATCATTGGAGCAATGTTAGGTGATGGACATATAGGGAATAGGTCTAGTAAACATGGAAGTGAAGTTGTTTATTCTGAAATGTATTATAAATCGATAGTAAAATTATTCTCCGATAAGGTGTTCAATATATTTAATATAAAACCATCAAGCATTGATTTGAGTAATAAAGGATTGATATATTATTCCACAGCATTAGCAGAAATCTTAAATAAATTAGGTATTCCAAAAGGAAATAAGTCTAGAAAGATAAGAGTACCGAGATATATATTTACTTCCAATACAAAAATTATTAAAGCTTTTATATCCGGAGTTATAAATTCTGATGGGTCTGGTCATAAAAATATGTTAAGGATATCGTCTGTAAGTAAATTGTTCATTGATGATTTAAGATGGTTGCTTTTAAGATTGGGGGTTGTATCATCAATTTATATTTCTAATGGAAAAACCCATTATATCAAAAACAGGAAAATAAAGAGTTCAAAGGCTTATCATTTGATTATTAGTGGAAGGGCAAATATAAGAAAGTTATTGTCTTCTAGCTTTATTGATGAAAATAAAAGAAAATCTTTTGAATCAAATTCTTCATATATAAAGAAAAAAGGAACAAGATCAAAAGACATCCTTCCTGTAAAAGGTGCCCTTAGGACTGCATATTACGAACATAGACAAAAAAGAGGGAAGACATTAAATGAATTTAGAACTGCTTACCATGCAGGATATTTATCAAAACAATACTTAAAGAAGAATTTAGTTAATTTAAAATCAGATATTGCTAAAGAATTATTGGAAATTATTAATCTACCACTACGTTGGGTAAAAATAAAAGAGATTGAAAAGATAAAATCAAAATGTTTTGTTTATGATCTTACTGTAGAGAACGATCACAATTTTATATGTAATTTATTAGTAAATCATAATACTATAGAAAATGATGTTATTAATGGAAAGATTAAGTTAGAAGAGGTTAGTGTTATAACTTTTGATGAATGTCATAGAGCAACTGGAGATTATTCTTATGTTTGGTTAGCAAAACAGTATGAAAAAACTTCAAGGTTTCCAAGAGTTTTAGGTTTAACAGCTTCTCCGGGCAGTGATTTGGAGAAGATAAATGAAATTTTGGATAATTTGTTTATTGAAGAGATTGAAGTTAAGGTAGAGGATGATCCTGATGTTAAACCTTATGTGCAGGATGTGGAGGTAAAATGGGAGAAAGTAGATTTTCCTGATGAGTTAAAGGAGATTCAAAAATATTTGAAGAGTTGTTTAAGATCAAAGTTAGTTGAAATAAAAAACTTCGGTTATTTGAATGAAGCCCAAGTTATGAGTGAGAGTAAGATGGAGTTATTAAAATTACAAGCACATTTACAGGGTGAGTTAATCTCAGGGAACAGGGATTTTATTGCTATGAAATGTGTTTCTTTAGCTGCAGAGGCTATGAAAGTGCAACATGCCATAGAGTTAGTTGAAACACAAGGTCTTGTTCCACTCCAAGCTTATTTAGAAGACTTGGAGAAGAAAAGCAGGACGACAAAAACAAAGGCTGTGCAGAATTTAGTTAGAGATATTAATTTTAGGAGTGCGTTAGTTAAGACTAAAATATTGAGAAATAGTGGGTATGAACATCCAAAGATGGGTGTTTTGAGTAGGTTAGTTGAAGATAGAGTAAAAGGAGATTATAAACTAATTGTTTTTACACAGTATAGGGATTCTGGTGTTAAGATTGTTGATGAGTTAAATAAAATTGAGAATATTGAGGCTAGACTATTTGTAGGTCAGGCTAAGAAAAAAGACAGTGGGTTAACGCAAAAAAAGCAGATTGAGATGTTAGATGATTTCAGGGAAGGAAAGTTTAATGTTTTAGTTAGTTCGTCTGTTGGAGAAGAAGGATTAGATATTCCTCAAGTTGATGAAGTTATGTTTTATGAACCAATACCTTCTGCGATTAGGCATATTCAAAGAAAAGGCAGGACAGGAAGGCAGGAGAAAGGGGTTGTTACAATATTAATGACAAAAGGTACAAGAGATGAAGGTTATAGATGGAGTGCACACCATAAAGAGAAGAGGATGTATAGAATATTGAAAGATGTAAAGAAAAATATAAGTTTGAAAGAGAAGAAAGATACAGATTTGAATAAATTTCTTAATGAAGAAGACAAGGTAAAGGTGTTTGCTGATTATAGAGAGAAGGGTTCTGGTGTGATAAAAGAGTTGATTGAGTTAGGAGCTAAAATGAATTTAGAGGCGTTAGAGAGTGCTGATTATGTTTTAAGTAATAGGGTTGGTGTTGAGTTTAAGACTCAAGGTGATTTTGTCGACAGTATTCTAGATGGAAGATTGTTAAGTCAGGTTAAAGAGTTGAGAAGTAATTTTGAGAAGCCGTTAGTGGTTGTTGAAGGAGATAGAGATATTTATTCAATAAGAAATGTGCATCCGAATGCAATCAAAGGGGTGCTGAGTGCTGTTTCAGTTGATTTTGGAGTTCCTATTTTACATACAAAGAATTTCAAAGATACTGCTGCATTATTGCATATGATTGCAAAAAGAGAGCAAGAAACAGAGAGAAAAGATTTTTCTTTGCATGGATTAAAGAAGCCGATGAGTTTTAAAGAGTTGCAAGAATATATTGTCTCTGCTTTGCCTGGAGTTGGTGGTGGGCTGGCGAAGCCTTTGCTGAGAGAGTTTAAGACAGTGAAAAATATAGTTAATGCTTCTGAGGAAGAGTTGAAGAAAGTGAATTTAATTGGAGAAAAGAAAGCAAAGAAGATAAAAGAGATTGTTGATAAAGAATATTCTAATCTTTAGTTATCTGGAGTTACTAAAGATACCGTTGTTTTAAGAATTGATCTATGGTTAGCCAATATGTATAAATTATTTCTGTAACAGGTCATGTCTTGTAATCTGAATTGAGGATCTTCTTGAGTTTTTTCGTGGACAACAGCCATATCATCACGATATATTCTGAGTGTTCCTTCTCTATCAGCTAAGAATACTAAATTATTAGTGCACGCTATGTATGCAGCTTCAAAGTCTGACTCTGGAAGTTGATAATTTTCTATGGGTTCTCCCTGCTTAGAAACTCTTCTTACCAAATTTTGTTCCATAAGAACGTAGAAATGTTCTCCGTTAAAATCAAAGTTTAGTGGACCACGAATTGTTGTTGGAGTTACTAGTCTTGTTTCTCTGACTTTATAGAACCCATATTCTGGGTCTGGAGCAAATTCTGACATTATTCCATCATATCTTAATGTGCAGATATTTCTGTGGTTTGTTGTTATTCCTCTAGAACCCTCAGATAATAATGTAACACTTTGTTGGTCTCCTTGCCAGACTCTTTTTACCCATCTGCTTAAAAGTTGTACAACATATTCATTTTTATACATCCCTAAACCAATTGCAGGTTGTGTTAAAGGAGTTGTACTCTCTAAATTAATGTTAATTACTGGAAATGTTGGTTGGGGAGTTCTTCTTTGAGGAGTATCAGATACAACTTGATCTATAGAAGGAGGTGGTGCATCATCCAGTGGCACTGATGTTTCTGTTGAGCCTACAACCCCTACCTGTAATGCATCTCTACGATCGTCTTTAGACATAAATATAAAGAAAAGAAAGAAACTATATAAAATTTGTTATATAGTTTTATAAATTTAATAGTTTCAGAATAATTGCTTTTTGTGCATGTAGACGGTTTTCTGCTTGATCAAAGATTACTGAGTTAGGATGGTCTACTGCGTCTCTTGTTATTTCATAACCAATGTGACATGGCATACAATGCATTATTTTTGCGTTTGGTGCGTAAGTGTTTATTAGGTTTGCATTTAGTTGTACTGGCATGAATTTATTTACTCTTTCTTCATACTTTTCTTTGTATTCTGGTAATACTTCTCCGTCTTTAAAGAATTCCATATCCATCCATGTGTCTGTATGCACATAATCTGCGTCTTGTAGTGCTGCTTGTATGTTATCAGTTTTTGTTATTAATCCTGTTTCTTCTGACATTTTATTTAATTCTTCGTCTACGCTTGGAAGATGTACTTCTGGAGCAACTATTGCCATTTTAATGCCTAGTTTTGCACATGCTAATTTTAGTGTGTTTGAGACATTATTTTCTATTCCTAACCAAACTATTTTTTTTATGTTTTCAATTCCTCCAGAGTGTTCTGCCATTGTTAATAAATCTCCTAATGTTTGACATGGGTGGTATTTTTCACTGCATGCGTCAATTACTGGAACCATATTACATGAAGCTGCTGTAAGAACATTTTCTGCTTTTTTTGCCCTATACATTAGGATATTTGCATAACGCATTGTTGCTTTTATTTCATCTTTGAAATCGCAACCTATTGATAGTTGTGTTGTTCTTGCATCTAAAAAGATAGAATGTCCTCCGAACTGAGTCATTGCTACTTCAAAACTTAGTCTTGTTCTTGTAGAAGTTTTCTCAAAAAGCATAATCATTGTTTTGTTTTTTAGAATGTCAGAATATCTTTCTTGATTTTGTTTTATTTCAATTGCTTTGTTTATTGTTTCAATTATTTCTTCTTTTGTCCAATTTTTTAAAGTTATCAAGTGTTTCAATTTAATCACCTCAATTCGCCTTTAGGCGAATTCTAAAATTTCGTTGCATAAAATTTTTAATTTCGTCTTTTAATTATCTTCAGTATAATCTTCTTCGTCTGAATGCGTTACATCATCTATTTCTTGTTCTTCTTGTGTAGAGCTTGTTGTTTCAAATGTTTCGTTGTAATCGTTTTCTAGTGCAATCAATGATTCAATTCTTATTATGCCTTCTATGATGTTAATTTTGTTTTGATAGAATTTCTGAAGTTCTTCAGTGTTTTCTACTTCAACTTTTATTATTATATCATATCTGCCAAAAACCTCGCTTAGATCTATGATCTCTGGGTGTTTTAGCAATGCTTTAGAAACAATTTTTACATGTCCGTGTTTTACGCTGATTAACATATATGCTGTCTTCATTTTAGAATTTGAATGAAATAGTAGTTTATATAGTTTATTGTTGGTTTA
>CAYVNO010000029.1:0-6693 GCA_964452935.1 uncultured Methanosarcinales archaeon | reverse complement strand
GCAGATTCGTCTGCTAGGTATTCTCTTGATCTTGAGATGGCTAGTTGTATGAGCATTGCTAGAATTGGCATTAATATAGCTAAGATTAGGAATTCGAATATATTACTATCTCTGTCTCTTCCTCCAAAGCCTCCAAAGATAGCTGCCCAACGTGCCATCATTGCGGTGTAGCTGATAACTGCAGCAATAGTTGCTGCGATTGTTTGTATTAAAATATCTCTATTTTTTATATGGGAGATTTCGTGTGCAATAACCCCTTCTAACTCTTCTTTATTTAATGCTTGTAGAATACCTTGTGTGCAAGCAACGACTGCGTTGTCAGGTGATCGGCCAGATGCGAATGCATTAAGATTGTTTGATGGTAGGATGTAAACTTTTGGTTTTGGTATGCCTGCAAGTTTTGAGATCTTTTCTACCATGTGATGTAATTCTTTGTATTCTTGTTTGTTTGCTGGTTTTGCTCTGTAGATTGCAAGAACAATTTTATCAGAGAACCAGTAGCTGAAGAAGTTAAAGCCAATAGCTATAATGAATGCAATTGTTAAACCGCTGTAGCCTCCGAGAAGATAACCCAAGAATAGCATTAAACCTGCTAATGATGAGAGTAAAACAGCTGTTTTCATTTGATTTATCATAATTGGTAGGTAGGTATAGGGATTTATAAAGTTTATGCGATAAAAAATAAAGAAAAAGTTATTTTTTCTTCTTTTTTGCTTTCTTTTTAGCTGCTTTTTTCTGGAATTTGAAGATGTATAGTATTTCCAGGATAGCTAGTGAGTTTACTAAGAATAGTAAAACAAACCATGCTAGTTGGTTATTCTTTGCAGCTTTCCAGAGTGCAACTCCTTTCCAAGGGATTGTCCATAACATTGCTAAGATAATGAATATTATCAATCCAATAGATACTTCGTCTGCCATTTAATTCTCCTCCGTCGAATTTTAATTTCCACCTAAGTTTGTCACTTTGTTCCAAACTCAGATTTCACTCAGTTTGTTTCACAAACTCAGATTTCACTTCGTCAAATCTGGCAAAATCTGCGCGGAAATTTATTTACCCTTTAATTAGTTTTGCTAAGATCATTCCTGTTAATAACAAGATTATTAATGATTCAATTGCCCAAGCGACTAATAGCATTACAGGTAGGTTGATTAGTAAGATCATTCCTAATGTGCTTGGTAGTGCACCTACAAGGAAGACTAATAAACCATAAAATAGTCCTTTTTTTACTAATGATTTTTGTTTGAATGATGACCTAACAATTGTGTATACATATGCTATTAGCATTCCTGTGATTATTGAAAATACTAATGAATATAAGTAAAATGAAACTGGTGGTGGGCCTGCTGTAGGCATCATTATCTTACTCCAGACAGGAAAGTATTCTTCTATCATGTAGTATGGCATTGTTACAAATGCTCCTAGTGTGTGGATTACCTGTGCAATTACTGCGTAGATAACTCCGAAAAGAAATATTTTACATGGACAGTTTTTCATGATGTTCACCCTGTGGAGATTAGATTGGAGAAGTTTATAAAGTTTATGTTAAAGATTATCTCGTGGATTTTACGAAAATTCCGTGATTTTTACGAGAAGTTTAAATTTGTTTTGGAAATTTTTTGGTTTGAATTGGAAATTATTTGTTTTTTCTGGAAACCTTCCGGAAAATTAGTGATTATTCATTTAAAGAATTAAAAAATACCTGATTGAATAATCAGGTTGACACAAAAACCAGCATTAAATAATATGGATAAACTAGTATATAAATTTTGCGTAAAGCCGAGGTGGTCGAGTTTGGCTTAAGACGCCTGACTGAAGATCAGGTTGGCACAAAAACCAGCGTGTCACGCGGGTTCGAATGTTTGCTGTGGGGGTCTTAACGAGATTCCCGCCCTCGGCGCGTAAAATCAATGTTTTGCTGTTTTCCAAAGAAGATCAAAATATGTTTGATGACTTTGTGCAACTTTTTTATCATCAATTACAAAAGCAACAGGCTTACTTGAAAAATTTACAACAACCAATTTATCGTTAAAAATCTCAGTAACTCCTGGATTTTCATATCCAGATATAAACTTAAATTCAGCAATTGATTTCTTAACAGTTACAGAATTTCTAAATTTTTCGCCAATTAGAACTTTACCCCTAATACTTCTTTTTTTCTTTTCTTTCTGCCATTTTACAAAATAATCTTCTCCGAGAACTTTAACTATCTTAGTTCCCTCACCAAAACCACAATATTCGCCAAAATCCAGTTTTTCTATCCATAATTTTCTAATTTGTTTAATGCCCTCATAGGTTTTTACTTTTTGATCCCACCAACTACAAAATTGCACTTTAAAAGATTCAGCAACTTCTTTATTATCAATTACAAAAAGAACAATATCTCTGCTTGTAGGGAAGACAATTACTCTATCTTTAATTATGGCAGTTGTGGCAGGAGTGATATTGTGAATATGTTTTGCTTTTGGCCAATTAATATCGCTTTCGTTGGATAATACTTTAAGTTTAATCTTTCTTTGTTCTACTTCTTTTACAAATTTGTCAAAAATAATATTAACTGGATTTGATTCATGTTTGCCAGCAGTTATTAATATTTCATCTCCCTTTTTTAGGAGATTTAATGAAGAATAAAGAGCAGTTGTCAAGCCTTTAATCCCTTTATAGACCGCAGATGTGGATTTAAAACCTGACATTTCTTGTTTTAGTTTTAATTGGGGAAGAAGATCTTTTAATTCATTTTTTTGTTTATTTATTTGTTTTGCCTTTTCTTCCATATAATCCATAATTCTCTCAACAGGGGCAGCTTCAAAATATCTTTTGTTTTCTTTAATAACGTAGCTGACTAAACCTTTGTTTATGAGTCTTTCTAGAATATCATATATTTTTGAATAACTTACCTTAGCTTTATCAACAATCGGCCGAACAGTAGCACTGCCTAACTCTAACATTGCTAGATATACTGCAATCTCTCCTTTAGTAAGTCCAATCTTTTCTAGCAAAGCAGTTTTCATGTAATATTAAATTTAAGTGTTTATATTTAAATTTTTCTACTTCAACCCCATTAGGGGGGGCGAGTATTTATATAATAATTTTTATTATCAGGTTGTATGACTTATAATTCAAGAAGTGAATATTCTATTGAAGAAGAAGGTGTTTTAGATAGTTATGAAGCGAGCGTTTCTGATGGTGATGATAAACCCACTGAACCATCTCCATTGGAGAAAGTTGCAGAGTCAGAACTACTTGATGTGCCCAGATCTGTAAAGATTTTCCAGAATAGAGATTCTCACTCGTTTGTGAATGGTGATTGATACTTCAAAGAATGTTAAGGATCAGTTAGAATTATTTCTGAAAGAACTTAGTTAACCTTCATAGAAAATGGATTAAACTTTGTTTTGTGATCATAGTAATCTACGTTTTCTTTTTTCTTAAGATAGTTAACTACAACATATGTAACTGGAGTTAGTAGAACTTCTAATCCAACTTTAAAGATGTAGTTCGAGATAATTATTGTTATTAATAATGAGTTAGGTAGGATGCCTGCGAATGCTATTAAGACAAATAAAACTGTGTCAATGCCTTCTCCTATTATTGTTGATCCTATTGTTCTCATCCAAAGGTTTTTTCCTTTTTGCCAGATCTTCATTTTAGCCATTATGAATGAGTTTGAGAATTCTCCTGCAAAGTATGCAATTAAACTTGCGATGACTATTCTTGGCACTATTCCTAGAATAGACATGTATGATTCTTGTAAACCCCATTCAGCTGCTGCTGGTAGGAAGCCAACGATTGCGTAGACTACTGCCATCACTAGTACACAGAAGAAACCTATCCAGATGATTCTTCTTGATCTTTTATAACCGTAGACTTCTGTTAGAATATCTCCAAAAATGTATGACAGAGGGAATAGGATTGTTCCTCCATCAAATGTGAATGGTCCTAGGAGCATTATTTTAGTTGAAACTGTGTTTGATATTAACAAGATAGTGGCGAATAATGCTGTTATTATATCGATATACTTGAAATTCTTTGATTTTAGTACTAACATTGATTTAGGGAATTGATATTAGTTTTTAAATTTAATCAATATTGTTTAATTAAAGCTGCAGGTGCTACGTGGCACCCCATAAGGGCCCCGCTACGCCACCGTCGACCAGGTTTGCATTGGCAAACGCCGGTCCTGGTGACAGGTGACGCACCTGCTGCTTTATTAACAGTGTCTTCAAAGAAAAACCATATAAATATTCCTCTGTTTCCCAATTTTATGATAAGTATTAGTACTATTCTCAAACATTATAAAAGGGCAGACATACAGGAAGCCATGGTTAGGAGTGCAAAGGATAAAGAGGTTGCCATTAGGTATGGTGATAAAGGTTTTGGGAAGAGGCCAGATATTCTTTCATATCCTAGAGATGTTATTGAGTTTGCAAAGAATTATGCAACTAGTCTCCATGTTAGTGAAGAACATTGGGAGAATCCGTTAATGTTAAGTCCTGGTTTAAAGAGAGCGGAGATTGATTCAATGCGAATTGGGTGGGATTTGTGTTTGGATGTTGATTGTAAGATGTGGAAGTATTCTAAGATTATTACTCATTTATTAATAGAAGAGTTAAAAGCTCATGGAGTGAAAAGTGTTTCGTGTAAGTTTAGTGGAAATAAGGGTTTTCATGTAGGTGTTCCGTTTAAGGCTTTTCCTTCAAAGGTTAATGGAGTTGATACAAAGTTATTATTTCCTGATGGAGTTAGAAGAATTGCAGCTTATTTACGAGACAGAATTGAACCAAAGTTTTTAGATATAGTTAGAAATGATGATTTGGATGGAATAGGTAAAGAGTTAGGTAAAGAAGTTATTGTTACACGTAATTATTGCAAGAAATGCGGGAAAGAGGTTAAAGAAAAAAAAGAAGGTGTTGAATTTGTCTGTCAGAAATGCGGAAATAGGGTTTCTGGCGAGGACAAATTTATGGTTTGTGAGAAGTGCAATAGTATAATGGAAAAGTTTGATAATATAGAAGGAGTTAGATGTACTCTTTGTGAGTCAACTGAGATCGAGGAGAGGGTTGATAGTTCTGCATTACTTGATATTGATACTGTGTTGATATCGTCTAGGCACCTGTATAGAATGGTTTATTCGTTGCATGAAAAGAGTGGGCTTGTTAGTGTTCCTGTGAAAGATGTTATGAAGTTTGAGAAAGACATGGCAAAACCCGAGAAGGTTAAGGTTGAAACTGTTTTTTTAGATGATTCAAAGACTATTGAAGGGGAGGCAACTAATTTAATTATTCAGGCTTTTGATCATAAACCAAAAGTTAATGTTGAAGAGGTTGAGTTTAAGAAAGAGTTTGATGTCCCAAGTGAAGCTATTCCTCCTGATTTGTTTCCGCCTTGTGTTAAGATTGGTTTGGGTGGTTTAGAGGATGGTAAAAAGAGATTTATGTTTTGTTTAATGAATTTCTTATCAAGTTGTGGCTATGGTTATGATGAGATTGAGAGTGTATTTAAGGAGTGGAATGAGAATAATCCTGAACCTCTTAGAGAAGTCATATTATTAGGGCAGTTAAGATATCATAAGATGCATAAGAAGAAAATACTTCCTCCGAATTGTGATAATAAGGCTTATTATGCTGATTTACAGATTTGTAAACCAGATGGTTTATGTGGAAGAATTAAAAATCCTGTGCAGTATTCGACTAGAAAAGCTTTTGCTGTACAACGAGATAAAAGTGCAGAAAGAGAAAAGTTAACAGATGAGCAGAAAGAGATGAGGAAAAAGTATAGAGAAAAGATTAAAGAGAAAAGTTAATATATTGGTTGTTTAGTGAATTTTCTATGAGTGATATTTTATTAGTGTATGATTCGGCTGCAGGGAATGGTTATGATCCTCTTGAGACATTAAGAGAAGCAGGACATTCTGTTGATGGTTTAAATTTTAAAGGATGGGTTAATATAAATTTTAGTTTGGATCATGGTATGGCGAAGATAATTAATGGTGTGTGTCTTGAGAGAATTACTAAAGTTATTGAAGATAACAGGTATGATTTAATGATTATTGATGGAGTGATGGCTGATTATCTTATGGTTGGTTATAATGTTTATAATTTTATTGGGGAAGGGTTAGAAAATGTCCCCATAATGGTTGCTGTTCCGGTTTTTCCTTCTGATATAGATTTGCATGGATCTGGATGTGAGTTTGGATGGGATGGTAATGGTGATATAGAAAGATTAGTTGAGGTATTGTTAGAAGATCCTGTTAGAAGAGAAGGGTTAGGAGGAACACTTTATTTTAATCCTGATGAGTATTATGAGAAAGATGGGTTGATATTGCCGAAGGATTAGGGATCTCCATGTGTTTCTGCGTAATCTATGTATTGCTCTCTTAAGTTTAAGTAATAATCACGGAATTCTTGGAATGCGGGAGTCCACTCTCCCTTTTGGAAATCAAATAAATCTGGTTGAGAGATTAATCTAAATAATTCTCTTAAATGTGTTGTCGAGAAGAATCCTTCACAGTCTGGTGCAAATTCTCCTCTGTAATCAGTTGTTATTAAACCAAATGATTGTTCTGGGTCAACGACTGCAAGGATTTCATCTATTATGTTTTTTGCTTTTTGAACTTCTCTTTCTAAATATTCTGGTTTTGTGGGCTTTGCCCGATAAGCAAACGAAAAGTAAGCTTTATCCGATAAGTGATTAAT
>CAYVNO010000028.1:0-25333 GCA_964452935.1 uncultured Methanosarcinales archaeon | reverse complement strand
ATAAGCCCTTAAATCAAAAATAGGCCGAGAACAAGCATCATCACTCAAACCACTAGATCCTCCTGCAATAAGTGCCATATATCTTGCCATATCAAGCCTAGCACTATCTTCCCATTTCATAAGATTAGGATAAATTCTCCCTTTATAAAGCTTTCTATTAATACTACTAGAAAGTGAAGAAAAACACTATTTCCTACCTGAATATAGATGAACAACAAAACCAGTCCTATTCCTTGCAAGAGAATCATTATATAAAAGATTAAGATGCATCCTAATATTAAACTCCAAATCGCTACGCAACTCTTTATTAGCAGGATCCAATCCCAACGCAGTCTCAAAATAGTTAAGAGATTCTCTAATATCCGCTCTAGCCTTTGTTTTTAATAACCACCTCATCCCATGCACATGAGGACTCTCAGCACCACTAACATTTAAAGCATATTTAGCTACAACAGACTGTGCCTTCATAGTATAAGCAACCGCAAGATCATCTCTTACTTGTTTATATAAAGCAGCCTCATTATCTAAACAAGCAGCAATACAAATCCCAATTCCTCTCTCAAACAGCCCTATGACCCCAGAAGCCATCCCATAAATATTTTCATAATCTTCAACTTTAAAACACTCCGAAATTTGACCCATAATCTCCTTTGCTTCTTGAAACAACTCAGCAGCAGCTTCATAAACTACCTCTTCATTCGCTCCCATCGAATCATTTAAAGAATCCCAAAGAGCTTCAACAGGATCATCAGCAAGTAGCTCCTCTAACTCTCCTAAACCTAAGACTTTCAACCTAGCATCCCATAATTTAAATTCATCGTCCCAACTCATAAAAACAGAGTAATAAAAATCGCTTTATAAAATTTCTTATACAAATTGCAAAACAATGGGTAAATTTTTTATATACTAATACCCTCCTAAATCCCAATGAGCCTATCTAGACACAACCGCCTAATGCTATACACATTAGGAAGATTTCTTGAAGAATCAAGCAAAAGATTTGAAGATACCCCTCTAAACATCTATGTCTCAAAGATTGAGTTCATTGAAACCATTCTACAACTATCCATAATCTCAAAAAAAGAAAGAGCTATTTACAAAAATCTTCAAGAGCTAGAGGATGAAAAATACATTAAATACAAGAATATGGATCTAAGTTTGAGTAGAAAAGGATTAAAAGCTTACAAAGAAATAACAAAGTCATTAGTTCCTTATTTCCACGTCACAAAAAAGATTATTGCAGGGAATTTACTCCAATATAGAAAAAGAACACAAACAAAGTTTCAATTCTAATCCAATAATAACATGTCTATGTTTTCATATTGATCATATTTATGATCATTATTTATCTTTCTAGCTTGTTTAAACTCATCATCACTTGGTTGTCTCTCTAACCCATCAATAAACCCACAAGAATTACACTGTCCTTTCACAGGCACATCATTCTTAACACAAAAGTTACATTTCTTCAAAGCCATGGAAAGAGTGATAGAGGATTAGTATATAAAATTAACGTAACATTTATAAACACCCAATCAATCCTACACTCATTCAATGGATAAGCCAGTCTATATGGCCAGCTTATACTGGAGATGTAGAAAATCTATTTCTCCTAGTAAATTAACAGGTGGTAAACATCGCAAGAATGTATTCAAGAAATAAAGGAAAATCTGGTTCAACTAGACCAACAAAGAAATCAACCCCTTCATGGGTAAGATATAAATCAAAGGAGATAGAATTACTAATCATAAAGTTAGCAAAAGAAGGGAATACAACTTCTGAAATTGGAATAATCCTTAGAGATGCATACGGAGTTCCAAACGTAAAAAACATTACAAAGAAATCAATCTCAGATATTCTAAAAGACAAAAAACTTCTAAAAGAAGTACCTGAAGATCTTATGGCAATTATCAAAAGAAACATTGCAATAAGAAACCATCTTCAAGAAAACAAACAAGACAAGGTCGCAAAGAGAGGTCTTCAACTAGCAGAAGCAAAAATAAAGAGATTAGTTGATTACTACAAGAAAACTAAAAAGTTAAGCAAAGACTGGAAATACGACCCAGAAAAAATCAGATTACTGATTGAGTAAGATCAAAGTGTCCTACACTGAATTCATAAAAGAGGTAGAAGCAGCAGTCAATGTTTTCAAAACATTGCCTAAAACTGCACCAGTAAGGATTGTATCCCATCTAGATGCCGATGGGATATGTGCTTGCTCTATTCTAGTTAAAGCCTTGATAAGAGAAAATAGAAATTACTCTATTTCAATAATCCCTCAACTAGAAAAGGACGCACTTGAAGAATTCTCAAGAGAACACAACGAGATTTATTTCTTTACAGACTTAGGCAGCGGAATGGTAAAATCAATAAATACAATTCTAAAAAACAAGACAGTATTCATCCTTGATCACCATGAACCAGAATCGTTAGACAACTTCGAAAACATTACTCACATAAATCCACACAAAAACAGAATAGACGGTTCTAAAGAAGTTTCAGGAGCAGGTGTAGTCTACTATTTCGCAAAGACCTTAAACAAGAAAAACGAAAATTTAGCACATCTAGCACTAATTGGCGCAATAGGCGATATCCAAGAAAAAAGAGATTTTTTCGGCCTAAACAAAGAAATCTTAAAAATAGCTCAAGAAAAAAAGAAGATAAAAGTCTTAGAAGGATTAAGATTATTCGGAACTCAAACCAAACCACTTCATAAAGTTCTTGAATACAGTACAGACCCATACATACCCGGAGTTACCGGATCAGAATCAGCAGTAATACAATTCCTACAATCGATAAACATAAACCCAAAACATGGACATCGCTGGAGAAAACTTAGAGAGATAACTAACGATGAAATGAAAAGACTAGTTGCAGGGATAGTGATGAAAAGAGAAGGAGAAGAAAAACCAGAAGATATAATAGGAAAAGTTTACCTGATCCTTGGAGAAGAAGAAGGCAGCCCAACAAGGGATGCAAGAGAATTCTCAACATTACTAAATGCATGTGGAAGAATGAATAAATCATCTATTGGAATAGGATGTTGTCTCAACGACAAAAGAATGAAAAGAAAAGCTATAAGCACACTAAACATGTACAAAAGAGAGATCATTGGCTCATTAAACTGGGTAAATACAAACAGAAAGAATAAAACAGAGTACATTATTGAAAAAGAAGGATACATAATAATAAATGCACAGGAAAATATCCCGCCAACAATTGTAGGAACAATCGCTTCAATATTATCAAAATCAAGTGAGATTGAAGATCACAAATATATTCTATCTTTAGCCCATACAGTTCACAACAAAACAAAAGTTTCTCTAAGAATCTCAGGAAGAGATAATAGCACAGATCTAACAAAAACAATAAACAGCATAGTAAAGAAAGTAAGAGGAGAATCAGGCGGACATAAGAATGCTGCCGGAGCAATCATTGACACAGATGACGAAGAAATGTTCATAAAAAATGCTGTAAGAGTTCTTGATAAAGAAAGTTTAGAAGAATCAATTTTATAAAATACTTCTTACCTTGTCCATATGTTCAGCAACTTCCTGTCCTTTTTTAGTTAAAGTTAACAGTTTTAATCTACCTTGTTTATCAAAATTTATCAAGCCAGCCTTCTCCATCTCTTGAAGAATCTTAACAACATGAGAATATGTACAATCAACAGATTTTGCCAAAGAAGACGCATAAACTTCAGACTTTGCATTAGCTAGATTTATCAACATTAAAGTTGGTTTCTCTCTGAAAAAAACATTAAAAATCTGACTTGTCTTCATTTACCCACCCCTATGATATATCTTCCTAAAACTATAGGTTATAATCCATATTAACTACTATATAAAGGTTTTGTTTTTATGAAAACAAAAACCCAAACCAATATAAACAATCCCTCTACTCAAATTACAATGGAAAACAAAGACATTCTATTCCCTCATGAAAAGATCAGAGATTCACAGCATAAATTAATCAAAGATATACAAAAAGCAGTCGAATCAAAGCGTTCAATCATAGCTCACGCACCAACTGGTCTAGGAAAAACTGCTGCTGCACTTTCTCCAGCTTTAACTCACGCAATAAAAAACAATCTCAAAGTATTTTTCCTTACCTCGAGACACACCCAACATAAAATTGCTATAGACACATTAAGACAGATAAAATTAAAACATAACGCAGACATTCGTATAGCTGATATTATAGGGAAAAAAGCAATATGTCCAGTCCCCGGTGTTGAAACACTTTATTCAAATGAATTCACAGAATACTGTAAACAACAAAGAAAAGAAAACAAATGTGAATTTTATACAAATACTAAAAAAGGAACAAAACTAACAGTAATGGGACAAAAAGTATTTGAAGAACTTAACCAAACAATAAATTCTTCAGATAATGTTGTAGATGCATCAGCTCAAGAAAGACTATGTTCATACGAAATAACAATGGAGCTTGCAAAAAAAGCAAACGTAATAATTGCAGATTATTATTATATCTTCAACGAAAATATCTCAACAGGATTCTTTCTAAAAACAGGAACAGAATTAGAGAATTCTATAATCATCGTAGACGAAGCTCACAACCTACCATCCAGAATTCGAGAATTAGCTTCAGAAAGATTAACAACATTCATGCTGAAAAGAGCAATAAAAGAAGCTAGAAAACATAGCTACACTCAAACAATCAAGTATTTAGTCATGGTCCAAGACGCATTAAATGAAATCTCTAATGACATGACACCAGGAAAAGAAAAATTAGTAAAAAGAGATAATTTTGTAAAATTAATAACTGCAGATTACGATGAAGTAATAGCAGATCTTCAATTTGCTGCAGAACATATAAGAGAGTCACAAAAACAAAGTTTTATCGGAGGAATAGCTAGATTCCTAGAATCATGGATTGGAACTGAAGAAGGCTTTACAAGAATTATCTCCACAGAGGAATTCAAAAACCAACCAAACACGATCCTAAGTTACAGATGTTTAGATCCTTCTGTGATAACAAGAGATATAGTTAAAAATTCTTATTCAACCATATTTATGTCTGGCACACTAACACCAACAGACATGTATCAAGATTTATTAGGAGCAGATAACGCAATACTTTCAGAATATGAAAATCCATTTCCATATCAAAACAGACTAAATCTAGTCATTCCGAAAACAACAACAAAATTCACAAAAAGAAATGAGTCTCAATTCAAAGCAATCGCAGGTGTTTGTGCAGAAATAACCAATAATGTTCCTGGAAATTCTATGATATTCTTTCCTAGTTATTATATTAGAGATTATGTTTACGCATTCTACAACAAAATATGCAATAAAACATTATTTGTAGAAAAACCAGGAATGACAAAACTAGAAAAAGAAGAGTTATTAGACAACTTCAAAAAATACAAAAAAACAGGAGCAGTTTTACTAGCAGCAATTTCAGGATCATATGGAGAAGGAATAGACCTACCAGGAGACCTACTAAAAAGTGTAACAGTTGTTGGCCTTCCGTTATCTCAACCTGATTTAGAAACAAAAGAATTGATTAGCTACTTTGATAAAAAGTTCAACAAAGGTTGGGATTACGGTTATTTATTTCCAGCATTCAACAAAACATTACAAAATGCAGGAAGATGCATCAGATCAGAGACAGACAAAGGACTTATTGTATTCTTAGATGAAAGATACATCTGGCCAATGTACAGAAGATGCTTCCCCACAGATTGGGAGATGGAATTGGGCAAAGATTATTTGTTCCAGATCGAAGAGTTTTTTGAGAATAATAAGTAATGGCAGTAGTTAAGATCGCAGCCTTAGAAAATGAAGAAAAGCTGCGTAGTAGAGCTTTACGCTCTACAACCTTTTCCCAGGTTTTGCTAAAAGCTGGATTATTTGTTCCAGATCGAAGAGTTTTTCTCTTCAATTAAGTAAAAATATATAAACCTCAAACATACCCCACTAATATGCAAAAAGTTAACGCATTAATTCTTGCAGGAACAGTAGAATTCCATAAATTCGATATAAACAATAAAATAGAGTATAAACAGTTCCATAAATTAGGAAAAAAGAAGATAATTGAATACACAATCAACGCTGTCCTTAAATCAAAATTTATAGATAGTATATTTGTTATAGGAAATAAAGAAAAATTAAGCTTTGTAAAAAACAAAAGAATAACAATTCTTTCTGAACAAGAAAATGTTGTAGATAATATTAGATATGCAATAAATAAAATAAAAGATAATAAAAGATTATTAATAACAACATCAGACTGTCCACTAATAACTGAAAAGGATATTGATCAATTCATCTCAACATCAAACCAAAAGTCAGACTTTGTTTTAGGATTTAGCACTTTAAACAATTTCAACAAAGTCATGGATAAACTTAACCTAAAAGTAAAAAGTGAGAAACTAAAACTTGGATTTTTCCCAATATATAAGTCCAGCATTAGAATTAACAATTTATTCATAATAAAACCAAACAAAATTACAAACCATTTATTAGATCTTGCAAGAGACATTAATAAAAATAAGTCGTTACTAAAAACAAACGGGAAAACTAATCTAAAATCATGGAAAGGCATTGGACACGCTTTTCTAAAATACTTTGAAAAAAGTAAGATTCATAAGATAACAATACTTAGAGGAGTAACTAGAGCGCTTCTAGTTGGAACTATGCTTCTCTATGCATACAAACTGAGAAATTTTTCAATAAATCCGTTCAGATTCTTTGTCAGACCAAATAGGATAGAAAAAGTGATCTGGGTTCTAACAGACAAACAAATACACTCCCAGATTCACGTATCCAATATAATAAATCCACTTATTGATATAGATGTTCCTGAAACATACCACATATTAGCAAATAGTGGATTTAGGCACTAATATACAAAATAAAACATCAGTATACAAAAACGTAACATTTATATACTAGCTTCATTCTATGAAAAGGCATGGTAATCCTATTTGATCAGTTCAATATGCCAGATGACATATTTGAAGTAGTTTTTGCAACAAAACAACAAGTAATAGTAGCAAAACTGCTTATAGAGCGTATGAAAGACAATAGTGGAGTACTTGGAAAGACAGAAATGTCCCTATTTGCCACAAAACTCCATGAAGGAGAACTTGTAGCTCAAATAGACGATCCATCGTATAAGAATAAAAAAGTAAAGCTAAGCTACAACAAACGTCAATTCTACGATAGGATTCTAACACCTATGAAAAGCATGGGTTTAGTAGATTATGACCTCTATAAGAAGGTCTACAAACTCTCTGATCGCTTTAACAAAGCAATGATTAAGATCGGCATCATGTGGATGCAAGAATTCAGAAAACCAGCTCACTCTTACAAAGAAAAGGCTCTCTTAGACTAAGTTCTAAACCTGCCCCCCTCGCGAGAGTCCTTTTCTTTTTTTTAATCAAGAACTAATTATACATCTCCACACATAAAAACCTCTTATTTACCACCTAATAGTGGCTAATAAAACGAAACATTTATATATGAGCTATGTTATTAATAAAGGTAGGGATATCAAATGGGAGACAATTGTGACTGTTCAGAACCTTGCAATGAATGCAAATGCGATAACGAGACCATTGAACAAACAGTAAACCAAGAAGAAACAACAGAAACAGTTGAAGAAACAATTCCAGAAAAAACAGAAGAAGAAATCGAAGAAAAAGACAAAGAAGAGACATTCAGAAAACGTAAAAAGTATGATGATCCCCTTGACGATGATTATAAAACAGAAAGACGAAACAGAATAGGAAGCCTAGAAAACCTAGGCCATAAAATCGATAATCCAACAACACTTTAATATCACATTCAAAGAAGCTGGGCTGGTTCCACTTTCTCAACATCCCTCCCGAGAAAACCACTCAGCTCTTTATTTTCAATTCTTTCGCCAATTTCTTTCTAACAATAAATTTATATAGTATTCAACCAATAAGTTCTCCATGGACACTACATTAACATTCTTAATATACATTGGAATAATAATCCTAATAGGAATCATCTCTTCAATGATTTCACATAAACTAAAAATACCTAACATCCTACTACTCTTAATCATAGGAATTATTTTAGGAACAATCCAACATAACTCTTCACCATTAATAACATTCCCATACGAATTCCTAAGAATTCTAGGAATATTTGCACTAGCAATGATCACATTTGACTTTTGGTCTAGAATAAAACACAAAGAGTTTACCTGCCTAACAAATCTTGCAATTAAACAAACAATAATCTCATTTATCCTTAACATAATAATACTAACTGCAGCAGCAAAATTTATCCTAAAAATAGACATAACATTAGCATTACTTCTAAGCATAATAATAACAAGCATATCAAAGCATGAACTAAAACATCTAAAAACAAGATTACTAAATTTCCTAAAAGAAGAAGCATTAATATGTACTCCAGTTGCATTAACACTCCCATTCATCATCATAACCATACCACAAACAGGTTTATACACAACATTAGAAACACTAAGCCTACAACTAATCTTTGGCATTGGCGCAGGAATCATAATCGGAATAATCCTATTCAATGTAATGAAAAGATGTTACTCTTCCCACATGTCTCCTTTATTACTAATGTCGATCATTATAATATCATACATGTTCTCAAAAACAATCGGAGGAAATGAAATATTAACAGTTGCAACATTGGGAATACTATTCGGAAATATCTATGTAAAAGAAAAAACAGAACTTCACGAGTTCTCAGACACACTAAGCACAGCATTAATTATTCTAGTGATAACAATCGCAGGAATCATAACACATCTCCAACTAACACCAACATTATTATTTAATTCATTTTTACTATTCGGAATCTACATAATACTAAGATTTATCTCATTAAACATATCATTATACAAGAAGAAATACTCTCTAAAAGATAAACTAAGACTAACACTCATTACACCAAAAGGATTAGCAGTCGCAACAGTTATTCTAGGTTTAAGCATCTTTGCATTTAACATACAAAACATCTCAATTATCTTACACACAACAATATTAATTATGATCTATTCATTATTAACAACATTAATTGTTTCTAAAGTAAAATGAAAATACACCTAGGACCAGCAGGAATTGTAGAAAAAGATGCAGTTAAAACAATGTCAGCCCTAAAAGAACTAGGTCTAACTTGTAACGAGATACAATTTGTCTATGGCGTTAGAATGTCAATAGAAAAAGCAAAAATAGTAGGCAAAGAAGCAAAAAAACATAATATTAAGTTATCAATCCATGCCCCATTCTACATCAACCTCTGCTCAAAAGAAAAAGAGAAAATAAAAGCATCTAAAAAAAGAATCCTAGACAGCTGTGAAAGAGGACATCACTTAGGAGCAAGATATATTGTATTTCATGCAGGATTCTATACCGGAAGAGATAAAGAAGTAGTATATCAAATGATTAAGAAAGAAATTATAGATTTACAAAAAAACATAAAGAAAAACAAATGGAAAGTATCTCTAGCTCCAGAAACCACTGGCAAAGAATCACAATTTGGTTCTCTAGATGAATTATTAAGATTAAAAAAGGAGACAGGATGTGAATTATGCATAGACTTTGCACATTTATACGCAAGAAACATAGGAAAAATAGATTATAAGGAAATTTTCAAAAAACTTAAGCATCTTAAAAAAATACACTGCCATTTTACAGGCATAGAATACACACAAAAAGGAGAAAGAAAACATCTAATAATGACAGAAGAATTCTTCCTACCATTAGCAAAAGAGTTAGTAAAACAAAAATTCAAAGAAGTTTCTATTATTTCTGAATCACCCATAACATGGAAAGATTCTCTAAAAATGAAAAAAGTTTTGCAGAAATTAAACCCTTCTAACTAACTCTCTAACATGTTCAACAGACTCTTCAAACATCTTTTTCTCTTCATCATCTAACTCAAACTCAACTATCTTCTCTGCTCCATTTTTACCTAAAATAACAGGCACACCAATAAATAAATCATGAACACCAAATTCACCATTCAAACAAACACTAACAGGCATTACTTTTTTCTCATTCTTCAATATTGACTCAACCATTGAAGCAGCTGCAGCTGCAGGAGCATAGAATGCAGACCCATCCTTCAACATAGAAGTAATTTCCTGTCCTGAGTTTCTTGTCTTTTCAATAATATCATCAATCTTACCAATATTCAATAATTCAGGCAAAGGTTCTCCTTTTACATTAGCATGTCCCACTAGAGGGATCATTAAATCTCCATGATTCCCTAAGACAATTGCATCCACATCCTCTGGAGAGATACCAATCTCTTTCCCAACAAAATACTTAAACCTTGCAGTATCTAAAACACCTGCAACTCCTAAAACTTTGTTTCTTTTGAAACCAGATTCATGATAAGCAACATAACTCATAACATCCACAGGATTAGTAATAACAACTAAAACACAATTAGGAGAATACTTAACAGCTTTCTTAACAACCTCTTTAACAATCGATTTATTTTTATCAATTAAATCCTCTCTTGTCATCCCTTCTGTTCTTGCAAACCCAGCTGTTACAATAACAACATCACTATTCTTTGTTTCAGAATAATCATTTGTTCCTTTGATATCAGAAGAATATCCTTCAATAAAACAACTCTGTTGAAGATCTAAAGCCTTTCCTTGCGGCAAGCCTTCTACAATATCTACTAGCACAATCTCTCCAACTTCCTTAATTGCCAACCAGTGCGCAATCGTACCCCCAATATTCCCAGCACCAATTATTGAAACTTTTGATTTGTTCACAACACTAAACTGACTAAACTCCTTTATAAATCTGTTGGTAATCTTTATAAAAGGATTAGAATTACTCTAAAAAATGACAGACATCCTATTCGTTGACAGAGATGAAACAATAAGAGATAAAAAACAAGGTACATATCCTGGTGTAAGAGAATTTCTAACTAGAGAGAGAGGTAAAGAAAGAGGACTACATATTGTAACAAATTCATCAATTGAAGGTAGATATCTAGTTGCAGACATTGAAGAACTTCTAGATGGCTACTTTGGAGATGAAGACTTTGGAGCAGATACATATTACATACTACCAGATGGAACATTAAAAAGAATAAAAGATGATTATGCAACAAGATTATCTCAATCTTCTGAAGAAAAACAAAGAGAATATGGAAGAAGAAGAGATGATATTACAAAACGATTTGAGACACATAAAAGATCTAGAAGAAAATTGATAAAGTCAGGAATGAGTAGAGAAGATTATGAAAGAATAGAGAATGAATTACAGGAAGAAACAAATACATTCTATGATCACTGGCAAGAATTAATTCATAGAGAGACAGGAGAACCATTCGATAAATCAACAATGTATAAAAATCCAATAAGAAGGATAAACAAAAAAGACATATTATTAGCAAGAAAATTAATCTCTCCTGACTATGAATCACAAAGAACAGTAATGATTGGAACATATGGAGATTCATTGGATCTAAAGTCAGATCCAGAAACACCATTGATATGGATAAGTGACGAACAAGAAAATGGTAACTGGGAACCAGTTACTATTATGTTAGACCACTTATACTCCGACCCAGAAAGAAAACCATATGAAATCTTTGACGAAATGTATGCACAAGTAACAGAAAATACAATAACATTCGGTAACATTGCATACGAACTAAGAAAAACAAAAGATAATGTAAGAGCAATATTTACCCCTAGCCATCTATCAGCACCACCGCAGGCAGATCTTTGACTTCTAATTTCCACATTGCTTCAGTTGGTCCAAATTCTAACTTAGAAACTCCTTTCACTTTCACACAGTCTGCAATTAACTGTGCACAGCCACCAATTGCACTCAAATAAACACAACCATACTTTTTACAAGCTTTTTGAGTTTTCTCACCCATTCCGCCTTTACCAATTATTACTTTCAACTTATACCTTTTAATTATATCAGCCATATAAGGTTCTTCTCTTATCGAAGTTGTTGGTCCTGCAGCAATAACCTCTTTTCCCTTAACAATTGGTCCACAATGAAATATTCCAATTAAACTCAACTTAGGCTTTTTCTCAAACAACCATTTGTGAGCCATATCTCGAGCAGTAACTATCTCTCCAGAAAATAACACTTGGTCTCCTTTCTTCAACTTCTTAACATCATCATTTATATCAAATCTAATCATATTCATAACCTCGTTTGTGCACATCCCAACATTTCAGTCGGGGTGGGCCAATAGATGTTTCTGACTATAGTGGGGAGGCTCAAAATATTTAGCTTTAGCTAAATATTACTTTCCCTTTATTATACTCTAGCGTCTTACGTCTACAACACCAACACATATAAGCAACTGAAACAAAATAACATGCAGGTAAACGACTCAAAAAACCAACTTTAACACCTAACACAGTATTCTTTCCGCCAAAACCCATTGGGCCTATCCCCAACCCATTCAATTCTCTAAACAACTCTTTCTCTAACTTACTATTTTTACCTAATTTCTTCAACAACTGCATCTTTGCAATCTCATACGACGAAGCTCGATCACCACCAACACCAACACCAATAATTCCCGGAGCACATCCCATACCTGAAGCCTTCTTAACACAATCAATAATACATTTCTTAACACCATCTAAATCTCTCCCACCCAATGAGTTAGGCAATTTATACTGGCAAGAAACATTTTCCGAACCACCACCTTTTAACAATAAAGTAACCCTTAACTTCTCAGCTTCATAAAAATTAATCTTAGGAATTCCAACACCAACAGAATTACATTTCCCATCAAAACTAACAGCATTCTTCCGTAAATAACCTTTTCTAAAAGCAATCTTAGTAGCTTCTCTAATACTCTTAACCAAAAACTTCTGAGAATATTTCTTTGGATAATAAACATAGAATGTAGGCAAACCAGTATCTTGACATAATGGCCTACTCCGATCAGCAGCTAATTTAACGTTTTTCAACACACACTTCAAAGCAAACTCTGCATTACTGCCTTTCTTCTCTTTACACTTCAAAGCTTTAACAACATCTCTAGGCAACTCACAACTTGCTCGTTTATACAACTCAACTAAAGCGTTAACTAAACTCATAATAAAAATAAAAGAAGAAGTAATATAAAAATGTTTATATCACAAATTCTGGAGGCCTGTTCACATCCTCAACTACAACTACAACATCAACTGAAACTGTCTCTGTCCCATCTGTTGCTGTAACTGTTACACTGTATTCTCCTGCATCATCATATCCTGTCTGCCATTCTCCATCTGATAAAACACCGCTATACGTAACAACAATATCATCACCATCTGAATCAAACACTTCAGGATCTAATTTAACAAGGTCAGTTTCTTGTACAACAACACCTTCAACACTCAATGTTGGAGCATTATTCAACTTATTAACAATAATTGAAACAGCCTTCTCTACCAAACTCTCTCCATCACTTACACTAACAGTAGAAACATATGATCCTGCATCTCCAACCTCTGTCTGCCACTCCCCTTCATTATCTAAAGGTTCTGTATAAGTAAAAGTTAAATCATCGCTATCTGGATCCTCAACTTCAACATCAACTTCAACTTTCTCTCCCTCTAAAACAGCAATATGTTCAATTGGTTCTAAAACAGGAGCCCTATTCACATTATTAATTGTCAGAGTAATAGTTTCTGTAACAGAATTTATACCATCTGTTGCATCGACAGATATTTTATATTTTCCTGAATCATCATATCCTGTCTGCCATTCTCCATCTTCATCTAAAGGAATACTATAAACAACACTCACAGAATCTCCATCTGCATCTGAAACATCTACATCTAATTTAACTAAATCACCCTCATTAAATGAAACATCATTTACTAATAAAACAGGAGCACTATTTGATGTCTCAATAACTAACAACACATATTTAGTTACACTATCAATTCCATCAGAAGCAACTACTGAAACTTCATACTCTCCTGCATCTCCTTTCTCAGTCTGCCATTCTCCTTCACCATCTAACGGAGAACTAAATGTGAATGTAACTTGATCATTATCCGGATCAGTTGCTTGTGGGTCTAACACAACTAAATCTCCTTCACTAAATGTTTTTACAGCTGCATACTCCTTTTCCTCAACTACATCCTCAACAACAGGTTCTTCAACCACTTCTTCAACAACAGGTTCCTCTTCAACCACTGGCAGTTCAACAATATCAGTTAAACCGGGAATAACCTCTTCTAACCCCTCATCTGGTTCTAACTCTACCAACTCTTCTGCTGGTAAACACACTAAATTCTTATCAAGAGCAACCTCTTCTGTTGTTTGACACCCAGAAATAACAACTAACAATAATACCAATAACACACTTAATAATTTTTTCATCATCCCACACCTCATTTTGTAGTTATAAATTTGATTTGTTATTCAACAATTAGTACTATTATTTAAAAGTTTTGTAGACTTTAAAAAAAATCAAGAAATTCAAAACTAAGTGGTGACTAAAAAAGAGAACAAGATTTATTAATAAGAAAACATATCCTTAAAAACATGAGAAAAGTAATGGTTTTCGGAACATTTGATTTATTACACAAAGGACACAAATATTTCCTAAAAAATGCCAAAGAACAAGGTGATGAACTAATAGTAATCATAGCTAGAGATAATAATGTAAAGAAATTAAAAGGAAAAACACCAAAACATAACCAAGACCAAAGAAAACAAGCAATTGGAAAGCTAGGATATAAAGCGATAATAGGAAACAACAACGACTTCTACAAAGTCATAGAAAACGAAAAACCAGATATAATTTGCCTAGGATATGACCAAGATCCACTAAATTTAAAGAAAGAACTTAAAAAGAGAAAACTAAACCCAATGATAATCATACTATCACCATTTGAAGAACATATATACAAAACCTCACTATTAAAATGAAAAGATTAATCAAATCAATAAAAAAGTATTTCAAAGAACAAGGATTCAAAAAAGCAGTTATCGGACTATCTGGAGGACTAGATAGCGCAGTCTCCCTAGCACTATGCACAAAAGCGCTAGGAAATAAAAATATAACGGCCATCTTAATGCCAGAGAAAGGTCTAACAAAAAAAGCAAATGTTAATGATGCAATTAAATTATGCAAACAACTAAAAGTAAAACATCATATAATCCCAATTAACCCTGCATTAAATGCATATAAAAGAATGAACAAATGGAAACAAAATAAATTATCAATTGTAAACCTAAAACCAAGAATAAGAGCAAACATTCTCTATAATTTTGCAAACGCAAACAAAGCTTTAGTAATAGGAACCGGAAATAAATCAGAAGCTTTATTAGGATACGGAACAAAACATGGAGACCTAGCTTGTGATTTGTTTGTAATAGCAAACTTCTACAAAACAGAGATCAACATAATGGCAGAAACACTTAATATTCCAAAAAACATAATAGAAAAAACACCAACAGCAGAACTATTCAAAGGACAGACAGACGAACTTGAACTTGGAGCATCATACGGACTATTAGATAAAATACTCAAAGATATAGAAAAGAAAGTTACATACAAAAGATTAATAAAAAAATACGACAAAACAGAAGTAGATAAAGTTATCAAAAGAATAAAAGAAAACAAACATAAAAGAGAATATTCAAAAATACTAAAATGACAACCGCACTATTTATCGGAAGATTTCAACCATTTCATAACGGACATCTATGGGCATTAAACCAAATCTTAATAGATTGTGACCACATACTAATTGGAATAGGAAGTTCTCAATACAAAAACACAGAAGAAAACCCTTACAGCTACGAAGAAAGAGAATTAATGATAAAAAGAGCATTAAAAGAAAATAATATCTCAAACTACTCAATTCTACCAATACCTGACACAAACGATTGTGATTTATGGATACCAAATACAATAAAAATAATTAATGACAATAACAAGAAGTTTGATATTGTCTACTCAGGAAGTCCAATAACAAAAACATTATTCTCAGATGCCGGATATAGAGTAAAAGATATTCCTAGAAATAATAATCTAAGCTCTACAGAAATAAGAGAATTAGTTAAAAACAAAGACATGCACTGGCACAAACTGGTACCAAAAGCTATTGTTGAATTCTTAGAAAACAAAAACTATTAAAACTCAGCTAAAATACTTTCTGAGATGGCAGTAGCAAGAACAGGAGCAATAGATGATGTACTAGAAACAACAACAGCAGAACAAGAGATAACAGAAGCACTAGCTCAACGTCAATATAAAGAGATTGGTGAAACAGGAAGATATGTAAGAGAAACAAGAGACAGCGTAGAACTATTCTCAATGAACACAGGAACAGATAATGCATATTATATTAAATTAGAAGATAGACAAGAACTAGGTGATTTCTTACATGCACAAAACCAATGCCCAATTAACAGAACAAATCCAATAACCAGGGCAGTCTTCGGAGGACTAACAGGAATCGCATTTGGAGCAATAATGAGTAATTATATGCATCAAGCAGAAATAGGAACACCGCAACTTTACATCGCATTAACAACCTTATGTATGGTTGCTGGAAGCTTATTTGGAGACAGAATTGGCACAGATAGTCTTGAAAGAGAAGAAGAATCAATCCATGCATTCAACACAAAATATCAACACAGAATTTCTTATGGAAACAAAGCAATTAGAAACGCAGTAGGTTATCTCCCAACAGAATTATAACTCGGCCCTATAAAAATCAATAACAATTCTAGGAAGTCCTTCATACCTCGTCTCTCTTCTCTCACCACCAACAACACTTGCTCCTTCAGGAATCGATTCATCAAAATGTGCAACTACTGCTTCAACACCATGTAGCTGAGTCTCTGGAACATATAACGGCCAACCTTTATCAGCTTGGGATTTTGTAGATCTAAAAACAATATTCATTGCAGAACCCATCACCTCTTCTAAATCTCTCCCTCTGCCCATCATTTCAGGACCTACAGGAGCAAAAGTTGTATAAGCAACATAATTATCATCTCCATCATCAACAGGAACAATCAACGCCTGCACATGAATATCTCCCTTTACAACAACCCTATTAATATAGCCTGGATGAACAGATCCTCTCTCCCTACCAAGAAGATACAAACCATCATCAGGAACAGTATCCTCATCCAATCTGGGATCATGTCTAAAATTACCATGTGCACCAGAATTAACTATAAAATCACATCCTTGTTCTTGTAAACCTTCGATAACAGCCAAAACAAATGAAGCCCTATCTTCTGCACCACCATCAAACTGAAAAACCAAAGAATCTCCATAATTCAGAACAGCAGCCCTCTTAATTCCATCAACATAATTAACATTCCCATTAACCACTCTCTCTACCATAAAAAAAGGAATTAAACATATTTTAAAAAGTTTATCATTAATAACAAAAGATATAAACACAACTAAAACACAATCCCTATGATAAGAGGTGAACTAACTGGGACTGTGCAGGAATACTTTGAAGCACTCACAGCGTTATATGATAAAAAAGATATAATCATAGAAGATATCAAAGCATACAAAGGAGATAAACGTGTTCATCTTGAAGGCAACGGAAACAATTCACCAACAACATTAGAAAGTGTAATATATTTAATAGAAGGTATCTCTAAATTTCTCTCAAAAGCAGATTACTACCATGTCCATTTCAGAGTAGATTCTCCAGAACAAAAATTTGAAGCAAGAATTTACAAAGATAAAGAAGAAACATATATAGAATATATAAAATAAAAATAAAAAAATTATGGTGTACAAACACCATCTAGACATGAACTACATGCATGCGCTACAACTGCTGTAAAGTTTGAGTCACAATAATACTCATACAGATTACAATCAGGTGATGTACAATTATCAACAAGTGTTTCTCCACCTAACATATCAGGAATAATACATGTATCATTCATAACTGAAACACTTAACCCTACACCTAACGCACCGGTGGTAATTCCAAAGACATCTGGTTCATCGCCTGCATCTGTCTCTGAACAAACCGCACAGTTAGCAGCACTAACACAATCTGCATCGTCACAATCTATTAAACCATCTGCATCATTGTCTTCTGAATCATCACATGTTAACTCTGTACCAAACTCACAAACTCCTACACTATCACAATCACTATCATCACAATCCACATCACTATCTGCATCATTGTCTTCTGTATCGTTACATGTTAACTCAGTTGCATATTCACAAACACCAACAACATCGCAATCATCATCTTCACAATCAATCATACCATCAGCATCATCATCTAATGTATCATCACAAACAGTCTCAGTTGTTGTCACATTGCAAACAGCATCTGCAGCACAATCTGAATCATTACAATCTTCATCACCGTCTGCATCATTATCAACAACATCATCACACGTTAACTCTGTACCATACTCACAACTATCAACACCATCACAGTCATCATCTTCACAATCAACTAACCCGTCACCTTCATCATCTGCTCCATCAGTACAATCAGTCTCAGTCCCTGTAACACAAGCATTAACACTACATGACTCTCCTGCATTACAATCACTATCTTCAACACAATCGAGACTATTTACAGTGTCATCAATCTCATCCCCAATCTCAGAGATATCATCTCCTTTCTCAGTTAGGAAATCTTCAATATCTTCTTTTATTGCAAAAAATTCGTCCTTAAGATCTGCAAACTCAGAATAAGTTTCAACACCATTCAAAATTACTGTCAAATTATCCTGCAATGAATAAACTTCATCATACTTATCATCAAAGTCATCCTCTAAATCATCAATCTCATCATCATAGTCATCATATAAAGAGTTATCTTCATCAATTCCAGAGTTATCCAAATAATCTTGTAAATTTTCAACTCTTTCATTACCAGAATCCAATTTATCATCTAATGAATCAATCCTATCATACCAATCAGATATTGCAGTTTCACTTGGACTAGCAGTAGGCATCTCTAAACAAACATTCTCTTCACAATAATAACCTTCATCACAATGCCATTTTCCTTTACATTCAACATCAACACAAACATCACTCTCACAAATCTGTTGATCTCCACAATCTGAATTTAATCTACATTCAACCTCTGGCTCAACAGGCACTTCAGGAGGAACCTCTGGTGTTTCAGGTTGTTCTGGAACCTCTCCCTTACATCTTTTAATACATTTAGACTTATCATCTAACTCATCCATACAACTAGTCATACAGTTATCAGGAGAATCATCCTTACAACCACCAAGTATAGCCAACAAAAGAAATACTCCAACTAAAAATACAATTGCTTTTTTCATAATTAACACCTCAAAATATTAAATTACTAAGAATATCCCACACATAGTATATATAATTTTCCATAACATTTATATAATCTACTTCACAAAAAACAAGTAAAGAGGTGATATTATGACTCCAGTCGAGATTCTAGCACTGATTTTTGCAGTTGCAGTATTAGGAAAGATATTAGTTATGTTAGTAAAACCAAAACTAATGGTAAAAGTAGTAGATAAAATGCTACTAAAAAACCACCCATTGTTAGCATTAGTATACTTAGCAGGAGCAGTAGTAGTTGGATACTACTTATTACAAACAATGACAATAGTTGAACTAGCAGCAGCAACAATGTTTGTAGCATTACTAATAGGATTCAGCTACATGGCACACGCAAAAATATTTGCTAAGTCAGCAAAAGAATTCCTAAAAGGAAAAAACCCTTTAAAGAAATGCTGGTTCCAAGTAATAATCTGGGTATTATTTGCTGTTTGGGTTTTATACACATTGTATGCCTAACTTTTTTTCTTTCTTTTTTTTCAATAAATTTATATAAAAAACCAACTAATCAACTTCTATGAAGATTAAAAACCTAAAACTAAAGAATAATCTAATACTTGCACCAATGGCAGGAATTTCCAACATTGCATTTAGACTTCTCTGCAAAAAGTATGATTGTGGTTTATGTTATTCTGAAATGATCAACGCAAACGCTTTAGTAAGAAACAACAAAGCAACTCAAAAACTAACACAAACATGTAAACAAGAAAAACCTGTTGCAATGCAGTTATTTGGCACAAAAATTCCAATAATAAAAAAAGCTGTAAAAATCCTAGAAGAAAATGCAGATATAATTGATTTCAACCTAGGCTGTCCTGCAAAACAAATCATTGACCAAGGTGCAGGCGCTGCATTATTAAAAAGACCAGCCAAGATAAAAGAAATAATCGAAACTCTAACTACAAACACAGAACTTCCAGTAACAGCAAAAATAAGATTAGGTATAAACAATAGCAAAGACGCAATAAAAACAGCTAAAATAATAGAAAAAGCAGGAGCAGATGCATTAATCATCCATGCAAGAACCGCTTCTCAAGGATACTCAGGAAAAGCGGACTGGAATAAAATCAAAGAAATCAAACAATCACTAAACATTCCAGTAATTGGTAACGGTGATGTAACAGACCACAAAACAGCAGAGGAAATGTCAAAAATCTGCGACGGAATAATGATAGGCAGAGCAGCATGCGGAAACCCATTCATATTCAAACAAATAAACCATTATTTCAAAACAAAAAAACTGTTGAAAGACAAAAACAAAATAACAATGTTCAAAGAATATCTAAAATTATGGGAAAAACACAATCTAAGATTTGCAGATCTAAAACAACACTCATTCTTCTTTACAAAAGGTATTGACAGAGCCTCAAAAATTAGACTAAAAATAAGCAGAGCAGAGAATGTAGAAGAAATAATGAAAATACTCAGATAGTTATTAACTGAATAATGGTAATAAAACCAAAAGATTTAAATTCTCATCACAATTCCCTCAATATATGAAATATGTTACAATTATCGGTGCTGGTTCAATGACTAAACCCATGGTAGACTACTTTTTAAATAGTTGTAAATATGAAGTAACAATGGTGAATAGAACTCCATCTAAAGCTGAAAAAATACTCAATGGAAGAGGTAGAGTTGTTCAATGGACACCTAATCAACCAGATGTTCTTGATAATGTTGTCTCTCAATCCGATATTGTAGTAAGCATGGTTCCAAAACCTGTTCACATCCATGTTGCAAGGTCATGCTTAAAAAATAAAACAGATATGGTAACCTCCTCCTTCGAAATTCCTGAACTAGTTGCATTAGACCAAAAAGCAAAAGATGCAGGCATTATGATTCTAAACGAACTCGGAGAAGATCCGGGCATTGATCACTTTGGAACTCAAATGCTTCTGGACAACATGAAAAATAGAGGAGCAAGCATAGTTAGTGTCCGGTCATATGGCAGCAGCATACCTGCATTTGGTTCATGTAATAATCCATTTAGGTATAAATTTGGATGGGACCCAAAAAGCTTCACTGTTTCTGCCCAAACAAATGCAGTATATATTGAAAATGGACTGCCAATAGAAATTCCAGGAAACAGATTATTTGAAAATCCCGGACAGATAGAAATAGAAGATTTAGGAACATTTGAAACATATCCAAATAGAGACGTCAGAAGATATATAAACCCTTTTGGTATTAAAGAAAACGCTTCTTTTTTCCGTGGACTTTTACGTCATCCGGGTTACTGTCAAAACATGAGAAACATAATCGCACTAGACCTATTTAATGATGAAAAAAGCAGAGATTATTCTAACATGACTTACAGACAGTTTATGGCCTCTTTGATTAGAACAAGTAGTACGGAAAGACTTGAATCTGAAATAGCTGATTATATCGGAGATCCTGACTTCATTGAAAAAATAGAATGGCTTGGATTACTAGATGATAAACAAATACCACTCGCACAAGGATCTACTTTAGACGTTGTTCTTGATACAATGACTAAAAAAATGTGTTACAAGCCAGGTGAAAAAGATATGATCATTGTTTATATTGATGTGATAGGTGAAGAAAGGGATGGATCTAAAATAAGAGAAACAGCAACTATGTATGCAGAAGGAGAACCAGCAATTGAAGGGGAGTCTGCAATATCAAAAGCAGTTGCACTTTCTGTAGCTATCTCAGTAAAGAATATTTTGGGAGGAATAAGAACAACAGGAATACAGATCCCTCCAACACTTCCAGAATTATATCAACCAGTATTAGAAGAATTAAAAGATTATGGTCTTGAATTTACATGCAAAAGATATTCTGAATAGCTTTCACTCTAAAGCATCCTTAATCTTATCAACCAGTCCTTTTTTCTTTTTCAATTCCTTATCAAACTGTTTCAATAGATCCTTCTGCTTCTTATTTAATTTCTTAGGAACCTCAACATTAACTCTAACTTTCTCATCACCTGTCCCATAACCTCTTAAGTCTGGAATTCCTTTCCCAGCTAACCTAAAAACAGTCCCTGGTTGAGTACCTGCAGGTATTTTCATGGAAGCATTTCCATCTAAAGTTGGAACTTCAATCTCATCTCCCATCGCAGCCTGTACAAAACTTATATTAATATCAACATAAACATCATTTTCTACTCTTTCAAAAGTATCATGCTCTCTGATATGCATAACAACATACAAATCTCCACTAGAAGCTCCTTTCTCTCCTGCCTCTCCTTCATTTGATATCCTTAACCTAGAACCTTCAAAAACTCCCGCTGGAATCCTTACTTCGATCTTTCTATTTTTCTTAATTCTTCCAGCACCATCACAAATCTTACAATAGTCCTTAATCATCTTACCAGAACCCCTACATCTCCTACAAGTAGTTGTCGTCTGGAAAACACCAAATGGAGTTCTTTGTCTTCTTGTTGCTTTACCACTACCATTACACTCATCACAAGTCTTAATATCAGAAGCAGATTCTGCACCACTACCTTCGCACTTCTCACATAACTCTAATCTAGGGATAATAATATGTTTTGTAGTTCCAAAAGCAGCATCCTCTAACTCAATTTCAATATCATATTGTAGGTCTGCTCCCCTCATAGGACCACTTCGCCTTCCAAAACCACCAAATCCTCCACCAAAAAAACTGTCAAAAATATCTCCAAAATCAAAACTACCTGAAAAATCTCTAAAATCAAAACCTGAAAAATCTCCACCTTGAAACCCTTCTGCAGTCCCAAACTGATCATACTGTGCTTTTTTCTTCTCATCACCTAAAACAGCAGCAGCCTCATTTATCTCTTTAAACTTCTCAGCAGATCCTTCATCCTTATTAACATCTGGGTGATATTTCTTTGCTAATTTTTTGTAAGCTTTCTTAACCTGTTCTCTTGTTGCATTCCTATCAACACCCAATGTTTCATAATAATCCTTTTTTCCCATTATTCCACCACTATTACATCCAATAAATGTTCTGGTTTGTCAACAATAAAGTCTGCTTTTTCTAACTTCTTCTTAGGATGATAACCATAAGTAACAGCAATAACATTTTTCAAACCAGCCCTTCTTCCAACTAAAACATCACCATCCATATCTCCTACTAACACAGTCTCCCCTGGTTTAACATCGAACTTCTTCATCGCACTCAACAGCTGACCAGTTTCAGGTTTTCTTCCGTGCTGAATATCAAAAATATAATCAAAATATTTTAACAACCCTTCTCTCTCTAACTTACTTTTAATTTCAGGAAAAGAATTATTAGAAGCAATCACTAACTTAACCTTTCCTTGTAACTTCTCTAAAACATCCTTAATCCCAGGATAAATCTTAATATCATCTTTATACAAAGTCATAAAATCAAAAAATATTGTTTCAGCTCTTTTTCTTTTCTCTTTATCCATAATCCCTAACTTGTCTAAAGAGATATTCCAATCTACCTCTAATAAATCTCTAAAAAATTCAGGATTGTTAGCAAACTCCACATTATTTTCTTCTGCTAACTTCTCATAAACTTTACATGTAATACCAAAAGTATTCATAATAACCCCATCATAATCAAATATAACTAGTTTTGTATCTAACGGTTGTAAAACAAGAATATCATCAGAAGTAATATCCAATTTAGAAAATATTTCTTTCTCTAAATCATAAATCATATTATCTATATCATCAACATCATTGCAAGAGTTATCTTTAGCAGCATTTCTTATATGTCCGTCTTCAAATCTTTCAGCTAAAGAAACAATTTTATCATGCATAACTCTTTTATCGGCATAATGAACAATTTTCTCCTCCCAATTCTCAAACCCAATATCTTTTATTGCTCTGTATTTATGCATCTTAATAGTCTGAGCTAACTCAGGATATTTATCCTTAAAAAAATCAAAAGCAGCAATCTCATGATCATATCCTTTATACTTTTCCCTTAACCCATCCCACTTTTTCCTATCCTCTTCAGTAATCTCTTGGTCAAAGAATTCAGGATCAAAATTCTTAAAATCGCAAACTCTTAAGAAATCATGGAGAAGAGAAGCAGTATCAACTAATTCTACATTTATCTTCTCTCCTTTTTCCAATAGCTTTTTAGCTAAATAAATCGAAATTTTGTTTACAACAAGGCAATGGCTTATAACATGCCTCGGTACCCTGTACTCTTCCAACAGTTTAAAACATTCCTGTCTCGTCGGTAAATTCATAACCTTCACTTTTTCTTCTTGTCTTTCTTCTCGTCCTCAACTTTATAGTCTGCATCAACTACATCTTCGTCTTTCTTGTCCTTCTTTTTTCCTTCTTCTTTCTTCTGTTGTTCTGCCTGTGCTTTCTGATACATCTCAGTTGCTGCATCCTGTAAATACTTGTTGACTTCTTCTAATTTCTTTTTAATCGCTTCAATATCTTTCTCTTTTGGTTCCATGAGTTTTTTCAACTCATCAATGTGTTTTTTAACAGGTTCAAGCTTTGCTTTATCAACTTTCCCCTCCATATCTTTCATTGATTTCTCAGTTGAATAAATCAAACCATCGGCCTGGTTTATTGTCTCAACTTCATCTCTTCTCTTTTTGTCATCATCTGCATGAGATTCTGCATCTTTTCTCATTTTCTCCACTTCTTCGTCTGATAAATTTGAGGAAGCAGTTAAAGTAATTGCCTGTTCTTTTCCAGTTCCAAGATCTTTTGCATTGACATTAACAATCCCATTCGCATCAATATCAAAACCAACCTCAATTTGAGGAATACCTCTTGGTGCTGGTGGCAAACCTACTAAATCAAACTGACCTAATAACTTATTGTCAGCAAACATTGATCTCTCTCCTTGTCCAACTCTGATTGTAACAGCTGTCTGATTATCTGCAGCAGTACTAAAGACCTGAGATTTTTTTGTTGGAATTGTTGTGTTTCTCTCAATTAACTTAGTAAACACACCACCTAAAGTTTCAATTCCTAATGTTAACGGAGTTACATCAAGTAATAAAACATCCTTAACATCTCCTGCTAAAACACCTGCTTGAATAGCTGCACCT
Organism: uncultured Methanosarcinales archaeon; assembly: GCA_964452935.1. Lineage (GTDB taxonomy): Archaea > Nanobdellota > Nanobdellia > Woesearchaeales > DSVV01 > CAYVNO01. The sequence goes on along the minus strand of CAYVNO010000028.1, from coordinate 1 downwards.
A
>CAYVNO010000027.1:23563-25361 GCA_964452935.1 uncultured Methanosarcinales archaeon | reverse complement strand
AATGGAATTTAACAAACTTTACTTTAGATGCTGATAGTAGTATAAGTGCGAATTCATTGGGTTATGCTGGAGCGTCTTCTCCTTGTGTTAATGGAAGTGGTCCTGGTGCAGGTAATATTAAAAATAGATATGATGATGTTGGTGGCGGTGGCGGATCTTATGGTGGTGCAGGAGGAAATGGTAGTCTTAATACTTACAAAGGTGTTAGGGGGAATGTTTACGGGAGTATTTTACAACCGATAGATTGGGGTTCTAGTGGTGCTGCAGGTTCAGAAGGAGGGTGTGGTTATCTCAGTAATTCTGGTCATGGTGGAGGTAGAGTTTTGATTAATGTTAGTGATATTTTTGTTTTAGATGGGATTATAACTGCAACTGGTAGTTCAGGTGGAGGCAATGGAGCAAATGGTGTTGCTGATGGTGGCGGAGGTTCTGGAGGAAGTATTAGAATTGTTACTGAAACGTTGAATGGTACTGGTAGTTTGAATGTTAGTGGTGGAGATAGTGCTGGTAGTGGTAGAGATGGTGGCGGTGGTTCTGGTGGAAGAATTGCGGTTTATTATAACAAATCTAGTGATCATGTTTCAACTACTAATATTTCAGGAGGGGATACTGATGATGCAAATAGTGCTCAAGATGGAAATATTGGTTCTATATTGATCTGTTACTCAAATGTAACTTCGTGTGGGTCTGTAGATGCGAATACTTTAGTGAATAATAATAGTTTAGTACAGTTAAAAACAAATTATTCAATTAATGCAAGTAATAAGATAAATAAAACAATTATTTGGAAATGGGATAATTATAGTATGCAATGGAATGATTCAGCAAGTAATGCTGCAACATGGGCATCATATAATATTACTGGGTTGAAAGCAGATACTAATTACACTGTTAATAACAATTCTGTTCAGATGAGTGTTTCTCCTCTACAAACAGACTCAGATGGTAATCTTCCTTTGTTTATGGTTTTATTGAGTAGTGAGCATCAGGTGAATGTTACTGAGTTGGTTACTCCTATTATTAATAATGTGACAACATATAATTCAACAGGGGGAGAGGTTGACTCTTCTACAAGTTTAGATTACAATGCTAATGTCACAATTAATGTTTCTGTAACTCAAGGTGCACAAACAGTTGATGATGTTTATGTTAAAGTATGGAGATTAAGTAAAAATGGTGTGATTTATAATCAGACAACTTTGACTGAAGTTGGCGGTTATTATACTGTTGATATTTTTATTAATAGTACATTAAATGCACTTGTCAAATATACTGTTTATTCTAATGATACATTAGGGTATACTTCTGAACAGGATGGAAACTTTAGTTTAGCTGCTCCTCCGATGATTAATTCTCATTATAATATTACTGAGAAAAGGTGGAAAAGAAATCTGACATTACAAGCAAATGTTACAGATGATAATTTAGCAGGAGTTAATTTTACCATTCATAGAAATGATGGAACAGTTGTTTTGAATAATGTGTTAGGAACAAATGAAGGGGATTTGTGGAATGCTAGTGCTGTTAATCTAACGCAATGTACAGAATATAATTATACTGTCTTAGCTTATGATGCTTCAGGATATACCTCTACAGCTTCAGGAAATATTACTTTATTATGTGCAGGATTGAATTTTAATGATACTGTGTTAGATATTAATAATGTTGTTAATGTTTATGGTCATGTGAATTATACAAATGGAACAAATGTAGATGAAAAGGATATTTATGTTAATTTTAATAATGTTCCTAATTCTAGTCAGGTTGTTGCAGGTTGGGATAATAATAGTTTTGCTTA
>CAYVNO010000027.1:0-23553 GCA_964452935.1 uncultured Methanosarcinales archaeon | reverse complement strand
AGGAAACAGTTAAATTTTTCACAACCTTTTAGTTTTTCAAGCAGAACTAAAGAACATGTTTTATTTAATGTGACTTTTGCTGAGAGTAGGTTAAGTAATGAATCTGGTGCTATGATGTATTGTAATAGTACACAAATGCCGTATGATTCTTATGCAATGCATACTTCAAATGGTTGGATTACTAAATTAGAGGGGGTTGTAGAGTTAAATTTCTCAACCAATAATAATCTGACATGTTATATTTATTATGATCCTTCTTTTGAGGCTACGAAATATAATCTAACTTTAACTGGTTGGCATTATGTTGGAGACAGTGATAATAGTGGTACTGATTATGAAGATTTGAGTCCTAGCATGGTTGATTGTAATGGTGCAGATGCTGATGGAGAAATGACAACTGTTTGTAGTGCATCAGATAATATAAAGATGAATGAGTGGTGTTATTTTAAGTCTCCTCAGGATGGTTCTCCTCTTTATTTTAAAACAGGGAGTGATGATGGAAGCGGTTTATGGGTTAATGGTACGTTAGTTGTTACTGATAATAATGGGGCACATGGTACTAATTGGAAGGATGGTACTTTTACTGTTAAAAAAGGACAGTATTATGGGTTAGAGATTGATTGGGCTGAAGGAGGAAGCGGACAGGAGGTGAGGAATAGATGGGATACGTCTGCAGGAGATAATAATAATGGGAATATAATTGATACAGAATGTTATCCGTTTTATGGTGATGAGTGGTCTATAACTATTGATAGGGGGGATGAAGTTAATATAGATGTTCTTTTGACAACAGATTCTTCTGGAGATTATGAATGGAACATTACTGTGCCTGGCACTGGAGGTACATATCCAATAATGGTTAATATAAGTACTGGTGGAATGTATGTTGAGAATCCTCAGACAATATTGGTTCAACAGACACCTGTAATTAATTCTATTGATACGAATATAAGTGTAACTTATTATGGCGCTAGTTTGTATTTGAATGCAAGTATAACTGATGATAATATTGATGCTGTTAATTTCACTGTTGTTGATCATACTGGAACAATAGTTATTAATAATTCCAATGGAACAACTTCTGGTGGCACATGGAATTCAAGTGCGTTTAGTTTGAGTAAGAATGGTACTTACAATTACACTGTTTATGCAGAAGATAATGCAGGGTTAAATGTGACGACAACTGGGCAGATTGATTTTATCTTGTTGAGTTTAGATTTGAATGATACTACTGTTGAGATTAATAAGAATGTTAGTGTTACTGGTCATATTAATATGACAAACGGAACAAATGTTTCAAGTAATGCTTTTACACTTTACTTTAATGAATCTCTGAAAGCTATAGCTGATTGGGCTTATGAAGAGTGGTTGTATAGGAAGGAGTTTAATATAACTGAAAATTCAGGAGCAGATTTAACTAATTATCAATTTAATATTTCTGTAAATACTACTGAGTTAATTGAGGCCGGAAAATTAAATGATAATTGTGGAGATATAAGGTTTGCTGGCAATGATTCAAATAAGTTTAATTATTGGATTGAGAATATTAGTAAATGTAACACATCTGAAACTGTATTCTGGGTTGAATTAAATTTAACAGCAGATATTAATAATACTGTTTATATGTATTATGGAAACCCTTCTGCAACTAATTTGAGTAATGGGTCTGCAGTGTTTGAGTTATTTGATGATTTTGATGATGGTGATTTAAATCCTCAGTGGACTGATTCAGGAACTGCTGTTGAAGAGAATGGGTATCTTAGATTAAGTGGTGCTAGTTCGGTTATTGCTAATATTTCAACTATTACTCAAAATATGATTAGTGACTTTTCTGTTAGACAAGTTACTAGGGATGCTACAGAAGGAATGGAATATTCTTTGGATGCAGTAACAAACCAACAGTTTGATTATTTTGATGGTGGAGATAAATTTAGATATCATGATGGTGGTGGAGAAAGGGATAATTGGGGACACACTATTGATGATTCGAAATGGTATGAAATCAAAGATCAGATCACTAGTGGACAAAATAGGGTAACTTGGATCGATGGAACAGAGAGATTGAATGCTGCACATGCTTCTGCACAATCATATACTGGAGTTATTTTAAGATCTCAGGGAGCTTCTGCAGAGGTTAGGTTTGATAATTTAAGAGTTAGGAAATATGCTTCAACAGAACCAACCCAACAGGGTTTTGATGAGGAGGAGAATAGTTTTTCAACTGATTCAGTTGGCGGTTATGAATATAATCTAACAGTACTTTCAACACCAGGAACTTATGAGATACTAATTAATGTTACTTATGGTGGTTTGTATGGGGAAAGTAGTAGAAATATTGTTGTTCAACAGGTTCCTGTGATAAATGCAGTTGATACAAATATAACTGCTTATCAAGGTGCTAGTTTGTATTTGAATGCAAGTATAACTGATGATAATATTGATGCTGTTAATTTCACTGTTGTTGATCATACTGGAACAATAGTTATTAATAATTCCAATGGAACAACTTCTGGTGGCACATGGAATTCAAGTGCGTTTAGTTTGAGTAAGAATGGTACTTACAATTACACTGTTTATGCAGAAGATAATGCAGGGTTAAATGTGACGACAACTGGGCAGATTGATTTTATCTTGTTGAGTTTAGATTTGAATGATACTACTGTTGAGATTAATAAGAATGTTAGTGTTACTGGTCATATTAATATGACAAACGGAACAAACATTGCTAATACTTCTTTTAGTATGTTTTTCAATGAAACCAAACAGTCTGGCGGAACAGGATGGTTTGATGGTACTTGGATGTATAGGAAATCTATTAATGTTTCTGAGAATAGTGGAGGTAATTTAAATGATTACCAGGTTAATTTAACTTTGAATAACACTGCATTAGTTTCAGAAGGAAAGTTAAATAATAATTGTAGTGATCTAAGGTTTACAGATACTGATGGTAATTTGTTAGATTATTGGATTGAGAATAAGACTGCATGTAATGTGTCGACAATAAAAGTATGGGTTAATATTAATTTAACTGCTAGTTCAAGTTCTACATTTTATATGTATTATGGAAATTCAGCGGTGACTTCAAGTACCTCTTCTCCTAACGGTACATTTATTGTTAGTATTAATAATTTAGAAGGGTATTGGGATGCATTTATTAATGAGTCATTTTCTAGTGGGACAACTTGGAGCGATTTGAGTGGGAATGAAAGAGATATGACTGCAAATGGTAATCCTAAATGGAATTCGAGGTTTGGGTTTTCTTTTGATGGAAATGATAGGTTTGATGGTCCAAACTCTGGTGTTTTTCCTCAAGGATCAAATGCTAGGACTGTTGTTGTAGATATTAGACCTAGAGTTTTGAGTGGTTATAAACATGTATTTCATTATGGTACTCAGAGTACTTATCAGTCGTTTGGTGTAACAGGTTCTGGAACAAGTATTCATACACATACTTGGGGAAGTGGTTGTGGTAAGGGGACTTTAGTTGTTAATTCTGAAAGGAGAGTTGCTGTTACAGGTACAGGTAGTGCACAAGAGGTTTTCAGTAACGGAACATCACAAGGTACATGTACTAGTACTTTAAATACAGGAAGTACTGAAAATTCTCAGATTGGAACGAGGATTAATCCTGGAGAGAATTGGGATGGTAATATTTCTTATGTTCAGATTTATAGTGCTGTTTTAACTAATGCAGAGATTGGGTATCTTACCAATGGGAGTGGTTATGTACCTTATGCTTCTGAGAGTTATCCTTATCATACTGTTGTTAGGAAAAAAGTTTCTGATGGTCCTACTTTGAATTCTTTAGGAGATGAAGAGGCAGGAATATCAACAGATACATCTGCTGATTATGAATACAATTTAACCGCACTTTCTGTTGGTGGAACTTATACTATTTTGATTAATGTTAGTTATGGGGGATTATATGGGCAGAGTACTAGAGATTTAGTTGTTCAACAGGTTCCTGTAATCAATTCTGTTGATACAAATATAACTGCTTACCAGGGGGTTAGTTTGTATTTGAATGCAAGTGTTACAGACGATAATATTGATGCTGTTAATTTTACTGTTGTTGATCATACTGGAACAACAGTTTTAAATGCTGTGAATGGAACAACTTCGGGCGGTACATGGAATTCAACTGCGTTTAGTTTGAGTAAGAATGGGACCTATAATTATTCGGTTTATGCAGAGGATAATGATGGATTAAATACAACAACAACTGGTCAGATCGATTTTGCGATTGTGAGTATTGTTTTAAATGATACTGTAGTTGATATTAATAATATTGTAAATGTTATTGGGCATGTTAATTTAACAGATGGAACAGAGGTTGGTAATAGTACTATTAATATTTATTTTAATGATACAAAACAATTTGGAGATATTAGTGATGAGAGTGACGGAAACTTTACACTCTCAAGCGGAAGTTTAGTTATTAATAATTATACCTATATTGTAGGAAATGAGAGTGCTGGGGATAGAACTATTACTGTTAATGATGCTTCTGAGTTTGCGGTCGGGGATGAGATATTAATTATCCAAACACAGAATTCGTCTGCAGGAATTGCAGGACAGTATGAGTATGTAGATATTTTGTTTATTGATAGTAATAATTTGACTTTATCAGTTGCTTTAAATGGGAGTTATTATTCTGGTGTTAAGAATGCGACAAACTCTATAATTACTCAGGTAATTAGAGTTCCTAATTATATTAATGTAGATGTTGCGTCTGGTGCTACTGTAACTGCTCCTTCTTGGAATGGTAGTGTTGGTGGAATTGTCGTCTTTAAAGCTTCAGGCTTAGTAAATATTACTGGTACAATTGATACAAATGGTAAGGGTTTTAGGGGTGGTTTTTCTGATGTAGATACAACTAATCAGTATGCTTATCAGGGAGAGTCTTATTGTGGTAGAGGAACTACAAATGAAGTTGACACTAATTTACCTAACTGTGGTGGTGGCGGAGGAGGACAGGATGATGATAATACTGCTGATAGCGAGGCAACTGGTGGAGGCGGTGGAAGTTATGGAACTAGTGGACTAGGTGGAACAACACCTCAGAATGGGGCTGATGATGAAGGAGAGGCTGGTAATACTTATGGTAGTGCAATTATGGATAGGATTTATATGGGTTCTGGTGGAGGTGGTGCAGGAACTGAAAGGAGTTATTCTGCAGCATTCCAGACAGATGGTGGGGATGGTGGAGGTATTGTAATTATATATTCTACAACTTTACTTGTTCAGGACTCAGGAAAGATTTTAGCTAATGGTACAACACCACCTGTAGCAACTTGGGATGGTGGGGGAGGTGGATCTGGAGGGTCTATTTATTTGAATTCAGGAAATATTACTATTTATGGAAACGGTGCAGTAAATGCTTCAGAAGGTCAGGGTGGTTATGCATCTAGTGCTTCTGGTACTAGGAATCTAGGTGGAAGAGGAGGAAAAGGAAGAGTTAGGCTAGTGTTTACTAATTTAACTGGAAAAACTAATCCAGCTAGTGGATACAATACTAGTTGGAGAGCTGGGAGTTTATTAAATACAGATACAATAGGAGATTATGAATATAATATAACTGCAGATGCTGGTGGAACTCCGACAATTTTACTTAATGTTAGTTATGGTGGTCTTTATGGACAAACTAGTAGAACAATAACTGTTTATGCTCCTCCAACTATGGCGTTAACTCTTCCTTCAGATGGTAATAGGTCGATTAATTTGAATAGTATTAACTTTACTTGTGTGACTACTGATGCAAATAATGATATTAATAATGTAACTCTTTATCATGATATGAGTGGTTCATGGGGAGCGGATGTTATAGATACTGACGGAAGTGCTACTTTTACGACGATAAAAAATATTGGTGATTTCTTGGGAGCGAAGTTTAGAGACTCTGTTTATTCATGGAATTGTTTGGTTTATGATGATCTTGGAGACTTTGATTGGGGAGATAGTAACTTTACATTTAGTGGATGGGATTTAGGTAATTATACAAATACGACATTTAATACAAGTTCAAATACTGTTGAGTTGAATACTAGTGGGGCAAATTATCATGCACACGGTAATTACTCTTCAAGAATATTTGATGCAGGTGGATCTGTTGAATGGAATAATATAACTTGGGTAGAGGCAGTACCTTATGGTGTTGAGTTACCTAATAATAATGCTGTTGAGACAGTACTTGGCGGAGCGAATATGAGTGGAAATGTTTTGTTGATGCATATGAATGAAGCTTCAGGTACTATAGTTGATAATTCTGGACAAGGAAATGATGGAACAGAGAATGGAGGTGTTACTTATAGTGCGACAGGTAAAGTTGGTGATGGGATTAATTTTAATGCTGACAATGATTATATTAATATGAGTGATTCTTCAAGTTTAGATGTAGATGATCAACTAACAATCTTGGCTTGGTTTAAGATGGATGTAAATAATAAAAATCAGGGAATTGTATATAAAGGAAGTTATGCTAATCATGCAGGTGTTTGGTATTTGTCTTATGTCCAGAGTGGTTCTCCAGATGGACTTAATTTTGTAATTAATAATAATGGTCTTAATGTTGCACCTGTTCAGGATTTAGATGCAAATACTTGGTACCATGTTGCTGCAACATATGATGGTCAGAATGCGACTATTTATCTAAATGGTACTTATTATAATGGTAGTTCTTATGATACTCCAACTTCGTTGTCAACTGATAATAATGATGTACAAATTGGTAGGTATTATGGGACCTCTCTTAATCGTTATTTTGATGGTGTTATAGATGAAGTTGCAATCTTCAACAGATCATTATCAGCTGATGAGATTTTAAATATATACAAAAGAGGAGCTTCTGAATTGAATTTGACTGTAAGAAGTTGTGATGATGCTAGTTGTGTAGATGATGCTTGGAATGAGACATATAATTCCTCACCTGGAACATTAACTGTTGCTGCAAACAGGTATTTCCAGTATAGAGCAAATTTAGCAGGAGGTACTAGTGCAACTCCTTCCCTATATAATGTAACAATTGCTTATGGGGATTCAAAATATCCTAATGTTTCGACGATAATGCCTACTGCTGCATACATAACTGATGCAACAAACTTTAGTGCTAATGTTAGTGATGATGCTGCAGTTACTAGTTGTAATTTAATTATTAATGGGACAGATGTTGGTGTTATGGATATTGCAAATAATATTGCAAACAAAACATACACATTTACAACTGCAGGGATTTATCCAATAGTTGCTAATTGTACTGATAATGCTGGAAATAGAAATGATACTAGTTTAACAAATGTAAATATAACTGTTGATGTAACTCCACCTTCATTGACAATTGTTAGTGTTGCTGGAGATGTTTCTTCTCCATATTCTTCAGCAAGCAGTAGTGCGTCAATTATTGTTAGTGGTGAAGCTGGAATGAGTTGTAGATGGGATACAACTGATTCAAATTATTCAACAATTGCTAGTTTTAAGTCATGTACTGTTGTAGGAAATCAAGCAACATGTACTACTTTCTCAGAAGGAGATGATGATCAAGGAGGGTATGGTGAGTTTAGTTGTACTGATGGTGTTGATAATGACTTTGATACTTTAGTTGATTGTGATGATACTGAGTGTAGTGGACATGATTATTGTAGTGAGACTTGTAATAATAATTTAGATGATGATAATGACGGATTAATTGATTGTGCAGATACTGAATGTGATGGAGAGACTGGTCCTGGTGGTGTAACTTGTAATAGAGGATCTGAACTTTTATGTAATAATAATTTAGATGATGATGGGGATGGTGATATTGATTGTGCTGATGCAGATTGTGATCATAGGAATGGTCCTTCTGGTACTATTTGTCAACCGTTTGGAGAGTCCTTTTGTTTAGATACAAAAGATAATGATGGAGACGGAGATACTGATTGTGATGATTCAACTTGTGCGAACTCTCCTGAATGTGGTGGTGCCACAGGAGAAGGAGACCAACCTTACAAATGTTACAATGGTGTTGATGATGATGCAGATGGAAGTATAGATTGTGCTGATTCAGATTGTACTTATCATAATTATTGTGGAGGTGGAGATTGTGATGATAATGGTTATTGTGGAGGAAACTTTGTTGAGTGGGATGATTTTGAGAGTGGACTTCCTGAAGTTGTTGGTGGTGTTGATGATTTAAGTTATGTAAATGATTGGTCAGACATTAGGCAGCTGAGAGTTAGACAAAGTGATACATCTTATGCGTTTGGTATTGAAGTACAAGAAATCTCTACTGCAAATATGTGTTCAGGTAGTAATAATGCAACTTATTACTTATATTTTGATACAGATAGTGATACAGGTACTGGTTGTGATGAAGGAAGTTATGAGGGTGTTGAGTTTAAGATTATGTTTGATACAAGAGGATCAAGATTAATGTATAATTGTAGTGGAAGTAGTTTAGTTACTGTTAACACATCTGATATTGAAACTAATCCTTCATTTGGTTGTATTCATGATTTAGCTTATGTTGGTGTTGATATTGTTGATTTAGCAACTCCATCGTCAACAATGGCAATCTATTTACAGACAAATGATACTGTAAATAGCCCTGCTGACACTTTAGGGCCTGTTTATTATACAGATGGTGCTGTTGACTTTAGTTTTGTAGATTGTTATAATGTAAGGGATTATGATGGAGACGGTACTTTAGATAATAATAGTAATGCATGTTCTGAGATTAATGATAATGGATATCATACTGTTTATGAGGATTGTTTTAATGGTGTTGATGACGATAGTGATGGATATGGTGATAATAATGATCCAGATTGTTATTACTTATCAACTTATGTTGCTCCTTCGAGTGATACAACTGCACCTTCTCTTGATTTAGCCAGGGTTGAAGAGACTGATGATGGTGCAATGATTTATTTCAAAACAGATGAAAGAACAAATGCGACAGTGTACTTTTATGACACAAATTCAAGTTGTGAATCAACTTACACTCAATATAATGATTCGATGGTTGTTCCAGGGTTGCCAGATAGTTATTATTCACAGCACCATAAGATAATAATTGATGGATTAACAAATAATGCTACCTACACTAGATATATTTCTTGTAAAGATTTACATAATGTTGAACAGACAATTGCACAGAATGAGGATGTTGGATTTACAAGTCCTGGATCTGGTTCAACTTATTATTATAAGATTAGAACGTGTGATGAAAATGACAATTGTGCTTTGAGTTCCTGTAATCAGTTTTCAACTGTTGATTCGTTTAGTGGATTTAATTTCAGAATTGAGGTTCCAGATTATATGGATACCTACGTTGATTGGACAGGGGGAGGTTCATATGAGTCACAAGATTTAGATGCAGGTGTTGCAAGAACTGATTACAATGCAGATGCAAATCTCGACTTTAGGTTTGGTGGTTCTAGGTTTAATTTCGTTGGTGCGACAGCTTTAGAGAATACCTCATTAAATTTGTCAGCTGATGATTCATTTATTAATTTTACAGAGGGAAGTTTCTATTATGTTGGAATGGATGAGGACAAATGGCAGAATATTATGCAAAATTTAGCTGTTAATTATGTTGATTTAGAAATGCCGGTTGCAGGTGCGAGTGTTGTCTACAAATGTAACTCAACGGGTGATGGTTGTGTGGATGTTACCTCTAAAATTTCAATTGTACAAACAAATGCAACGTCAACTATTGTTAGGATTCCAACTAATCTAGGTTTCTCTGTTTATTATGGTGTTGGAGGAACTAATTTAAGTGCATGGGATGAGACAGATAGTGAAGAAGGTAATCAGATTAAGTATGCAGGAGACCAAATAGTGTTTTATACTAACTATTCTACAGCAGCTGGTCCTGTAACTAATTCCTCAACAGATTATTGTAGTATTAAACATAATCTATCTACAGGATGGACAGATTATGTTAATCTGACTTATAATTCAAGTTCATTATTTTATGAGTATAATAGATCATTTAATGAGACCGGAATTAAGACATTTAATGTAAGTTGTGTTTCAGCAACATATGATAATTTGAGTGTTGAGGATACTTTTAATATTACTTCAAGTGTTGCCGCAGTTTCTTTAACAACACCTGTGGCTGGTCAGGATATTATTACTGGAAGAGATACCGGTTCTCTGCCACACGAGGACGTGTTTAAGTTAGTTGGTAATTACACGACAGCGATTGCTAATGTTTATAATGATCATAATAATAGTAAAGGTGTTAGTGCTACGTGTACATTTTATATGAATGACAGCCAGATAGGACAGAATACAACTAATGCTGGAGGTAATTGTAGTTATACTTTTGTTAGTTCTGCATATGCAGAAGGAGATAGTACATTAAAGGTTAATTTCACTGGTGTTCCTGAAGGATTTAGTTTGCATGGAAGTCTTTATGAAGCAAGTGCAACGGTTACTGTTGTTAATATCTCAACAAATCTTGATTCAGTTAATACAAGAACTGGTTTAGTTTATAATAATGGGGATGCCGCAATATTGAATATTACTATAACAAACAATAGTGTTAGTTATGATCCAGATTCAATTGAGGTTGAGTTAAAGGGTACTGGTACAGAATGTCAGTCAGAGGGTGGAGTGTTATATTCACATTCATATCCTGGAGATATTGTAAGGACTGCTGCTGGAAGTTATTATTCTAATTCGATTTTAAATAGTACTGACGACATACATTGGTGTGTTTATGTAAATAGTAGTGCCGGTTTTATTAGTACATCTTCGCATTCAGATAGGGGTGTTGATGCAGCAGATGCTACATTGAATTTCACGTTTAATAATGCTAGCGGAGAGGTGTTTATTGATTCAAGTATATTGATGTTAGATGGTGCTGGTTATACTGTTTTGAACTCAACTTTTGATGAATCAAACACTTATGCTACAAAGCCTGCAACTCAAGGAGATAATTATACAATTACTTTAACAACGCCTAGTTTAGAGTTTGTTGAGTTAAGTAATACAGCATTTAGTGGTGCTACTCCTTCGATTCCAGCGTCTGTAGTTGCTAGTTATTCTGGAAGTATGCCTAGTGGTGCAAATAATGTGACAAATGTTTTGGTTGTTAATGATAGTCAGTTTACTTTTAGTTCTGCAAATGTAACTTTGTCAAAAAGTGGGTTAGATATTAATAGAATCTATCATTGTGTTGATTGGGATTCAAGTGCTAATAATTGTAGTTCATGGGAAACTTCGTTTGTTACTGGTTATGATAATTATGGATCAAATGCTACACATATTTGGTTTACTGTAACCAATTTTAGTGGTTATGCAGGTGGGGTAGGTTATAATGCAAATCTAACTATTAGTAATAATGGGTCAAAGACTGTTGGAGAGAATGTTACGTTTAATGCAAGTTATATTAATTCGACAACTGGTTCATTAATTTCTGGGGCAGAGTGTAATCTTACTCTTAACGATAGTACAAGTTATTTAATGACAGAGTCTGGTAGTTTGTATGTATTGAATAATATTTTCCAGAATGCTTGGAACCATACGTATAATGTGACATGTAATTATAGTGGTTATGATACTCTGACTGCGAATGATAGTGTGTTAATACTTCCCGATACTATTAATCCTCTTGTTAGTTTGTCTTTGAATGATACAACGATTGAGATGGGGTTAAGTAATTTAACAATTGATTGGAATGTTACAGAAGCAAATGAACATACTAATGTTATGAATGTTTCATATCCAAATGCTACGTTATTGGGTTCCTCTGGAAATGATGATGTTAATACTATTTTAGGTACAGAAAACTTTACTGTTTTGGGAGTTTATTCAGTGAATGTTTTTGCTAACGATACTTCAGGAAATTCAAATACAACAGAAGTTAACTTTACTGTTCAGGATACAACTAGTCCTGAAGTTACTTTTGTAACTCCTACAGCTACACAGCCAACAACTGATACCACACCAACTGTAACTGTCGAGATAAATGATAGTGGTATTGGGATTAATACTAATTCAATTAATTTAACTGTTGGTGTGTTAAGATATGTTAATGGGAATAATTTAACTTGTACCCCTAATACTGCTAATATGAGTGGCACATCTTGTAGTGTTACAACTTCTTCACTGACTTATGGAACTTATGCTGTTAAAGTTAATGCAACTGATGGAGAAGGTAATGCTGTAAATAGTGCTAGTACGTTTAGGGTTGCTGATCCGTCTACATTAGATTCAGGTGGTGGAGGCGGAAGTGGTTCTGTTTCGATATTTGATTTATCTAAAGTTGGATCTAAATATGTGAATCTTAGAGTTAGACAGTATACATCGTTTAAGTATATGGGATTAACTCATAAGTTAACTTTACTTGACTTTAATAGGGTTTTACAGTCAATTGCAATCAGTATTGCAAGTCCGTCTGTGAAAAATATTAATTTGTTAGTTGGAGAATCTGCTTTAGTGGATTTAGATGATGATGGAGATAAGGATTTGAGAGTTAAGTTTAGTAGAGCTTCAGGATCAGATGTTTATTTAACGATTGAGAAATATGATGATGAACCTAGTGAAGATATTATTGATTATATTGGTGGTATTTTTGAAGAGTTAGTGGATGATATTTTAGAAGATGAAGGAGGGGATGTTAGTTTATTAGGCAATATAGTTGGAGATGGATCTGAGGTTGATGCTGGCGAAGGAATGTATGATGATTTGATTTCAGCTGGTGAGAAAGTAGACTTAGTAAGGAGTCCACTGGTTGGTTTGTTTGCTGGCAGTATTTTGTTATTGTTGTTTTTACTTTACGAAGTTGTCTCTTATGTTTACTTTAAGAAGAAAGGGGAAAAGAGGAAAAATGTTTTGCCTAAAGGGAAAAAGAAAAAGAAGAAAATAGGCAAGGATAATGTGAAAGATAAGGGGAAAAAGAAAGCAGATATTGAAGGGGTTATAGCTCTTGATAAAACAAAGAAATAAGAAAACACTTATAAATGGAATATTGATTCTTTAATGTATGGTATCTATATATGAAGCAGTTATTTTAGGGTTAGTACAAGGTATAACAGAATGGTTGCCTATTAGTAGTTCTGGGCATCTTGTCATTATGCAACACTATTTAGGTATTCAAGAACCTATGGTGATGGGATTAGTATTGCATGTTGCTAGTTTACTTGTTGTATTTTATGTTTTTTTTGATGAGATACTAAATATTTTGAAAGGATTGTATTTTTATTTTAGAGGTGATCAGAACTTTTTTGATGATAAATATAGGAAATTGGGTTTTATGGTTATTGTTGCAACTATTCCTACTGTAATTATTGGTTTATTGTTTAGAGATCTTATTGAAAGTGCGTTTTCATCATTGTTATTTGTTGGAATGGGTTTGTTGTTAACATCTGTTTTGTTATATCTGACTCATTTAGTGGATAAAAAACTTTCTAATTTTAAAGATGAATCAAGAATGAAATATAGGGATGCTTTGATTATTGGTTTGTTCCAAGGGGTTGCTATTTTTCCTGGAGTTTCAAGAAGCGGTTCAACAATTGCTTCTGGATTGTTGGTTGGTTTAGATAAAAATTTAGCAGCAACATTTTCTTTTTTATTGTTTATTCCTGCGATTTTGGGAGCGGTTGTTTTGGAATTAGGAGAGATCAGTTTTGATAAACTGGATTTATTGCCTGTTTTAGTTAGTAGTTTAGTTACTATTGTCATTAGTTATGTATTTATTAAATTCTTATTACATGTTGTAAGGAAAGGAAGGTTGTATTTGTTTTCTGTTTATTGTTTAATATTGGGGATTGTTATTATTGTTATTAGTTTATAATTAATTTGTGGTGGGTAGATGACTGAATTAAGTAGGAGAGATTTATTTGGTTTAGGTGCTTGGTTTGTTGGAGGGGTAGCTCTAAAATCTATTGGCTGCGGTGTGTATGATGGTCCTTTTCATTATGTTCAGGATGGTACTGAAGATTTTTATGGGCATTTGCCAGAAGGAACTTTTCCTTTAAGTCCAGAACAACAGATTGAGGTAAAGAAGGTCATGGACAGAGGGAATAATGTTATTAAACCTCTTGTTGAGATATTAATAGAGAACGCTGACCCTTTGTTTGATATGCACGGAGAAGATGTTAATGATAATTCTGTTGTTCTTGATAATTTATCTGTGTTATTTTCTAGGATGGATGATTATTTTAGAGATGATAGGATGCTAGGGTACCATCTTGGAGATCTAGACTTGTCAAATCAAAATATTGATTACAGTTTTCATTCTCTGTTTTTTGATTATGGAACTACTTCATTATTATCTGATGATTATATTGGGTTTGATATAGATTATTTCCCACCTTACATAAGTTGGGTGTTGCATGAAACAACTCATAGTGAGCAAGATGGTCATACAGATGTGATTCATGATGCTCTTTCTAGTTTGTATCAGAGATCAAATATAACTTATGAAGATGTTGAAGAGTTTGCTAGTCTTGTTGTTCAGGAAAGAGATTTTGCTTATTTAATGGATATTTTATTTGATCCTGTTGATACATTTTTAGAGGATTTAGAATCAGGGGAACAAATGGATATTACAAAAGAGGAATGGATTGAGAAGGCCAGAGATTATGAATCTTTTAGGGTTTTTAATCCGTTGAATGTTTCTGAAGAAGGATTTGAGATGTTTTTAGAAGGTTGTTATGATTATTATGTTAGTTTACATGAAGATTGAAAGCATAATATAACGAACGAGTGATACTGCGAGTCTTGTAACAAGGCCATATTATCTATGAATTTAAGTAACTTTTAGTGTTTTCTAATGTTAGCATTATGTGGACTCTTGGCAGTATCACTCATGTTGTTGTATGTGATAGAATAGTTAGCATATTATTCTAATTGCTTTATGTAATACCTTTATTTCAAATGGTGTTTTTCCGACTAATTCAGCGTCTGCATGTCCTAAAACTCCTTTTTTTGAAGAGATTTTTAATTGTTTTGCTCTTATATGTTCAATGTCAGGGAAGTTTTTGTGAGTGTCTGTGATTAATCCTAACAAATATTTGAAATGATTTGGGATATCTTTCTTCTTTAGAATTAAAATGTCTAGGTATCCGTCGTCATCTTTTGCAGATTTTACTAAATGAAATATTTTTGAGAATGTTCCAATATTACAAATTAGTGTATAATAACCTTCAATTTTTCTTTTGTTTGCTTCTATTGTTAATTTTTCTGGAGCGTAGTTGAATAATGTGTTTAGTAATGATATTGGGTATGCTATTTCACCAAACATCTTTTTTATTTTTGGCTCTACATTTTTATATGAATGAGCATCAAGTCCTACTCCTGCTGCGATTGTGAAGTGTCTATTGTTGATGCATCCAATGTCTATTTTTCTTGATTTTCTATTTGTTATTGTTTTTATTGAACCTTTTATTGTTGTAGGGATGTTTAATGCTCTTGCCAACATATTTGATGTGCCTATAGGGACAATCCCTAGTCTTGGTTTGTTTTTATTCTTTAGAATTCCGTTGATTGTCTCGTTTATTGTTCCGTCTCCTCCGACGGCTATAATTGTTTTTGATTTGGTTTTTTTTGCAATCTCTGTTGCATGTCCAGCATGGGTTGTTTTTATTATCTCAGAATCTGGGAGTTTTGAGCTTATTTTTTTTATTATGAAGTCTATGTTTTTGTTACCTGCGTGAGGGTTGATTATTATTGTGATCATTTTTTGAATTTTTTAATCTTTTTTTCTTTTGTATACTTTTCATGTATTGGTAGATCTGAGTCTTCATCTATTTCAATGTTTTTTTCAGCTTCTTTTTTGATCTTTTTTCTTAATTTGTCTAATTCTCCCATTGTTTGTAGAATAAGTGTGAAGAGTATATAAAATTTACTCTTGGTTCTGGTCTTTTGTTGGTTCAGATGGGTTTTCAGGTTCTTCTTTAGGTGTTTCAGAGGTTGGTTGTTCTTTTTCCAATGGGTTTTCTTGAATTGCCTCTTTTTCAAGGTCTGTCTCTTCACCATCTGAGATTATTCTGGCTGCAGCAACTACTCTGTCTGAAGAGGATTTTAGTCTCATTAGCCTCATCCCCTGGGTGTTTCTTCCTATAATTGAGATGCCTTTACAAGGCGTTCTAATAATTATCCCATTCATTGATATAAACATAATTTCATCAAAGTCTCCTACTGATTTTACTGCAACTACCCCTCCATTTCTTTCGCTGCATTGAATATTGATAACTCCTTTTCCTCCTCTGTTTATCAATCTATAATCGTTTATTCTTGTTCTTTTTCCATATCCATTCTTTGTAATTGTTAATAATGTTCTAGTTTCATCTGCTTCAACCATTCCGATGAGTTCATCTTTCCCCTTTAGAGTTATTCCTCTTACTCCTCTTGATGTTCTTCCTATTGGTCTTGCATCTTTTTCTTTGAATTTTACGGCCATTCCGTTCTTACTTGCTAGAATTATCTGTTTTTTACCGTTTGTTAGTATAACATTTACTAATTTATCGTCTTGGTCTAAATTGATTGCTTTTATTCCTCCTTGTCTAGGTTTTGAGTAAGCACTAGATGAAGTTTTCTTTATAATTCCATTCTTAGTGGCCATTAATAAGTATTCTTTTTCTTTGAATTTTTTTATTGGGATGAATGCTGTTATTTTTTCTTTAGGTGGAATATTTAATAGGTTTACAATGGCTTTTCCTTGAGATTGTCTAGATCCTTCTGGAAGTTGATATACTTTCAACCAATGTACTGTTCCTTTTTCTGTGAAAAATAAAACCCAATCGTGAGTGTTTGCGACAAAGAGATGTTCAACAAAGTCTTCTTCTTTTGTTCCTGTTGCAATTATTCCTTTTCCTCCTCTCCTCTGTTGTTTGTATGTGTCAATTGGTAGTCTTTTTATGTATCCTTTGTGTGTTATTGTGACAACCATGTCCTCCGGTTTTATTAAATCTCCAATATCTATGTCATCTCCTTCTATTGTTCCAGGAACTATCTGTGTTCTTCTTTCGTTTCCATAATTTTTCATTATTTCTTGCATATCATTTTTGATTATTTTGTAAACTCTTACTTCATTTGCTAGAATGTCTTCAAAATCTTTTATTTTTATTTGAAGTTCTTTATGTTCATCTCTTATTTTGTTTTGTTCTAGGGATGTTAGTTTTTGAAGTCTCATTTCAAGGATTGATTTTGCTTGAATTTCTGATAGTTCGTATTTTGTCATTAATGAGTTTCTTGCAAACTCAACTGAACGTGACTCTTTTATTGTTTTTACTACATCATCTACATTATTTAACGCAATTATTAATCCTTCAAGAATATGAGATCTTTCTTTTGCTTTCTTTAAGTCGTATTCTGTCCTTCTTGTTATTACTTCTTTTCTATGTTTTATGAATAATTCAAGCATTTCTTTTAGATTTAGAACTTTTGGTTCGTTATTAACTAATGCAAGCATATTAATTCCGAATGTTGTCTGCATTCTTGAGTATTTGTGAAGTTGATTTAGAACAATGTCCGGATTTGCTTCTTTCTTAAGTTCAATAACTATTCTCATTCCTTCTCTATCTGATTCGTCTCTAATATCTGATATTCCTTGAATATTTTTGTTCTTTACACAATCTGCGATTTGTTCAATCATTAATGATTTATTTACCATATATGGAATTTCTTTTACAATAATTCTTTGTTTTGATTTGTGTTCTTCTGTTGTTGTTCTTGCTCGTACAATTGCTCTTCCTCTTCCCATTGTGTAGGCGTGTTCAATGCCAGAGTTTCCTTGTATAATTCCTGCTGTTGGGAAGTCAGGTCCTTTTACTGTCTGAAATAATTCTTTTGTTTCAATTTCTGGATTGTCTATAACTTGAGTAATTGCTGTGCATACTTCATTTAAGTTATGTGGTGGAATGTTTGTTGCCATTCCAACTGCAATACCTGAACTACCGTTGATTAGGAGGTTGGGGATTCTTGATGGAAGAACTGTTGGTTCTTTAAGTGAGCCATCAAAATTATCTGTAAAGTTTACTGTTTCTTTGTCAATATCTGCAAGCATTTCTTCTGCAATTTTTCTTAGTTTTGCTTCTGTGTTGTGGTTAATGAAACCGTTTGCAACGAACGAATGGCAGTCACTTTTTACTTTAATTGAATAAACTGTTTCTTTTTTTGTTGATTTTTTAACTGTTTTTACCTTATTGAAGAAATATTTGTGTTTTAATAGCCAATCTACTATTTTTTTATCTGATGGTTTTATTATTCTGATTAATTTATTGTAGTTCTTTTCCAGATTATTATATCTGTCGAAATTGTGTCTTTTTATGAACGAGTTGTCATAATTCTTTCTTAGGTAGTTGTTTAAGAATGGGATGTGGTCGATTTTGCTCATTCTGTTTTTATTTATTTTTTTAACTAAGTTCAGTGTGTTCTTTTTTCTTTCGGAGAAAAAGTTTATTTCTTTTCTGAATTTGTTTATGTTTTCAACACCGGGAATTATTAGTCTATAGCAATTACTTCTTTTATCAATGTATGGGTTTGTTGTGATAATACCAAAGTTTAATAGTATTGTTTTTAGTTGGTAAATCAACTTTTTACTCTTTGAATCATAATACAATTGCATTGATTTCCCGTTATGTCTTTTGTCTGTTAATGCTCGGATTGATCCATCTCCTTCAAATAATGCTCTTAAGAATTCTTTAATAATAACTTTTTTTGATTTGAGTATAATTTGTGGGATTTCTTTTAAGTCCGATTTTACATGTTTTAGTCCTATGTTTATTAGGAATCTTACAACTTTTTGATGGTATAAATCTAATTCTTTGCAGTTTCCTTTTATGTTTCTCTCATATAATGTTGTTTCTAGGAAGTTTTTAAGAATGCTATTTTTTACTTTATTGTAGAATACTTGATCTTTATTATTGAATATGATCTTTTTTTGATGGAAACTTCCTTCAGAAACCAATGCTCCTAGTAGAAATGCTAATTCTTTGTTCATTTCTTTTGGTAGACTGATATTTTTCTCTCTGTCCTTTGTTTTTGGCCAAAATTCTTTTAGATTTGGATTCTTTTTGCTGAATAATGAATGGTTTCTGTTCATCATAACATAATCTTTTGTTGTGATTTCCTCTAATAGTTTCCATTTTAATGTTGGGATGCTAAATTCATTTACTGTCCAGCATAATAGTGGGTGGTTGTAACTTCCTTTTATTTTGTACCCTTCTTTTGTTGTTATTTTGATTATTTTGTGTTTTCCAGAGTTAAAGAATTTACTTGCTTTGTTTTCTTTACCTTGGTAGTTTAATGTATTCAGGTTTATTTTGTCCTCTTTTTTTGAAGAAATTTTTTCAATTGGAGTTATACCTTTTTCAGTTAATACTAATGTGTCCCCAGTTACGCAGTAACGCATCGCTGCTGCTGAATCTCCGTCAATTGATCCAAAGTTACCTTGACCAAAGATTAAAGGGTATCTTAGGGAGAAATCTTGAGCCATTCTGACTAATGAGTCATAGACTGCGGAGTCACCATGTGGGTGGTATTTACCTAAACATTCTCCAACGATTCTAGCAGACTTTTTGAATGGTTTGTTATGGTACATACCCATATCATTCATTGCGTATAAGATTCTTCTATGGACAGGTTTAAGGCCATCTCTAACGTCAGGAAGGGCTCTACCTACTATAACACTCATGGCGTAAGCTAGGTAAGAATTCTTCATTTCTTCTTCAATTAGCTGTGGAATAATGCCTTTTTCTTCCTGTTTTTCAGGTGGTTTTTCCTCTGTTTTTTCTGTTTGATTTGGGTCTTCCATGTGTATGTAATGAAAAAGAGTTTATTTAAATATGTTTTGTTTTATAGACGGTCTCTAGAGGGCCTGAGGAGGTTGAATTCAGGGGTTTGAGGTGGTGTGTTTTTGAAGAAAAATAAAAGAAAAAATTAAGTTAATTTACCTTTTGTGCAATTTATAGCGTTTTGGTAAAAGATATATCCTGGTGTTCCGTTATGACATACTCCTTCTCTTAGATTACAACCATATCCTGAACAGTTCATGACATCTACTCCCCAATAAATGCATTTGTCTCTATCTAATGATTGATTTCCTCCAATATCATATCTTACGAATCCTCTGACAAATGGTTTATTTCCGCCGTCGCTGTCATAGCACCATGCTACAACTATTCCTGTGCTAATAATTGCTATTATGGCAAATATTGCAATTAATTTAGTTGCTTTCATATTATCCCTCCTCTTTTTTATCTTAAATCTTTTTCAATATGATTTTTTAATTTAAAATTTCTTCCGCAATAGACACAGCTTTTTCTTGCTTTAGAAATTGAATATATGTCCTTTTTTAGTGGGTCACACTTCATTGTGTTCTTGCACTGTGGACATTTTACAAGAAACATTTTTATTCTGTTTGTTGTTCTTGTGTTGGTTCTGTTTCTTCTTTATTACTTTCTTCTTCTGGTTCACTTGTATTTTCTTCTGTTTCTGTGTTTTCTTCAGTTGATTGTTCTGTTCCTTCATCTATTTCTGGTTCATTTGCTTTTTCTTCTTCCTCTTTTTTAATTGTTTCTTCTGCCATGTCTGCTTTTTCATAACCATCCATAAATGCGTCTTCTTTAGGGCTAATTTCTCCATTGTCTACCATTTGGTCTCTATCTGTTTCACTATAAATTGTTTCTTCTTCATTACCTTTAGCTTCTTCTTCAACTCTTTTTTCTTTATCTTCATGTTCGTATTCTTCCACTTTCTTTTGTTCCTCCGTAACTTCTGCATCTTTGAACCCGCTAAAGAGTTCTCTTGCAGCTTTTTGATCTTTTAGATCAAAATAATCTAGGAATTTCTTTGTTAGTTTTAACATATATGTTCTTCCATATCTTTCTTTAATTAGGAATCCTAATTTTTCTAATTCAGAAATGTGATCATATGCTTTGTTAGTTCTAATGTGAATAACTTCACTTTGTAGGATTGGTTGTTTCCATGCAACGACTGCTAATGTTTCCATAATTGTTTTGCTTAGTTCTGTGTTTGGGTTTATTTTTCTTACAACATCAATATATGCTTCTCTAATTGTTAGTTTCCACATGTCCCCTTCTCCTGCAACCATAAGTGGTGTATCTCTTTCGTTGTATTCTTTTTGTAGTTGTTCGAGAATGTCTATAACTACTTCTTTTGATACATTTCCAATTAATGTTGATAATTCTTCTAAACTAATCCATCTGCCGCATGAGAATATTAATGCTTCGACCTGCTTTTTTAGCTCATCTGTCATGGATATTGTGGCATATTAAGGTTTTATATAGTTTACGGATTGGTTCCAGTAGACACATTTCTTTTGTTTATTTATATTGTTTCATACACTAGACACTGTGTTGTCCACTGGGTTTTAGAGCTTAAGGGTGTCGAATTCTTGTGTTTTAGACTGTTTTGTTGTATTCACTGGACATGCTGCTGTGAGCTATATAAAGATGTAGGTCCATATTAGTTATGGATTGATCAATCCGCTCCACGTTTGTGATGATATTTCACAACCAAAGTTGGTTATTGAACAAACGTTGAAATAAAATGCGAAAAGCAATGGAGGTGTTCTAAATGAACGCAGAACAAAATATAAAGAATATGCCTGAAATAAATTTCAGGGCAGGCGCTGTTTGCGCAGCTGTTTGGTCTAATGAAGGAACAAACAGCAAAGGTGAAAGTACGTCCTTTAAAACTGTCTCTTTAGAGAGAAGTTATAAGGATAAAAGTGGTGAATGGAAAAAAACTAATTCTCTTAGAGTTGGTGATTTACCAAGGGCTGCTTTGGCTTTGAATAAAGCTTACGAACACATAATTCTTTCTGCAGGTAATGGTTTTGTAGAAGCAGAATAGGTGTCGTAATATCTACGAGAAATCCGGAGATTTTTAGATTAATTTAGGGTTTAACCTATTTTTTTCCGGTTTTTCTTGGATGATTTCCAGATTTTTTGGATTTTTTCCGGGAAATTGTGGACAATTCATATTAAAACAAAATGTTTTAGTTAAAAAAACATATATAGGAGGTTGATTTACATGTTAGCGAAAGAAGTTAAAGAAGAAGATGTGTTAAAAATGGAATCTGAAAAAGATGAAGTCGTAGCTGAGCCTGATGTTGTAGAGGAAACAGTGGTAGAAAAAAAGAGTTCTAAAAAAGAGAAGACAATATCTGATTTGCCAGGAGTTGGGGCTGCTACAGCTGATAAATTAGCAGCAGTCGGTTTTGATTCTTTGATGAGTGTTGCTGTTGCAACACCAGGAGAGTTAGTTAATGCTGTGGGTGTTTCTGAAGCGGTTGCAAGAAAGATGATTAATGCTGCAAGAGATAGTTTAGAGATGGGTTTTGAGAGTGGTGTTGCTGTTATGGAGAGAAGAGAAAAAGTGTTGAAGATTCCGTTAGATTGTAAAGCATTCGATGAATTAATGCAAGGTGGCTTTGAAACTTCTGCGTTAGTGGAATGTTTTGGGCAGTATGGAAGTTCTAAGACTCAAATTGCTCATCAGTTAGCTGTCAATGTTCAGAAACATGTTCCTGGAGCGGTTGCTGTTTTTATTGATACAGAAAATACTTTTAGACCAGAAAGAATAATACAGATGGCAAAAGGGGCAGGATTAGATCCTGATGAGACTTTGAAGAATATAAAAGTTGCAAGGGCTTTTAATTCAGATCATCAGATGTTATTAACAGAAAAAGTAGAAGAGTTAATAACAAAAAAAGGGTTGGATGTTAAATTAGTGATAGTTGATTCTTTGACAGCACATTTTAGGGCTGAGTTTATTGGTAGAGGAACTTTGGCTGATAGACAACAAAAGTTGAATAAACATATGAGGATGTTATCAAAACTTGCTACAGTACATAACTTGTGTGTTTATATGACAAACCAAGTAATGGCAAAACCCGATCAGTTCTTTGGTGATCCTACTGAAGCAATTGGAGGTCACATTGTTGGGCATAATTCAACCTTTAGGATTTATCTTAGAAAAGGTAAGAAGGGTTCAAGGGTTGCTAAACTTATTGACAGTCCAAATCTACCTGATAGTGAATGTTGTTTTATTATAAAAGAAGAGGGTATTTGTGATGTATAATCCTTTTTTCTTTTTCTTTTTTCATATATTGATTTATAATAACATTTAAATACTATGAGTTGATTCTAGAGGTTATTTGTGGTGTATATGCACTACAAAGATAGAAAATTAGATAATATAGGTGAATTAGATATGTACGGAAATTTTGGTGGACATAGTGGTCCAAGAAGGAGTTTCGCTCCAGTTAATGTTGGAGACGAACTAGATGTGAAGATAGAGGCTGTCGGCGAAAAAGGCGATGGTATAGCAAAGAAGAAGGGCTTTGTGTTGTTTATACCTAACACAAAGGAAGGAGACGAAGTCAGAGTAAGAGTATCAAGAGTACTCAAGAAAGTTGGTTTTGCAGAAGTTATTGGTCAATCAACAGGAAATGTTGAAGAAGATGAAGAACAACCAGCTGCTGAAGAAGAACCTGAAGATGATATTCCACAAGGAGAAGAATCTGAAGACTTTGGTGAAGAACCTGCTGAAGAAGAAGCTCCAGTAGAAGAAGAAGCTCCAGTAGAAGAAGCTCCT
>CAYVNO010000026.1:2809-25721 GCA_964452935.1 uncultured Methanosarcinales archaeon | reverse complement strand
ATGCAACAATCACAACCATATAAAATTCTAAACTAACTCTAGCCATAACTAAATTGTCGATAAAAGCATATATAAAACTTTCGCCTAAATAGAAAAAATATAAAAAAACAAGAATAACCCCGAAACCATGCAATTAAAAACAATAAACCAAAGTGAAGACATCTCTATATACAAAATAGAAAGCAATTTCCCAAAAGAGATTGACAGATACATAATCTCAACACCAGAAACAAGAGATATTTGCAACAAACCAGAAGTTCTTGGGGTAGAATACACTGAAAAACTAAAAACGGCGGTTGCAAAATCACTAAAACACTTCAAAGACATCTTAACTAATGAAGAAAACATCTGTGTCTTTAATTTCTTAAGAGGAAGTCTAAACTTTCATATAAGAGAAGCATTAAACATTGCTTTCAATTTCAATAAACACAACACATCATTCATGAGTTCTCAAAGATTTAAAGAAGACGGAAGATGGGGAGTAAAAGAAAACATGTATAGAAAACTAAACTTCCCAAAACCAACAACATTACTAATCGGAGATGTTGTTGCAACAGGAGTAACAATGCAAGAAGGAATTAATTTAATCTATGAAGAGGTAAAAAAAGCAGACTCAGAATTGAAAGATATTATATTCTTCACAATCGGTTGTCATAAAATAGAAAAAGTGTTCGAAAACATTCTACCAAAACTAAAAACATTCAAAAACTTCAACAAAGTACATATAATATATTTCGAAGGGAAATTCAAACTTGTCGACAGTAAAACAGAATTAAAGATCGGAATCCCAGGCACAGATCTAATTAGAAAAGATTGTCTTTTATCACCAGAGTTTGAACAATCCCAATTAAACTCACTCTCTTTCCCATTAGAACGATGTACCATATATGATGCAGGATCACGTTCATTCCAAATTAAAGAATATAGAGAAGAAGTATTAAACTATTGGGGAAAAACATTAGAATTAGCAAATAATGGATTCACTCTAAAACAAGCTCTAGAAGAAAGACTTCCCAATAACATTAAACAAAAATTCTTTGAAAAATACACTGAACTAGATTCAGAAGCATTAAAAAATATCTGCAAAGAAAGAATTTCTACAATCTAGTAAAACTCAACCTCTCCATCTAAATAAATCCCATGCTCTAGTTTAACTGGTCTCCAATCATCAACAACTAACTCTGCCTCAAGCCAGCTAGCTAACTCTTCAGAATTACCAATTGTTGCAGACAACGCAATTATCTGAATATTCTTTAAAATTCTTCTCAAAATTGTAATTAGGATCTCTAAAGTTGGACCTCTTGAAGCATCATTCAACAAATGAACCTCATCAATAACAACCACTTTAACATCTTTCAACCAATCAGCCTGATGTCTAATCAAAGAATCCAATTTTTCACTAGTAGTTATAATTAAATCATACTCAGCTAAATAAGGATCTGCCTTATCTCTATCACCAATAGACATCGCAACCTTAACATCTGGATATTTCTTACTAAAATCCTTATACTTCTCAGCAGCCAACGCTTTCAACGGAACAATATAAACAGCCTTTCCAATCTTTCTATAAATAGAGTTCATACAAGCCATCTCTGCAACTAACGTCTTCCCACTACCAGTCGGAGTACATATCAACAAATTCTTCCCCTCCAGCAGCCCATTATTCAAAGCCTTCTCCTGACAAGGTCGTAACTCATCAAAATCCTTAACTATACTATACACATTCTCAGGAAGCTCTCTTTTCAAATCCATACATAAGAGCAAAACAAAGTCATATATAACATTTTAGGATAACTTTTATATATACTTTGCACCAACAAAGTCTTATAATCTCGAATTTAGTTAGGGATTATATATAACAGAGTACCAACATAGCATATTAAAGAGGTATAAAAATGAAAAAAATAATAACAGCATTATTAATAATAACATTACTTGCATTCACATTCGGATGTAAAAAAGATGAAGAATATGATCCATGTGATATAAACCAAGATGGAGTCATAAATGAACGAGAAGAATCATTATGCAACCAAACAGCAGATGAATGCGATATAAACCAAGATGGAGTTATAGATGAAAAAGAAGAAGTACTCTGCAAAGAAGAAACACCAAATAA
This sequence comes from uncultured Methanosarcinales archaeon, assembly GCA_964452935.1. Taxonomy (GTDB): domain Archaea; phylum Nanobdellota; class Nanobdellia; order Woesearchaeales; family DSVV01; genus CAYVNO01. The sequence goes on along the minus strand of CAYVNO010000026.1, from coordinate 23,602 downwards.
TGGAACAGACATATTAGAAATAAAAAAGAATCTTGATTTTGAAACCGTCTATCTCAAATCTGAAAGCACAGGAGATCCAGAAGGTAGAATTATTCTAAGAGTACAAGTACCGAGTAATCCTCGTTATGAAGAAGGAGCACCAGTAATAGTTTATTGTGAAGGAGGATATGTAGCAGATGGTTTAGGAAATAAAAAAATGCCTACTTTAAATGATATGATAATAATCAATTTCTTATACCCTGGAGGAACATCAATGGATGGTGGATACACATCAGATGGAAATTACTATGATTACAGAGGAGAAAATAGTATTGCAGCTGTAAAAGATGTTATTCTTTACGCAGCAGGAGAACTCCCAGATGCACAAGGAATATATATAGACGAACTATTTGATTTCCCAGTACTTAAAGAAAATATAGGATTAATTGGATTCTCATTCGGAGGAAACATGGGAATAGCTGTTGCAGCTTTAGAAGAAGATGTCTCAGAACACCTAAAATATGTAATCCAATGGGAAACACCAATATCCTCCCAGATAGCAACAAGAGACTTAGGAAGAATGTTATTACAACCATTAGAAAAAGGGGTTATAGGCAGAGCAAACTATTTCAACCCATACTATGAATCATATGGAGAATTAGTAATAAATGTAGATTACAGTAAAATTGCTTACGACCCTAACTCAATCTATCCAATATTTATCGACGGAAACCAAGACGGTGTTTTCACAGCAGAAATGGGACCATTCTACAGCCACCCAGTCCCAGATATAAATGAAAACAATGTGATAGACATAGGTGAAGACTTTGGATTAGATACATACCCTTATGACACATTTGACATCGACGGAAAAGTTGTCTATTCAAGACCAGTAGCATACGCACTAGAAGACAACAACGTGTTCAAAGGAAACTGGCCAGAAGGTATTGCAACAGTAGATGAAACAAAAGAATATTGGGACATAAGAGAATCTGTAAGATTATATGAACAAGCTCTACAAAACATCCCAGACTTAAAAGGAATGTTTGCATTAAGCAACGACGACCATGTACAGATTGACCCATACAAATCACATGTACATCAAGCATATGACGGATGGAAAAACAACGGAGGATGGATTAAAATAAACCCTTCCCCAGAATATGTACTCGATGTTGACCCAAGCTTGAATACACAACTACCAGATATGCAACCAAATAGTGCTCCAGCGGACTGGGAAGACCTTGAGTCATTCACAATGCCAGAAGATGTCATAGATGAAACATACCAAATCGCCTCTGTTCACGAAATGGCAGATTTAATACAAGGTGAATAGGATGAAGAAAATAACACTATTATTAATCTTAATATTATTAATAACAGTTGGATGTAAAGAAGATGAACAACCTCCAGAAACACCACCAATAACAACAGATTATGATATAGATTACTCAATAAGATTTGGTGTCGGTGCTCACATCTACCCAAGAAACTATAACTCAGTACAAGATATCTATGCAGCAACAAAAGATGTCGACAAACTAGGTTATGTATGGTTAAGACACCCTGGTGCAGGAATTGCATGGTATGAAATTCAACCAACAAAAGACACATGGAATTTTGAAAAACTAGACGCAGTAATAAAAAATAACAAACATCCATGGATATATCCAATGTATGGCATGGTAGGTAATGTTTATCCATTCGGAGGATTCTCAAAAGAAGAATTAGAATCAAACAGCGGAGTTAAAGCAGATGTCATTAACTACATAACATCCCATAACATGGATCTAACAGATCCACAACAAAAAGAAGACGCAGAAGAATTTGTTAAAACAGTTGTTGAGAGGTACAAAGACACAATAGAATATTGGGAAATAGGAGGAAACGAAGGACTTCCAGCTCCTGAAAAATATGATATTATTTACAACACTTACATCTGGATAAAAGAAGCAGACCCAAACGCAAAAGTATTAATAACAGCAAACTGTGGCGATGGAGACTGGACATTCTATGATAATATCGACGCATTAGATTCAATCCTAAGTAAAGGTGCTACCCAATCATTTGATATCGCAAACTTCCATTACTATGGATACATGGGCGGTGACAACGGAGATAACTTTGAAGAAACACTAGAAGAAAGATATGACGAATACAAAGCAGTTCTAGACAAACACAATATAAACAAACCAATCTGGGTCACAGAAACAGGAACATGTAGTGATGAAGGATCACAAATCTCACCAGGAGGAAACGAACTACTTCAAGCACAGCACGCTGTAAAGAGACTAGCAATCTACGCTGCAAAAGGAGCTGAGAAGGTGTTCTGGTATTCATACGGACCACATTCACCAAACGATTTATTCAATGGATGTGAACTAGTTGACCATTCAGGACCAAAACCTGCATACTATAATTTCAAACTTATGGTAGACAAAGTAGGACATTATAACTCTGTTAAAAAAATAAGAGGAGACAATGTATGGTTATTCGAATTCACTAACGATAACAATAAAGTTTACATCGCCTGGGCAAGAGCACCAGAAACAATTGATTTCAGACAGTACATAAACAAACCAGAAGTTTTAGTAACACACATAATAGAAGACAGCTCAACAACACATGACACAGAAACATTAACAGTAAACAGCATTGAATTAACAGAAAGTCCTATTATCATAGAATAAATCACTTACATAAATGGTAGAAATCACACTGGCCATTTCTCCATTTACATAAGCCAGACTTCTTTTTAGGATAATCCTCTTTCTCTTTTGATTGTGTATTCATGTGAATTAACTCACACTCTAATTTAGCCAAATTAACTAAATCTCTATCCACTTCTAAAAAATCTTCTCCAAACTTTAAGAAATTAATACCAACTCTAGCTGGCAATACTCCATGTTTTTCTTCATACATCATTGCATATAACGCTAGCTGTAATTTATAAGCATCACTAATCTTTCTTGATTTAGATGTCTTATAATCTATCAAACTAACTTCACCATCAATCTCTTGAATCGCATCAATATATCCCCTAACACCATGTTTCTCTGATCTATACAGTTTCTCAGTTATTGGTGTTAATTTTTTAAACCCTTCCACTAAACCACGAATTTTAATCTCTTTATCTAAATTAAATAAAAAGTTATTAATAAATGTCTTAACCATGCCCCTTGATTCCATAAGATAAAAGTCTAACATTGTCTGATCCATATCCAACTTATTAAACTCATTCTTTGACTTAATCCAATGCTGATTTAACAGATCATTGATAAAAATCTTTAAGACAAAATCAAAGTTTTCTGTCGAAAGCTTATTTGGATCTAATTTAAAGAAATCTTCTAACACAGAATGAACTATACTTCCTCTGATTAAATAGATACTAGGTTTAGTAGGATATTTCTTAATATAAGAGTAATAATAACGACGTGGACACTGTTTATACAAATTAATAGAAGAAGGGCTCTGTATCCTTGCAAATTTCACAGTAGTTTCTGGAGAATCCATAAGAAAATTCAACTTCATGCTTCTTTATAAGTTTTATTGTTTTGTGAAATAACATTTATACAATGTTGGGGTGGGACACTAGAGCATTGTTAGATAGTGGGGAGGACCAAAGTGCTTATCGCAGATAAGCACGAAAGAACCCCGAATACATCCACAAAATAGTTTTCAAATACCCTTTCTTTTCAAATCTTCTAGAAGATGTTTTAATAAACGAATTTGTTATATACTTCAACTTTCCTTTCTTTTTTAAATCCAAAATCAAAAACGTATCCTCGGCAACTTTCTTTTTTTCATCATAACTAGTAAACATATCTTTCCTACAGAAAAACATTCCTGAAGCAGTAATAAAAAAGTATCTTCCAATATTGCCAATTGCCCACATCAGTTTCGATTTATAATAATCCTCAATAGAATATGTTTTAGTAACGCCACCAATATAACCATTCATAACCGATCTATGAACCTCTTTCAATAAATTCTTACTAACAACACAATCAGCATCTAAAAACAACAACACATCTCCCTTTGCCTTTTTTGCACCATAATTCCTTGCTTTAGAAACATTCATATATTTCACATTATAAACTCTGCCGTACTTTTTCGCTATTTTCTCTGTCCTATCAGTACAAGAATCACAAACAGTTATAACTTCATAATCATCTCCTTTAATTGAATCTAAACATTTCTTAATATACTTTCCTTCATTATGTGCAGGAATAATTATTGATATCATAAAAAACCTCTTACTATTTTTATTGCTTTCTCAAACTCCCTAGTCAAAACAACATGACTCCCATTCATTACTTCACACACAACATTATTCTTTTTACAATCATTAATAATTAACTTATTCTTAGCTGAAAAATCATGTTTTGCAACTATAACAAGACTAGGGATCTTAACTATACTAAAATCAATCGGTGTTTTAAATAACTCAACCACCAACTTCAATATTGAAATAACTGGAGTTCCCCTTATGTCTAAATAAGGATAATACCAAATCGGTCTTTTCTTATATTTATGATAATCTTGGAATTTTAATTTTCTCTTTAACCTAAACGGTCTCAACCAAAAATGACAAACATTTGCTAAAATACCATAAAACCAAGAGAATCTAACATATCTTCTTGAAAAAAGTGTAAATAACACCAATTTTTCAACCAAACTAGGATAGGCCTTGTAAAATTCCAAAGCAATTGTTGCTCCTAGACTATTCCCAATAAACTTTACTTTCTTTACCTTCTCTTTCTGCAATATCAACAAGATATCATCAATAATATCACTAATACTAACTTCAGCATTCTCAGAATGACCATGTCCCCTGTAATCCATTGCTATATAATTTTGATTCTTAAACGCCTTAAAAAAAGGTTTAAATACTGAATGATTAGACCCAGCACCATGTAAGAAGAATATAAAGCTTCCTTTTTTTATCCTATTGACTAAATAAAATATCTTTTTATTATCATATGACAACACATAATTTGACTTCATATTAATCATCTAGCTATTCAGATATATATGGTTTTTGGATATTCACTATTTAAAATGTTTCAACGTATTTTTAATAATATCTCTTGCCGCCTCAGGATTCTTTATCACATGCACATGTATTTTTGTTTTTTTACGTGCAACCTCATTAAGGAAAGTAGTAATCTGCTTATTCTTTGGTTTTGGAAATAAACTTGTAGACGTAGGTTCATTATAAACTCTGTCCATTGCATCCCTCATTTTAACTGGAAGATTGATCTGAATAATAGTATCGCCCAATACATAAAGATAAAATGGTTCAGCACATGGGACCCCTAATTTAGTTTTATAATTAAAAGTATGTTTATTATAATGTGCAATCATTTTATCGATATTTGAGTTATTTTTTACAAGATAATAGAATTTTCTTTGTTTCCCTGATCTTTTTAATAGATTAGTCTCTTCTTCAGAAAGAAGGATCAATAATAAATGTGAGAAATGTCCAACAACAATCTTACTATCTCCAAATACTCCTCGTTCCATAGCCCTCATTAACATAATAAACCCTTCATGTAATGACGGCAATACAAACTTCCTAGAATCTTTGTTAATAAGTAAAGATTCCTGTTTATTTAGGTATGATAACTCAAGTTTTTGGAAATACTCTTTTGTATTTTTTATCCATTCCGGATCCAAAGAATAAATCATCTTTTCTTTTATTAAAATACCTTCACTAACCATCTGATTCAATAACTTAAAAACAGCATGGTAAGTTAATTTCTTAGAATGCCTAATCTTATTATAAATGGTTTTAGCAGTAGCGTCAAAATTAGTTGATATTACTTCAATAATCAACTCTTTTGTTGAAGGATTTTTTCTCTCAGGCAAAATCATAAAATAAGGATAATACTTCAATATATAAATTTAACTAAAAAGTTAACTTTTCTTTGACAATAGTTATTTAATTAAGAAAAAAGTTAAGTTCTTTATGTCTGTAGAATTAGTCAAATTAGATGAATGTACTATAAATTTCCTTGCAGATTATCAAACAATAGTTGATGGAAGCAATGCATTAGATTTAGGTTTAATTGCTGCTTTAGAACCTGTTGTTGTTTCACATGAACAAGATGTTATTGATTTATCCTTGAGAAGAGCTGAGTTAACAGACAATATTTCTAGAGCTGCAACGCTGTTGAGATCACATTATGATCAAGTAGCAGACTCTGATCCAGAGTTTATTCCGTATTGGACACAAGAAACTACATTTCAAGAAGTTGTTTCTAGTTTTCCAGAGATAGAAAGAAGAAAATTATTTAGGAGTTATATGGGTTGGCTTGAAAAGAACCAATTTTCTGAAAGATTATCAATTGATCAAAGATTAGAATATTTTAGATCTTTTTATGCAGCTAATATGATCCCAGCTTCTGAAAAAGAAGCTTTGAAAGCAATAAAGAAAAGAACAAACTACGGTTTACTAATGCCTAAAGTCATGCTTCCTGCAGCTGTTCCAATATTTATTACAATTGCTTATGAGTTAAATCGGCTTGGAAATTCACCAGAGGTATCTGATGGACTCTCCCAAATTGTGTCTTATCTTTCATATGCCGCTGCTTTTGTATTACCAGTTTTTTCTTCTTTTGTAGAGAATGCCAGTGATGCAACAAGCTTTGAAGAAATCATCCATAATCCTATGCAAAAAAAAGCAAAATATGCAGATAACCTAATCAAGAAAATACACCATTATTAAATCTTCTTCAGCTCTAAATACTTTGCAGCCCACAACATCCCTTCATCTGCTCTATAAAAGAATGTTTTATATGGTTGACCATTTGTTTTAAACAATTCTAAGAAATTCCTGTTCTCCTCAATAACCTCTGTATACTTTCTCAAATACTCTTTCATTAATTTTTTATCAAACTTAGCCACAACATCTAAAAAACACAGTCCCAAATGAATCCAGACTGAATTCCCTTGATAATTAGAAGCAAACAATGACTGTGGAAATCTAAAATTATGTTTCTTATCTGCAGTATACTTCAACGGAAATGGATCTTCTAACTTAGCCTCTCTCATTGATTTCAAAGCCTTATTAAACATTGATCTGTCATCAAACACACCACACCAGAACGGAAACGTATTTGCATCCCCTGCAACATAGTTTGAATACAAATCATCATAGAAATAATAACCTTGCCAAAAATTATCCTTAATAATCTTTTTATAATTATAACCCTCAAAAGGATCATCTAAATCTAATTTTTTCAAATCAGAAGCTAACATCGCAACCATACAATTATCATAACAAGAAGATTTTCTCTTTGCATTATCTTTCATCGAAGAAAAATCCTTTGTTTTTACTAACCCAGTATTCTGATCAACAACAGTATCAAAGAAATTAAAAATCTCCTGTCTTAAGAACGGCTTATAAATCTCAATATAATCCTTTGCTTCTGAGACCCTTAAACTTCTAATTAAGAAAGCCAACGTATCAGGAGAATAAGTAAACACATCAAAAGGCTTATCATCTCTTGATATTGTTGTTGTTAGTTTATTTTCCCTTGAATAAACAGTTAAAGCATATTGCAATGATTTATGAACCTCTTTCTTATATCCTTGATTCATTAACGCCCTAACACAAATACCAAAGTCCCTCATCCAGAACGTAGAAAAATGCCCAGTAGATGTTCTAAAATAGGTTCCATTATAACATTTCTTAACAATACTCCCACATATCTGCTCAGCCCCTCCCCTATATCTAGGATAAGCCTTAGAATTCCCTATAAAAGCCCTTCTGGCAATCATTAATCCTTGTTTTAAGTGTGTTGGTGTAAACATGAGAAAATATGAAGAATAGATATTTATATGCATTTCGATATTTGATTAAGAAAAAAACGAGCCTGGAGGGACTTGCGTTGAGTAGCAACGCTCGCTACCCAATTTCGAACCCTCGGTCTACAGCTTACTTCTAAAACGGAATTTTTGAAGGATTACAAATCTCCGATTTGAAATAGGAGGCTGTCGCCCTATTTATCCTAAAACCTATCCAGACTAGGCTACAGGCTCATTTAATAATTGCAAAATATCGACAAAGCCGGTATTTTGTGATTTTGAATGCTTAATAATCCCGATGCTTGATGAAATCAAGCTCAATAATGCCGACTTTAGCTCGGCATTATTTTTGAAGTCGAGATTATTCTTGTATAATCCACTATGAAATAGGGATTATCCTGTTGTTAACCTTGAAATCCCACAAACATTTATATATTTTACCTACTAAACAGCAAATATGAAGCAAATAATACCAATTTTACTGTTCTCACTGCTAATCTTAACAAGTTGTAATAATCCTGGAGTTAACATCCTCTCAGAAGAATTCAACTATTCAACATACATTGATGAAGATTTCTCAGTCAAATATCCAGATTGGCCTATAACAAATCAAACTGAACAAGGTGCTGAAGTTAGTGTCTCAAAAGGTTTCTGTACAATTATGGTAAACTCAGAAACAATTCCAGCAGAATCCTGGTACTCTTCTTTCACAAACGCACTAAAAACAACACCAAACACATTATCATCAGAAAGTATTGATGAAGACTTATTCATAAAAAGCATAACTAAGTATGGCGAACATAACCTAATCTCAGAAATAAAAATAGTTGACTGCAATAATAAAGCACACCTAGTAAACGTTGTTTGCATTGAACAAGTAATCGGTGAACAAGAAGTTCTAGAAATTTACAAAACAGTCTTTGACTCAATCGAATGCAAAGAAGAAAAAGAACTCGAATACAACACATTCGAAGAAGAAGATTTCGAAATAGAATACCCAGAATGGAATGATATAACAGGACATTTTGGTGAAGAAAATATTCTAGCAGCAACAGAAGGATACTGCACAGTATTAGTTAACAAACACAACGCACTACCTGAAGATTTAATTAATTGGCTAGAACTAGCAATAGAAACACAAGATGAAACTGAACTAATAGACTCAGATAAAATAACAGATGAAGAATACACAATGAAATACAGAGGACCTTATGAAAACAACACATTACTAACAAACTCAAATATTCTCTACTGCAACTATCAAAGTTATATAACTGCAGTAGTCTGTGTAGAAGAAAATTATAAAGAAGAATATGAAGAAATAAAAAACCAAGTCTTAGATTCAATCGAATGTAAAGAAGAGTACAAAATACCTAAGATGGAAATACCAGAAGAGATTGAAGAACAAGAACCAGAAGTAATCGAAGAGATTGAAAACACAATCGTTCAAACAGATGCAGGAGACGAATACGGAATAAATGCAGAAGCAGTTGTCTATTTCATTAATAATAACGAATTCTTTACAAAAGTAATGAGTGATTTTGACAAAGCAAACCTAGTATTTGAGGACGATGAAAACCTATACTTAAAAGTAATGCTAGACAATGACGGAAAAATAACAAGCATTGATGAAGGAGAATACAGCAACGCAGATGTAACATTATACATCCCAATAATGGATGCATTAAACATCCTAAACAACGCAGCAAACATTAACCCAATTAATCTTATATCATTCGCAATAAATGTTCGAACAGACCCTGCAGAAACAAAGAATGAAGTCATTGGTAATGTTTTGAGAGGAGAATATAATTAAAAAAATATTTAATCTTGGATTTTGGATAGGGCTAACAATAGCATTAGTCTTGGTAGTGATACAAACAGCCACTGAATTTAATCTTATTCCAAGAAACAACGTATTGCAAATAATCTCAGGATTTATTTTTGGACTATTCTTTTTCATAATAATTACAGTATGTGGGAGAGAATGTCAAATAATAGGACCAATAATTGCTTTAATATTACCAACAATATCTGCCGCATTAATTGGGTCTCTAATATATTGGATAATAAATAATCTTAAGAAAACATGGCTAAAAATAGTATTAATAACATCAATAATACTAACATACTTAGCCATAAACTTTTTCTTCTATGTATTAATGCTTGCCGCCGCATTTGCTGGATAACTAAATATCAAAAGAATTTATTGTATTAAATTGAGAAGCATACTCAACAGCATCTTCATATAAAGACCACATCTCTTCTTGTGATTCCTCTGAAAGAAGCAATGATTCATCCTTAAAATCTAAATAATTAAAATCTTCTTGGCCAAAACCTTTTCTATTCTTTCCTAAATAAACATGTGTCCATGCTGATTTTGAAGAATAAAAATCATTATCATGCATCTTAATATTCATAAAAACAGTGTCATCAAAATGAGAAAACCCATCCTCAATCACTTCACCAATTTCAAGACCTAAACACTGAAATAACTTAATCTCGACATTCTCTGGCTTCACATAAACATCATATCTTTTATCACCAACATTATAGTTCTCCCTAATAAACAAACACTCTCCAGAATCATAAGGAGTCATAGAGTTACCATGCACAACAAAAAAACCAACTCCTTTCTCTCTAAAAACTCTTGCAATACTAGAAGAACTAGTCTGCATCCCAACTGTTTGTGGAGCATAACCCATAATCTCTTTAAGATGCTCATACCCTCCTGCATCCTCTAACACACCACCAGTATTCAAATCCAAAGCATGTTCTTCATAATTAACAACTACATCATAAACCTCTTCCTCACTCATCTCTTCTAACCCAATATGATCATATTTAGGATAATAAGGAGAAGGAGGTCTAACATGATATGAAACAGAAACTAAATCAGAATTAAACCTTTCAAAAAGTTCAGGAGCTTCATCTTCAAAAATACTCACAGAAGTTGTTGTTAGAAATATCTCTATCGGCACACCATATTCTGTATGGACATCTAAAACTCTATTTACAGTCTCAATTCCTTCTTCAACAAATAAAAACTCTTGAACATTCAAAGAAAAAGCAACATATCTTTCAACATCTTTTTCCACAGCAACTTCCTGAGCACAACCTACAGAAAACAATAATACCCAACATAAAACTAATAATATATATCTCATACAAAAAGTTTAGAACTTATGATATATAAATATAACTAAAACTTTGCTAGTTTAGTATTAACTAGCAAATGTCTTATAATGCCGACGAAGTCGGCATTATATATAAAAGAAAAAAATTAACCATAAACAACTCCCCAGTTAAACTCTCCTTCTTCCTCTTCCATCTCAAAGTCATCATAGTTCAGCTCACTTAATCTTTCCAAACTATCTAGATCATTCAACTGCAGTCTTGTGTTTGACATTGTATACAGAATATCTTCTATATACAAACTCCTTTGGATATTACTATCTCCATAAAAGTAATAACCAGACTTTAAGTAAACGTCGTCGTCATCATAATGACTTACTGTTCCCCTTAACTCAAAGCCATCTTCTAAGTTTATATCAAACACATAAGCTCCTTGGAAAACATACTCTCCTCGCTCATTATCTGCTGCATCTTCTTTGTCCTCAATCAAAGCTAAAGTTATTGGCATAACTAATAATTCCCTCTCACGATCAAACAAGAACGCTTTATGATTGTGTAAAGCATCTGAATCTGTTCCTCTATCTCCAATTATTACTTTATGCATCTCAATCGGATTTTCAACATCTGAAACATCAAAGATTGCCATCTTTATTCCTTGATACCAAGCAAAGTCTCCTTCTTCAGCCTCAACAGTATCTTTTCCAATCCCAATTATATGATTCTCATCAAACGGATGCAGATAATCAGAGTATCCAGGTATTTTTAACTTACCCAATACAGTTGGATTATCGTGTTCACTTAAATCAATCACAAATAACGGATCAACTTTCTTAAAAGTAACCACATATCCTTTCTCACCCATAAATCTAACAGAGTAAATTCTTTCTCCAGGTGCTAAATCTTCAAGCTCTCCAACAACATCCATGTCTTCATCTAAAACATAAACATTATTCATTGAATAGCTCTCTCCATCTCTTGAAACATGTCCAACAGTTGTCGCAATTCGGAAATGTTCATCATGCTCATCCATTGAAAACTGATTCAAAATTCTACCTGGAACATAACCACTTCCATCATAATCAACATCTCCATCATCTAACTCAAATTTATGGATAAATGTTTTCTCCTCCTCACTATCTAACCAAAAACCGTAGTTATAATAGGATTCTGCAACATAAAAGTTTTCTAGAGATGCATATACATTCTGTCCTGAACCAACAATTAATTCCTTGTTTACATCTGCATCCACATCACTAATTGACATACCAACTAATGTTAAGAAACTTGATGCATAATGTTCATCAAAATATTTAACATTCCCGCATTTTGTAGTTGCAACAAACTCTTCATCATTCATTGAATCCCTAAATCTTGGAACAATAGCATCCTCAAGGACTACTGTATCATAATACCTTGGATAACTATTCAGAACAAAGTAAACATTATCTCCAATCATTCTTGAAGATAAGTAGTTCCCTTCAAAATCAAATGTCCTTATTAAATCTGGGTCCTCTCTATCAGAAATATCGTAAAGTTTTACAGTTGTCGCACTAAAGTAATATGGAGAAGGTTCTCTTCTATCCTCTAGATCATAATCAACTTCATAATTAGATCTTCCAAACAACATCACATTATCTTCATAAATAAAAATCTCATTTGGATAGAAATCATCAAACTCTAACTTAGATAAGATTTCTGCATCATCTGCAGGATAAGCTTTTGCAATATAAAACTCATTCCCAACAATAACATAGATATATTCTCCATCTGTCTTGATTATATCTGCCTCATCAACACCCTCTACCTGAACATTTGTTTCAGAATAATCTCTTGTTGCACTTTTAGCAGCAGTAGGCATTGCCATATCTAAAGAAGCTTCTTCAACCATTATTTCATCCCAAAACCCACCTTCATCTCTTGCCTCTTCAAACGCATTATTCAACGCATCACAAGACTCAAACTGAGGCAAATCTTCACCAAACTCAACAACAAGTGGCTCATCAGGCACCACATCCACTTCATTACAACCTAATAAAAACAAACTCAATAACACCATAATTCCAATTATTACTTTTTTCATATTTATCACCTTTAGTAGTTGATATAATCTAGTAGATCAAACATATATAAATACTTGGCTAAGGTTTTAAATGAAATTGAAGTTATTGTTTAAAAAGGTTTATAAAGAAAGTCCAAAAACAATATAAACTGCTGCAAAAACCTTCATGACAACAATTAGACAATTTAAAAGTGAGGGGATAGATATGGGAGTAAATTCAGAATTAGAAGAAAATTTAGTTAGTACACACGATAGTATACTTATTTCTAGAAGATATCTCCATAGAATACCAGAAATAGGATTAAAAACACATAGAACAAAAAATTACCTAATAAAAAAGATTGAAGGAGAGGACCTCCCATTTATTACATTAGGTTCTAAAGACACAGGAATCGTTGCAACACTTGAAAACGGAGAAGGCCCAACTACTGTTCTAAGAGCAGACATGGACGGATTAAATATAACAGAAGATACTGGATTAGATTTTGCTTCTGAACATACAGGAAAAATGCATGCATGCGGTCATGACGGTCATATGGCAATGGTCTTAGGAGCAATGTATGTGCTAAACGGGATGAGAGATCAGTATAGCGGAACAGTTAAATTCCTATTCCAACCTGGCGAAGAAGGGTATGCTGGTGCTAAAGACCTACTTGATCACGGACTACTTGAACAACTTGGTGAAGTAGATGCAATGTTGGGTTTACATCTACTAATGGGAGCACCAGAAAAATTAGTATTGACAAGACCAGGTGTTATGACCGCAAGATATCTTGGATTCAAAGTTGAAATAAATGGAACAGGAGGACATAGCGGATTCCCTGAAAAATGTAATGATCCTGGACCTGCAGCTGCAAACTTCTTAAGTCATTTCTATTCAGTCCTAGAAAAACACAAAGAAGATATTGGAGAAGCAGTTCTACGTCTTACAAACAAAGGAGTAGTGAGTATGCAAGATTGTTTACCTGATTCAGAATATTTTGTTGGAGGTTTAAGAACATTTAGTCAAGCAGATGAAGATTTAGTTATTGAAAAATTAACTAAACATCTAGAAGGATTAAAAGATAGATATGGTGTTAGCTATAACCTCACAACAGGCTATGACCGAACAGAACCACCAATGTTTATGAGATACCTAGGAGTTGTTAATGATGAACAAGTAACTGCAAGAGTAATGTCTGCATCAGAACAAAACCCCCTGGTAAATCTATCTGAAGTTCCAATAATAAGAGCATCAGAAGATTTTTCCTATTATGGAGAAGCAGGAATCCCTACTTGTTTTGGAGTGGTAGGAACAGGAAATCCAGCTGAATGCTCAATACATCAACCAAGTTTTGATTTCAAAGAAGAAGCATTAATGACTGGGGTAAGATATTTCTGTAACTTTGTTCTACAAAGTTGCAGAGAATAATTTTTTATTTCTTTAAATAGAATTGAAGTTAAGGACTACAAACTCACTTCTTACAAGTCTTAACTGTAAATACAATTATGAAATACATAAATCCCATTCTAAGAACTTTTATATTGAGATAAAGCCATAATAAATCCAACTAAATCCTCTTTTTCAGAATGTCTGTATGCTCCTTCCCAAGGATCTTGACCATTAGATAACGGATTATCTGGAGAAAATCTTGCATTCCAAACATCAGCTTGATGACAAACTGTTGCTAAAGGCAACATTAATCTGCCTTTAGGTGTATATTTAGAACCTTCGCCATGGACAAATTCGAGTGCATTCTTTTGGTTATCAGTTAATTGAAAATCATGTGACTCGAGAATAGAATCAAAGAAATCATGTTCTGCTTGATCTGGATTTTCAACATAACCCCATCCATCCCCACATTTTCTATATCTTACAACTTTTCCAAAATCATGCAATAACATAACAACAGCAATATCGCCTTCATTATGGCCTGGTCTAAAACCTAGCTCTTTATGCAAATTATGCAATGCAATTCCATAATTAATAGAATACACAACATGATCCAGATATCCACCATCCCATGCCTGATGTTTTATTCTTGCTCCTGGAGTCTGCGCAATTAATTCAGCATTTTGGATATATGCATCAATAATTGCATCTCTAGTTGGTTGATTAACTAATTGGATTATCTGATGTAAGTTTAAAAACTGATTTTTCATAAATTATTGGAATCAGAACATTATTATAAATTTTATTATGTAACTACTTCTTATAAGTCTTAATTGCGGCCAATAAACTGGTGATCCCCTTCATAAACAATAGCACACATTTCTATTTCTCATTTTCATTACATATCTCAGCTAAACTCCACTGATTCCCATAAGAAGGACATGCACTTTTTTTAAGTCTTTTTAACTCTTGTTCAGCTTCTTCAAGAGTCCCAGAAAAATAGTATGATTTATGAAAATTCTGATCTGCAATATTTAGATCATTATCATCACAACCACATCCACAACCAGGCTCATAGTGATCTAATTGTATTTTATATTCTGTCATTTTATATTAATCAATGAATATACTATATTAATTTAATGTATACTTAATATATTCTGAATACATTTTTAGAAAGATTTATAAATATGTTAAGATCAGATATAATTATGAGAAGAAAACTGATACAGCATGGACTATCCTCACTAACTATATCTCTACCAATTAAATGGGTTAAAAAAAACAATCTCAAAAAAAGCGATGAGATTGAATTAGATGAATTAAATGAAAAAATAATTATATCTACAAAAAAACATTATAAACCTCAAAAAATTGATGTAGATATTTCTAATTCAAAACCCATGATAAAAAAGATAATTGGTGCAACCTTTAAGTCGGGTTATGATGAAGTTAATATCAAATTCGGCTCATTCGAAGAATTAAAAACAGTTCAAGATTTGGTAAGAGAACAATTTTCAGGTTTTGAAATAGTGAATCAGGCAAAAAACAACATATTAATAAAAAATGTATCGCAACCAAATTTTGAAGAGTTCAATAACATGCTTAAAAGATTATTCTTTATCTTAAACCAAATGTCCTCTGATGTCTCTAACGCAATAGATAAGAATGAATTCGGATGGTTGAAAAGTACAACATTAATGAAAATTGAATCAGATAAATATGCTGATTATTGCAGAAGAGCAATTAATATGGGATTTGATACTGAGTTCAAAAGAATATCTCCCTTGTATACAATTATTGAACAGCTTGAGAAAGTTGTAGATAGATACAAAGATCTGGCTGATTATGCTTCCACAAACAAAATTAAAGTGAACAATCAAATCAGATCAATTATAAAAAATATTTCTGAATTTCAAAAAGCTTTCTATGACTTGTTTTATAAATTTGAATTCAATAAAATGGTAGAATTCGGAAAAAATAAAGAAATCCTGCAGAAAGAATTAGATATACGGTCTACAAAATGTTCAAAAAAAGAAATAAAGATCATAACATTATTAGATAGAATTCTTAATTTAATTTTTGATTTAAATGGCCCACTAATGACACTTAATCTGTAATCTCTGCCACACTTATAAATTTTATTAGAACAACTATTTCTTATAAGTCTTAATAGCAACTAGAATAATCAACACCATCTCAGCCAATAGAATAAATGGTTTCAAAAACCTACTCATATCATCGAAATAAGTCATTGTTCCAAATAAGATAGAAAGAATTCCTCCAATTATAATTCCAGAATAAACCCACTGAACAACAACATTCTTTGTTTTTGCATACAAACCAACTAAAATAGCAATCAAACCCAAAACACTTGTAACTATAAATCCCATAAATCTGTGGTCTTCCTGTAGCTCTTCATAAACCGCAGCACACATATCACACTCATAAGAAGCAGGGCAACCATTTGAGTCATAACTATAAGCAATATATCCTCCTCGTTCATGGCAATCATCAGACTCAACCTCAGAAGGCCTTCCAAAATCCTCACAATCAACCTCTAAATAGTCAGGAGATAGAGGTCTAGTTTCAAACCTATCACAATAATCTTCATACTCAGGCCTCTCTTTAATCAACTCAACAACACTAAAGCTAAAGAGAACAAACAAAACAGCTATCACAACTATCACAGCATATTTCTTTACAATATTGAAAGCTTTATCCTTCATATAAAAATAATCAACATGATTATTTATAAATTTTTGGGAAAACCTTAAAAACACTCAAATAAACCAACACAATATGATAATAAAACAAAAGCCAGAAGATTTCATAGTAAGGGAGATATTAGACTTAGAAATAAAAGAAGGTCCTTACTCATACTACAAACTCTGGAAAAAAGATATGGATCAAATGAAAGCCATAGAAATTGTCTCAAAACTAACAAGAACAAAATCTAAACTAATAAATTTTGCAGGAACAAAAGACAAAAGAGCAATAACAGAACAATACATCTCAATCCCAAACGGAAAAAAGATAGATTACATCGGAGAAGATATTAAAATAAAATACATAGGAAAAGGAAAAGAAAGGATTTCCCTAGGACAACTAGAAGCAAACGAATTTGAAATAACAGTGAGAGAAGTTAAAAAATTCACAAAAAAAGATTTCATAATAAATTATTTCGATGATCAAAGATTTGGTATAAACAAAAATAATCATATAATAGGAAAATTATTAATAAAAAAAGATTTCAAAAAAGCAGCTGAACTAATACAACACAAAACAGTAAAACAACATTTAGAAAACAAACCAACAGATTACATCGGAGCAATAAGGACACTCCCAAAGAAAATAATGACTATGTACACACACGCATACCAAAGTTATATATTCAACGAACTATGCAAAGAAGAAGTAAAAAAACATAAACACTATGAAGTAAAATACAACATAGGAAAACTCTTATTCCCTAATAAAAAAATAAAAAATAAAAAAATCCCAATCATTGGCTTTGACACAGAAGAAGATGTTTCTAAAATACTAAAAAAAGAAGGATTAACCCTAAGAGATTTTATAATAAGACAAATCCCTGGATTAAGCTGTTCAGGAAACACTAGAGATTTAATAGCAAATATAGATGATTTAGAAATAAAACAAAACAACAAACTCAAATTTAGACTACCAAAAGGTAGCTATGCCACTATAGCAATCAAAGTCATGTGTGAGTGAAAAAATATATAAATCCATAAAAACAACTAAATATTCTATGATCTGTGAAATGTGTGGAAAGGATACAAACCTATTTCTGACAGAAGTAGAAGGCTGTGAACTAAATGTATGTAGGCCATGTGGTAAATTCGGCAAAGTAATCAAAGCAATAAGACCTCCAGTCAGAGAAAAGAAACCTAAAAAAGAAGAAAAGATTGAGTTAGTAAGAAAAGAAATTATAATGATCATAACCCCAAAATATTCTAATATAATCAAACAAAAAAGAGAAAGAATGAATATGAAACAACAAGATCTTGCAAAAATGATTGCAGAAAAAGAGTCTGTAATAAACAACTTAGAATCAGGTAAATTAGAACCAAGTATAAGGTTAGCAAGAAAACTTGAAAAATTTCTTAGAGTAAAAATTGTAGAACAGCATGAAGAAGGAAAAGAAAGAAAATACAACACAAAAACAGGTCCACTAACTATTGGAGACCTAATAAGTATAAAGAAAAATTAATCACGTTTGAATTCGTAATAGATTGCTGAAGCAACTAAAACAACAATTATCCAAACAGTATAAAAAAATAATTTAATAACAGCTAAGTCATCACTTTCTCTAACCTCATTTCTAAACTCTGCAACACCATCTACTGTACCACCAACAGTGTTATCTACCTGATAAGCAACATACCCTTGTAACACAGGTAGTTCATTATCAATAAAATTTGTAGCAAAAAAAGCTGTTAAAGAAAAAATTACTAAAAACAACATGATAAAACTAAGTTGTTTATTGAACTGCTGTCTTTTATAACCTTTACTAGTATATTTATCTATTAAAAATTCCAAATCCTCTTTTTTTCTTATTCTCATCTACATCACTTTACATGAAAGGTTATATTTAAGCTTTTTGCTCAACTAAGTGCTACTAACACTATGATTTCACCTTTTCCTTTATCTAAAGGTTCTAAGGCTTTTCCAATTAGTGCTCCAGCACACTTATTTGCATCTTTGCATTTCATTGCATGTCCAGATGTGCTTGAAGTTGTTAATAAATCACCTATTTTTATTGCACCATTCTCTGCAGTAACCTTTGTAGGAACAACACCAGCTAATGCTAGAGGAATCCTATCTTCAGCACCACCCATAATTATCGTTGGTTTTGTTGAAACAACACCAGCAACAGTTGTATCATATTCTTTAGTTGACAACATCATCGATTTAGTATTGCTTGGATCAATAACAACAACATCTCCTGGTTCTAATGAAGTGTCTCCATCAAACGCCTCAGCAACATCACAACCATGTGCACAATTACCAACATAAATATCATCATCTGTCTTTAATCCATATGAATTACAACCCAAATTAGCTGATACACCACTAACATCATGTTCTGCTTGGATTGCACAACCATTACCAGAATCCAACCTTACTGCTTTAAGTCCATAAGTATTACCTTCAGTATATGTACCATAAGCAAGACCTTCGATGTATGCACCGTAATTTTTACATCCAATGTAACCAGTTGCACCGCCATTATATGAGTTAAATCCTTGCAAACCACATTCAAGAGTGTCTGTACTATCACTATATCCAAAAACACCTGTAGTACCTTTAGCATAAACACCAGCAAACGCACCTTCATCAACAAAGACACCATAACTAGTAGTATCAGCACCACTCATATCGACATAGACTCCATAATCTCCGCCTGTCTCAAAAGCACCACCGACACTATCACCATGACCATAAACTCCAACATTAGCTCCTCTTCCATAAACTCCATCGCCATTTACAGATTTACCATAAACACCGTTACTCTCTGTTGAATAACCAAAGATACCATAACCATCTTCTGAATTACCATAAACACCAGAAGCATCACCATATCCTTTTCCTTTTACACCGCCCCTATATTGTCCAGTTCCATCAGTCTCTCCATAAACACCATTACTAGTAGATGAATACCCATAAACACCATAACTTGAACTAGATGATCCATAAACACCATAGTATGATGAAGAATATCCCCAAAGACCCATAGAAGAAACAGAACCACCAACAACAGCTGCATAATTAGGAGAATAACCATAAACCCCATAAAAAGCATCTGACTGTGCATAAACTCCTGTACTCATTGACTCAGTACTAATAACACTCAACGCTGGAGAACTAGTAGTGACAGTATTTGAAAAAGTATAAGTACCGTCTGCAAAAGCTCCAGGCGACAAATCACCTGCTGCATGTCCTGCAACTTCAGGTTCTGCTTCACAAACATTACTCTCACAAGTATATCCGTCTGCACAATCACCATCAACCTCACACTCAACACATTCATAATCTACACAAACACCATCACACACATTATCATTCCTACACTCAACACATCTTCCTAAATAACATGAACCATATTCATTTCGACAGTCATATTGTTCATATACAACTAATCCTGCTTCACAATAATAATCTCGAATATAATTATTATTATCACAAGCATCATCATAAATTGTTCCTTGATTTGTTGTTACAGTTCCTACCTCATCATAAATAGGTTCACCATTCATCGCATCACTTTCTGTATCTTCCAAACAATATTCATTTACTGCTACAACAACATTCACACACAACAAAACTATCAACAAAACAATTAATTTTTTCATTCTAAACCACCTCAAAACATAACTCTTTTAATCTTTCATTAACTATATTCTCGCAATAAGAT
>CAYVNO010000026.1:0-2709 GCA_964452935.1 uncultured Methanosarcinales archaeon | reverse complement strand
CACCTCAAAACATAACTCTTTTAATCTTTCATTAACTATATTCTCGCAATAAGATTTATCATCTTTTGCTTTAACATTATAAAACGAATCTCTACATGAATCTGTAGAACACAACTCAACATCATCTGCATCTAACGCAATATTTAACTCAACAGCTGCTTCACACATCTCTACATCTTCTACCATTTCACATTTTTCTACATCTAATTCCTCAAGAGCTTGCCTATACAACTCTTGGTCATCACATTGACTTTTCAATCCTTCACTTTCTATTGCATCACACTCTCCATTTAATAAATTATCAAAATCGTCAGTAGGCTCAGTTTGAATAGCAATTACACACATCTCAGCATCATCAAGTTTCTCACACTCCTCGACATTACCTGAACTAACTATTTCTGCATATTCCATCTGTTCTTCACATCTCTCTTTCATTGTTCCATTAAAATCATCACAAATACTAGGTTCAACTTCTTCCTCTCCTCCACACCCAACCAACAACAATAAAACCAGTAATAAAAATAATTTCTTCATTTTAATCCTCCCACAATGTCACAAACATTGTAACAACCTTTCCTTTAAGTGATATTAATCTTGTAAAAGTATGAATCTGTTCTGGACCAGAAGTTGGCGACGGAGTTAAACTTTCTAATGTTGCAATTCTTTCTGGAGACCCGCCACAACAAAGTATTGTGTGAGTATCATTAAACACTTTCTCCCATCCATCTACCTGATTATCACAAATTTCCATAGCTGTTTCACCTTCATCATTAATCTCATCATCAAAGTCACAACCAGCAATCCCTGAACAATCAGTATGACATCTACCATCTCCCCTGGTACAATTAGCATCGCACGAGTCATCTCTATAAAGATAAAGATCAGTAATATTATCAACTGTTGCATTAACAAACTCCATGTCAGGATTATAACTATCTTTTATAGCTCTAACATTATAAACATCTGCAAGAATATCAACAAACTCATAATAACCAGAAGCATCTGTTACAGTAGTTTCATAAGCAGAAATAGATGTATTGTATCCATCTAATAATTCAACAGTTGTTCCTACACTCTCAACCATTGTTTCTGAATCAGCTGCCTCTTGTTCAAAAACTATTCCTGAAATATCTGATAAAGTATGACTTCCTGGACAACCATACATAGGATCAGCACAATCCAAATCTGGAACACCACAAAGCACAGTACACATAGTATAATATTCTGGACAGATATTATCAGTATTATTCCCACAATTATTCATAATATTTGCAACATCAACATCAACTAAGTCCTCAGCATAGACACTAATAACTAACAGAATTAAACCTATGATTACTACAAATATAAACTTTGTATTCATTATTACCCCTTTTATAGGTAAATCTTACACATAATCATATATAAACCTTTGTTTTTGTTTATTTTCCATATAGAAAATAAGTAATCAATACCACTTTTATGTGGTGAAAATAGAAAACTTTAAATATGATTATCCAGTATTTTTTACACATGGCAGATCTAGAAAGCAGAATGTACAATCCAAATTTATACGAATCAAACAGCCCTAGAAATTATACTATGGGACAAAGAGCAATAAGTGTAGTTGCGGCAAGCGCAATGTACGGATTAACTCTTCTAGGTTTTGCTGGAGCAGGATGTAACGGTTGTGACCCTCAAATAGATGACGATGATGATACAACCCAGACTGACGATGACGATACCACAGGAGACGATGATACAACTCAACCAGATGATGATGACACAACAGATGACGATGATGATACAACACCACCAGTTGACGAAGAAGCTCCAACATTAGAAGTAACAATCGATGCTTCAGAAATCTTTGAAGGCCAACAAGTTACATTTACTTACAACGCACAAGATAATATAAGTGCATGTGACGATATTGATATTGGAATTGATTTCGGAGATGATTCTTCCCCTTATTCTGGAACCTGCGAAGGACTAACATCCCATTTATATGAACAACCTGGAACTTACGCTGTTTTAGCAACAGCATTAGATGAAGCAGGTAATCTTAAAGAAAAAAATTTAGAAATTGAAGTTAAACCATTGAATATCCCTACAGAACTTCCTGGAAATCCAGAAGAGTTAAATGTTGATGAAGAAACTTCAGATTCGACACAATTACTCTATGACGCAAACGGAGATAACTTTGAATGTGCAATGACATCTGGTCCAACATTTGTTTCAGTTGACACAGATTGTGTTCTTTACGTCGACAGTTCAACAAATGACCAAGACATTGGAACATATCAAGTTGAACTTGATATTGAAAACACAGTATCAGGTGAATACATAACAGACAGTATTGATGTTAATATTAACGAAGTCGATGAACAACATTCATTATCAGGAGATACAGAACTAGAAGTTGATGTTGAACAAACAGAAACAGCAAGTGTTCAAATTAGTGATGAAGACATTGGTGATAACTATACAGCAGAATGTGATTATCCATTATCAGGATGTAGTGCCACAATGAACGGAAACAGTGTTGATGTTGAAATAGAAGCTTTTGGTATGAATTGGTACATTTATCCAGACGGATATGCCGAATTCCAAGCAGATATAGATGTTGAATCAGATGATGGATTTAGTGAAACACACACAATCGACGTTACAATTAGACCAGCTGCAACAGTACATGTCAATGTTGTTAATGCATATGGTGCAGCATCA
>CAYVNO010000025.1:0-27095 GCA_964452935.1 uncultured Methanosarcinales archaeon | reverse complement strand
TAACTCTTCCAAAGTATCTGCTATCTCTAGAACTTGCTCTAAACTCGTTATCAACAACATCCATAATTCTATCGTAAGCATCTTGTGTTACTGAATTTAATACAACAACTAACTCTCCTCTTTCACTAGTTGTCGTCTGATTTAATGCAGATCTCATTGATGTAACTACATCATCAACATTTGTCTCATTTCCTACAGTCATATAATATGAAATATCATAACCTTTTCTTTGAATATTATCTAAAGCAAAGCCTGGATCTTCCCTACAAATAGGTTCAACAGGTTCAGGTTGCACAGGTCGTGGCCTTGGTCTAGGTCTTGGTTGTGGCTCTGGCTCAACAGGTTCTGGCTCAACTGGTTCAGGTTGCACAGGTTCATCTCTTTCTCTTCTTGGTATTCTTGCTCTGTCCTCTAAATCAGCAGTTCTTCCTAATCCATAATCAGCATTATCATCGATATAAGCTGGAGGTGGAAGTAATCTTGTCTCAGGTTCAGCTACAAGAGCCTCTGTCTCAACTCTATATCCAACAACTCTCCTATCTCTCATTACAGGAACTAAAACACTATCTCTTCCTCTTAAATCTCTTTCATAACTGACAAGGGTATCAAGACTTCCTTCTTCTAACTCTAATGCATTTCTTGTTTGCTCATCTAATCTTAAACTTAAATCAGGTCTTTGTCGTCCTAAATAACTTGTTAATGTAGCAACAACCTCATTTAATTCATACTCTCTTCTATGAACACCAACCCCCATCTGATTAAATATACTTAAACATAAATCTTCAACACCAACAACTCTACCATCGTCAATAAAACCAATAAAGTTTCCTTGTTGATCATATAGTTCTGGCCTTCCTTCATAATCCTCTCTTAATCTAGTTACATATCCAGCTAATGTTTCCATTCCCCCATCAGCAGGCATACCAATCATATTAAACAAAGGAGCTCCAAAGTCTCTTGGTGAAATAGAATCTCTTAGAATATCTGCAGGTTCAACACCAAACATCTCATCATATCCTTCTGCAACTAATTCACCTGCTCCAATCTCTGTTGCACGTCTATCATAATGTCTTACAGGTCTCCCTCTTCTTATCTTATTTTTGACTGCACAAACTCTTCTTCCGTCTGCAGTTTTCATAATTTTTCCTTCTTCCAAATATTTTCCATATCTATCTGCTTTTAGTTCCCTTGATCTGTTCCTTCTTCTCGCAGCTCTAACTCCATCTCTTATTCTTCTTTCTCTTCTACCTTTTGCTTCATATCTTTCTAAATACATATCTTCAACAAACAATGCCATATCTTCTTCTTGCCCAATTCTTGATAACTCTTCAACTAACGCTTCTGTTTGTTCTGCCTGATCTAATAAACTTTCACTTCTTCCAACTTCCCATTCTCTTTGTTCATAACAAGCTTCAATCTCCTCTTGTTTCTCCATCTCTGACCTTTCTCTAATCAAAGCTCTCTCACCAGCTCTTCTTGAATCATATCTTGCTAAACTTCTATCTGCATCTTCTATTAATTCTTGTTCAGCAAATAATCTTTCAGCCCATGCTTGTCCTTTCTCTCTTTCTACTCTTTCTGAATCACCTAAATCACTCTCTGGTTGTTCAACGTCTTCTTCTGTTATATAAGGATTAACAGCAGGGAACTCATCTGTATCAAATGCATCTTCGTCTACAAAAAACTCATCTGTATCTTCATCACTTGGTTCAGGACCTTCTCTTACATAATCTTCTGTATCTTCTTCTAAACCAACATCTGCAGCAACAACCTCTCCACTAACTTCATCAGCAACATCTGTTAATTCTTCTGGTAAATCAGTAGATGCATAAGCCTCTCCATCAAAAGGTGCAGGTTCTACAAATCCCTCGTCGTCTGTAGCAATTAGTCCATCCATTGATGGAACTTCAGGTAAACCATCAAATTCATCCATCCATGAACCAGGTCTAACTTCTTCTTGTCCTTCATCGTCTTCTTCTTGTGGATCAAAGAAACCGTCTCCAAAATATTCATCCAGTGCTTCTTGTACTCCTGGAACTCTTTCTTCTTCTGCTTCAGTCGGTTCTGCAACAGGATCAGGTAAAGGAACAGGCAAATCATCAGGAAGAGGAGGCATAGGTATATCTTCAGCATCTTCTTCACCCATTCCAAAATAAGTTTTCAAAGCATCAACAATTGTTTCATATTCTGCCGGATCAGTTTCAATATGTCTAAATGCTAAAGGATTTATGACTCTTTCTCTTAATTCATTCTGCATATCAAATGAAATCCCTTTTCTATATCGTGAGAAAATTGTACTCATAGGATCATCAACAGATTCTCTAACTGTTTCCAATACTTCATCTGCACTATCTCCTCTAAAATAAGCAAAGTTTTTCAGTAAATCTAACTGATCTCCATAATATCTATGAGATTCACCCTCAGGTCTTGGAAGATCTAATCTATCATAATCGTCATCTGTTAATCCTACTGGTCTTGGAAGATCTAGTTTGTCATATAATTCAAATGCTAATCTATCTACTTCATCGTCGGTTAGAAGATCAGGTTTTGTTGGATCAGCTAACGGAGCAGGCATATCTCCTCCAACAGCTCCTTCTAAACCTTTTGGTTCAGGAACTTCTGCTTCTTCATCAACAACAGGTGCTTCAGGTACAGTTGCTGCTTGTTCATCAACCTCATGTCTTTCTGCAGCAGCTAACTCTTCGTCTTTTCTCATAAGTTCTGCATCAGTTCCATCAACTAAAGGAATTCCACTTCTTCTTTCATAAGGTTCTGATGGTTCAACCGGTTCAGGTGTTTCATCTACATCTACTTCTCTAGGTAAACCTCTCGTATAACCATCTCCAGGTGTTACTCCTTCTTCTCTCATAAAACCCTCTGTAGAACCAACAACAGGCATTCCATCTCCACTTTTGTAAGGTGGAGTTAGTTCTGCTTCTCCTTCTACAGGATCAGCTAACGGAGTAGGTGCATCTTCAGGCACTGATGTTTGTGCAGGAGTTTCTGTTACTCCTTCTTCACTACCATCTCTCTCTGCTCTTAAATCATCTGTTATTGAACGCCTAACATCTCTTACAGAAATATCATCATTTCTAGCTAAAAATATTCCTCTAGTTATTGCTCTACCATAATCTTCATTCCCTTCTCCTAAAATACTATTGAGTCTCTCTCTTATTGGTTCTACCAATAAATAATTTATAGATTTATTAATTCTATTTTTATCTAACCCTTCTCTAACAATTCCTCTTAAATCTTCGTCTTGTACAGGATCATATTCTAACATTCCAACAAGTGGTCTAATAATCCCTTCCTCTAAATCATCAACAATATCTGTTGCAGTTCCGGGTCTATAAAGTGAAGTATCTCTAACATCAACTCCTTCTCTAACCTCTTCAACTCTTGCATAAATAGAATCTAAAACTTCTTCAATATTTGTTCCTTCAAAAGATGATAAGTTCTCAAGCAATCTCTCTTCTGTATGTGTTAATCTAATTTCACCAATATATCTCTCTTCAAATCCGTCAACAACTGCTTGAACTCTTCTTCTTTCTCTCCCCTCTTGTTCTCTATCTCCATATAATCCAATCTTTCCTGCAAGAACTCTTAACGGTTCTCTATAAACTCCAGCTAAGCCTTTATTAAACGCTCTATCTACTAACTCTTCCATAGCTCTTTGATCACTTGAATACAAAATCCCATTTCTATTTCTTCTTCCTTCTGCTAATCTGTTAACAACATTATCATCAATCTGTTGTCTTCTTTGATCTGATGTTCCTTCTTTATACAAATCAACTTTCTTAGAAAACATTCTTCTTGCTAAACCTTTGCTTGCTCTCTCAACAGCTTTTCTTAAATTTTCAACCTTCTCTGACTCAGTTCTTCCGTTAATATATCCTAAAGTTCCGCCAACAATCTGCATAATACTTCTTCTTTCAGCTTCATCTGCACCAACTTGTTCAATATCTTCCAATCTTGTTCTAGGTCTTTCTTCAGCAGGATCGTCATCTTGAACAGGTCCCATCTCTCCATCAAAGTCAACTGGTGGTACACCCAAATCACCAGAAGCTTCTTCCTCTGGAACAGACTGTATTCCTTCCCAAATCTCGTCTGCAGCTTCTTGTGCCCCAATTGTATCATTTAACATACCTAAAATTTCTTCAGATGGTTCATAACCAGGTCTTAAAGATGGCAATAATCTTTCAATAAGTTCAGCACCTTCTCCACTATACTCAGCAAATGGATCTTCAACAGGTTGTTCGTCTGGAACATCTATCTGAACAGGTTCTCTCTCTCCTTGCTCTATCTCAACTTCTTCTTCAGGCGCTTCCAACTCTTTAACAGGTAACAAACCAATCCTTTGTGCAAGTTCTTTATTAAGTTCAGTGCCCCCATAAAATTCAGCATCAAATCTCCATTCAAGATCTTCCTCTTTTGACAACCAGCCCTCTCCTCTAACAAAATCTATTAATCTACCAACAAATCCAGATTCTACATTTGATTCAACAATGTAATCAACTTCTTTCTCAATCTTCTCAACAACATAATCTGGAGTATTATCATGATATAATCTTTCTCTCTCTGCAAATCTTTTTCCTAATCCCCAAAATCTACTTCTTTTCTCAACTTCATCTCTTAATGTTGCAACCTTTTCCTCTTCTGTATTTCCTCTTAAATACTTAAGAACACCGTCGACTGCCCCAACTTCATCTAACCTTTCATCTCTAACATGTCTTTTTAGAGCTCCCCTCAATTCTTCATAATGACTCAATGTTTTAGATTCGCCTAGACCTGGTTCATTCAAATACATATCTTTCAGAGCTTCAACAATTCCTTTATAATGTCCAGAATCTTCAAAAAATGCATTAATATCTTCATCAGTTCTTCTTACAATCTCATCAATAACATCTGCATCTAAACCAGGAACAACTTCCTCTCCAATAACATTTTGAGTCTCTTCAATAACTCTACCCTTCATTTCCCATTTTCCTGGAACTTTCATTAAATAATCAAACATATTCTTCAAAGGAATAACAACTCTTTCATCTAATACTCTTTTAGTATCCTCAACAGAATCTCCTTCATCCATTGTATCTTCTTGATCAAATATATCATCAGGTAAAGTCTTATAAACTCTATCAGCAACCTTTGGTCTATCCTCTAAATTCCAAGCTCTAACTCTAATAGACTCAAGAATCTCTTCCATATTGCTTCCTCTAAACAAATAAAGATCCTTTATCATTTCTTGACTTGCAGTTACTCTTTCTTCACTCATTTGCTCCACCAAATAATCCTTCATAAAGTTGTTCAGCCATCTCTTCTCTTCTCTCACGAAGCCTATCTCCAACAGCATAAATTATTTCTTCTTCTGTTTCAGGTCTTTGAATTGGTAAATATCCATTTTCCAATCCAATGATTCTAACTAAATCATCGTACAGCCCTGCACAATGCATAATTGATGCAAAATCATCATTTACTTCATCACTAATAATCTCAACAATTTGTTCAAGATGATCTCCATCAATAACTCTTCCTCTTTCAATATGTGCAACAACGAGATCTTTTGTATCTTCATTAACAACTGGAACATAATTAGCTAACTGTGCTAAGGGTCTTATAAGCATCTGTTCTAACTCCATATAACATTCTATAGGGATTCCTTCAGCATAACAAGTAATATGTTCATTATCTCCTTCCCTAGCTTGCTCAACTCTTGCATAAATATTATCCATAATTTGATCAGGATTTTCTCCTCTGAAATAAGTTAACACGGGAATAATACTATCTTGAATCTCTAACCCTAGCTTTGCTTGATATCCACTTGATAATTCTCTAAGCATTTCAATTAATCTTCTTTCTCTCTCACCAATTTCAATAGATCTATCTTCTTCTCCTGCAATATCCTCATGAGTATTTCCTTCTGTTTCTAAAGGTACATCTCCAACCATAAATGCAGCTTCTCCAGCAGGAATATCCAATGATTCCTCTGCTAAACCATATCTTTCTTCCAACGCTTCATCTGTTCCATCTCCGTCAACAACTGTCTCTGGTAAATCATCGCCTGAGCCAAACCAAGTTTCATCATCTCCATTAAAACTATCATCTGCCTCTCCATCTATTTCTTGTGCATCTTCATGAGCAGCTTCTAATCCTTGATACTCTTCAGCAGGACTTTCTTCATCATCTTCTCTCTCAAACAATCCAATCCTTTCTGCAAGCTCTTCGACTATTCTTCTATAATCTTTTCCTTCATACTCTTCTATATCTGATAACTCTTCCTGTACCTTTTCATTAATATCTTCCTCAGTTTTACGATTAACTGTAACATAAATTGAAAATAAGTTACTAATAACCTTATCTTCCAACTCAACCATTTGATTAATCCCAACACCTTTTGCATACAACTTTTTCCTAGTGTCTCTAATACCCACATTGGCCCAATTTTCTAAACAATCATTAATTCTTTTATACTTTTGTTTATCATTTCTTCCCTTAATAACCTTTAACACATTATGTACAATTGAATATTCTACCTCTTCGCCAAACATATCAATATCTTTTGCAATCTCCATTCTTTCTCTTGCATTCTGTGCATCTGATGATTTATCCTCATCATCAAAATAAACATAATTCCCTTCTCTATCAATAGCATTTGAATATAATCTACCTCTATAATCCATAATATTTTTCCTTGCTTTAATTAATGGTGCAACATACTCATCGTCAACAAGTTTTGCAAAAGTTCTCTTATCTTTGCTATCATCTACTCTTGTAGTTCTAGCAACATGAGTATACAGTTTACTTTTTCTTCTAAACCATCTTCTATTCTCAACAACATCAGCTAAATTCCTTACTTTCTCTTCCTGACTCTCTCCTTCAATATTGACCCAGAAATCTCGACCACCAATACTATTTGTAAATTCAGTCATAGCAGTAGGCAATTCATCGTCTTCACTAACAACCTCATCAACACTACTTTCGTCATCAACACTATCTCCATCAAGAGATCCTTCTCCATCTAACTCTGGTCTATCTCCATAATCAGTAGGTCCAACAAAAGCCTCATCTGCAACTCCTTCAAATCTAGCAGTCTCATCGTCATCACCAACAGCTCCATGTTCAACAGTCTCGTCTTCATGACCTACGGGTTCTTGATATCTAACTGTGCCATCATCAACTACTCCTTCTACAGGAACACTGAATGGATCAGCTTCATACTCTCCAGTAACTGCATCTAATGGTCCAGGAACTCTTTCTTGACTCTTTTTTCTACGATGATTTTCTAATAATCTAACTAACATTCTTCTTCCAGAAGTTAGAGATCTATCAGCTCTTGCAACATAATTTTCAAGCATTCGTTCAATTGTCTTAATAGTTATTCCATCATCTTCAATCATTCTCCCAAAACTTCCTCTAATTTCTGGTGGAACCTTTCTTTCTCCAACTATTCTATTGTACGCCATTTCTTTGTTAAATCTATCTGCACCATCATCAATACTAGCTTCTTCTTCAACACTTGGTCCTTCACGATATTGAATTGGTGCTTGTGCTCCTGCATCAGCAACCATTGCGTCAACAGTAGAACTTGCAGCTTCAGGAACTCCTCCAACATCTTCTGCCCCTTCTAATTCAAATTCAACAGTATCAGTTGCAGTAGGTGTTCTTAACTCGTCTGTATCTTCTAAATCGCCATCTCTAGAACTAGCATCATCTCTAGGTTTCCCACCATTTTCATCTGAACCATTAGTCATTTTGAGCGCTCTTTAAGTATTAGTACTAGAGAGTGGCAATACTAGGTTATATATAAATGTATCGTTATTTTACCTATAATTAGTAATAAAACCACTTAATTTACATAAAGCTCTAATTCTTCTGCTTTCTGCCTTAGAACTCCTAATTTAACATCATCATTTCTTTCAGAACCAAATACATCTTTAGCCCCTTCATAAAAGTCCCTAGCATCCCTTTTACTATCAGCAGCAATTAATCTCATATTATTCAAACAAATATTTAGTTCCTCAACTGCCACCATATCAATTGAAACATTAACTCCTTCTGCTACACTTCTCCTCTCATCTCTGTTTAAATAAGGGTCACATATTTTACCTAATGCCTCGTAATAATTT
This sequence comes from uncultured Methanosarcinales archaeon, assembly GCA_964452935.1. GTDB lineage: Archaea > Nanobdellota > Nanobdellia > Woesearchaeales > DSVV01 > CAYVNO01. The sequence goes on along the minus strand of CAYVNO010000025.1, from coordinate 18,972 downwards.
GCAATATGATTAAGTCCTTTATCTCTCATATTCTCACTTGCTGCAGCAAAACTTCTGCTTTCATACAACTGATCAACCAAACTAACTCCTTCTAACATTTCATAACCTTCAACAAATCTACCAGTTCTAAAACAAGCCATCGCAATATCTCTTTTATCTGTATAACCTTCACCAATACTACCGAATGTCTCAAGAACATAAACTTCAGTTTGATGTCTTGGAACACGTTGTTCTGCTCGTGATGGAGCTCTTCTTAATGGTGGTTCAACAGGATGTCTAACTTTTCTTCTAGCCTTTTTCTTTTTCGGTACAGCCCTCTTTGGAACAGGTTCCACAGGTATAGCATCCTTTACTCTACCGGGTTCTGCAACAGGCTCTGGTCTAACCTCTTGATAATCTCCTTCAATAACTTCTCCTTGAGGGAGTTGGTCTTCTCCTCTTAACACACCTAAAACTTCATCAATTGCACCTCTAACAGGACTTCCTTGTGTTAAAACATCTGCTAAATTAGGATCAATTGGTGTATCAGCAGGTAATACTTCTGGTCCATCATATCTCTGACCTGGTTCTTCGTCGATAACTTCATCTTCAGGAGCTAACGTCGGCGCAAGTTCATCAGATCTTTCTATTGGGACCATTAAATTAACATCTCTTCTAGGTCCTTTAGCCTCATCAGCTTTTCTTTTCCTATACCTCTCTTTCCCCCATCCAGTTAAACCACCTAAAACAGTATCTTTTGCAGACGACGCAGCATCTCTTATACCTCTTCTATATCTTCCAAATATTCCTTCTGGTTCTCCTTCATCAACAGGAGCTAACGTCGGTGCAGGTTCATCTACTCTTGGAGTTTCATCTTCCATCTCTGCTCTAACTCTTCTTTCAACATCCTGAATGATTGGACCAGGATCCATCTGTCCTTGTTTTAAATTATGTATCTTTCTTACAATTAAATTATATTCATTTTCAGGTCCAATTATTTTATCTGCACTATCATCTATAACATATACTAAATTAATGTTTTCCTCTCCTTCAATCTGTGCACGAACAGCTGCAATTAGATCTTCATCTTCTCTAAAATCATATCTCATTATATCAGCCAAAGGCTTTACAACCTTTGCTTCTATCTTTTCTATTCTACTTCTATCTTTTGTACTTTGTAAATAACATCCAGAATCTTGGTAAGGTGTGGTATGATATCCATCAACTCTTGAATCAAGACTATCAAGAATCTCCTCTCCAGTATTCCCTTTAAATGCACTTAATGTTGACAATAAACTACGATTATCTTCATCAAACTCCTCTCTTGAAAATCCTAATGCATCATAAAGTTGTTCTGCTAAATTTTCGGGAGACTCTAAAACTTCATCTTCAGGAGCTAACGTCGGCACAACTTCATCTTCAACATCCCTTTGAACTGGTTCCTTAACTAAACCTTCTTTTTTATACAATACTTCCAACTCGTGTGAATTTCCTGACTTAAAACCAACAAATGATGCATCTCCATTATCATGAATTAATAATGCTCCACCTCTGCTACCATATGTTCCAGCCATTCCAAAGTCAACACCAATCATCTTTCCATCATGATGCACTCTACACCTTTTTCCATAATCAGTCTCTCTTTCCTCACTATTTGGTTTGACTGGAGAATGCCCATAAACAATAACATCTGCATCTAACTCTTCTAATAACGCATCAGCTTTCGCAGGAGTATTAACTCTATCAAACCAATCCCATGCTCTTTTTGCATCGGCTGCAAAAAATGGGCTGTGGTCATCGCAAGGAAGCGATTCATCTCCTAAATTTTCATTAACTCCTTCAAAAACTTTAGACATATCAGAAATAAAAACTCCTTCAGCAAAATCTCCTTGCATGCTCTCAAACGCTTCCCTTCCTTCTAACCCTTTATATCTAAAACTCATCCTTCCTTTAGGATCAACACCAACACCAGCATGCACAGAAAACACTCTATCAATATTCTGAGATCCACCACCACTTTGTGCAATTATTCTTAATCCATCATACATCTTTTTCAATTTAGGATGATTCCACAACACTTCATACGAAGCTAAATCATCTATGCATCTCATTAATTCACTATAATTACTGTCATTTTCTGGATCATCTCTATATACATAAGTTGCAGCTATGGCTTTATCTATTCTTTCATCTTCACCATTAACCTGTTCTAAAACTTCTGCTCCACCATTATACAACCACTGGAACATCAAAGGACCACTTCCTTCTACAGCACCCATAAACATTTCATCATGGTTTCCCACTTGTGCAGTAGCTTCTCCTCTCTCAACCATTCCAACAACATGATCAACTACTCTAATAGAGTCTTCTCCTCTGTCAATATAATCTCCTAAGAATACAACTCTCTCTGCATTAATTTGATCTAATAACTCAACAAATCTGTCATAAGCTCCATGCACATCTCCAATATAAGCAGTTCTTGCATCTCTAATCTCTTCATCTTCCTCTACTTTAAATATCCCTAATCTCTGAGAAATCTCACTAACAACACCAAAATAACCTCTGTCACTCTTTTCTAACCCTTCAATAACGTCGACAAGTCTTCTCTCCTTCCTTTTATTTCCAATAGTTTTATTAGCTTTTTCTAACTCAATCATTGGAATAAGAATTCTACTATCTATAAGTCTAACAACATAATCAGGAGTTCCATCGACTAAAACATCTTCAGTATTCCATCCCAAAAGCCCACTTAACATTCCAGCACTACGTTTTGCATATCTTCCAATATTTGCTAACTTCTCTCCCTCACTCTCTCCTTTTACATACTTCAAAGCTCCTTCTAATGTTTTAACCTCGTCTATACGTGTACTTCTTATAACTTTCCCTATATTTTGTTTTTCAGATCCAGCAAACAATTCATCAAATAAACCATAAACAATCTTTCCATAAGGATCTTCTTTATCAACATCTTCTAAACAAGCTTCTTTATGATCTTCATAAACCCCATTAACTATTCTATCTTCAGAAACTTCATCCCAATTTCTAACAGCATCTCTAACAACTCTTTCTAATGAGGCATCTGATCCTCTCAACTGAATATTAATGTCAGCTTTACATAAAGGATAAATAATAAAATCTTCTATCTGACCAATAACTTCTTCTCTAGTTGTTTCTCCTTCAATCTGATAAATATAGGCCATAGAATCATAAGCATTACTTATTCCATCATTCCTCTGTCTAATTCTATGATGCATAGACCTCAACACATCTTCCCCAGTGTCTCCTCTAAAATTAGCTAAATTACTAATCAACGCACTTCCAGGAGATAAATGATCAAAATCTCTTCTTATTCTTTCAACTCTATCATCTAATACAGGAATATTAACTTGTGTAGGATTTGGATCAACCCAGCCTTCAGATTCAAATGCAGGCATATCAACTTGAGTTGGTCTTGGATCAACTGAAGGTTCTCTAGAAATTCCACCAAAAGGATCAGTTACATCTACATCTTCTGTATCTAACGGACCAGGACCTGGCGGAACGATCTTAACACCTTCTGACTTAGGAGGTTCCTCTACAACTTCTTTATGTTCCTTATCTAAACCAAACAACTCTTCATCATCCATTTAATCAACCCATTTAACCACTTAATAGTGGTCTATATTAAACCAGGTAACAACCCTTTATATATAAATCTATGCTTTATGTAATATTCCAGCAACAGGAGTACTACTTCTCTCCTCTCTAACCTTCAAATCATCTGCCCTATATCTTTCCCTTCCACTCATAATATTCAAATTGTCTTGATAAATCGCAGATCCAATCGCAGCTTTGTAATCATTAACCTTATCAGCAATCGCATTGGCTCTTCCAGAATAACTACTTCTTCTCATTCTTCTACATCCATCTAAAACTAACTGGCAGTTCAATAACATTCTCTCTAACTCATACCTTCTATGTCTTCCCCTCATGTAAAACCTAACCATGGGAACCTCTTCTATCAACGGAACACCAAGATCTCTCAATATCTCTTGCATTGTTCTTGCCCTAAACCCTAAATTTTCAGGTTCTACAACGTCTTCAACAGGTTTTTCCATCCCATATCTTTCTAAATCTCCTTTTTGATACTCTCGTCTATAAACTCCTCTGCCATATTCTTTATCAAATTCTAAATCTCCTTCTCCCTCAACTTTATATCTAACACTGTCTTCAACTTCATCTAACATTAACTTATACTCATCTAAAACTTTATTCAAATCTACCTTTTGTTTCTTAACATGAGTAAAACCAGCAGCCCTCATAGCATTTGCTCCATTTAATCTTCTTTTATCACTCTCGTCCTTATTTTTAAACATCACACTAACAATATATTTACCATCACCCATAACAGCTAACCCTCCTTTTTCTCCTGCTTGGGTTCCAGTTTTCATAAACAATCCAGGAATATAATCTGTTCTAGCAGTATTCGCAGTCCCATAAGCAGTCCCATCTGGTGTTATTACTGGATTTCCTTCAACACCTATTTCCTCATTACCTGCACCATGTCCAACAATACCATCTCTCTCCCTAAGTCCACCCCTCATAACCTCTCTAACAAATCCAGCAGAATCGTCGTCGACAGCAGTTATAAAAGATCCTCTACCAATATCTGCTCTATACAAAACATTATTATCTTTATCAGTGACCATCAAAATCCTATGAACTCTTTTTGGAACTTGCCCTAATCTTTTTCCTTCTGCCTCATTAAATATCTGATGCACTCTTGCTAAATCCTCTAAAGTAACTGCAGCTTCACCATAAGCAAGCTCGTCTGCAACCTGCAACTCTTCAGAAGTTTCTAACCCTCTTCCACTATAACATTCAATCAACGGTTCACCAAATAATCTTCTAAAAACTTTATAATAACCTCCTTTACTATCCAACTTCTTCCTCAAAGCCCTATAGATGGTAACAGCACAGGTATTAACAGACTTTCTTATTGTGTCTCCAATCCAACCAAATTTTATTCCTTTAAAATAAACACCAGCAGTACTAGGTATCTCTCCAGAATTAGTTATTAAATTAGTTCTATAATAATCTCCTTCATTATTTGGATAGATTGACTCCTCTGCAAAAACAAAATCATCCTTTCCAACTACTCCTTCGCCAACAGCTAACGCCAAATGTATCGGCTTAACAGTGGAACCCATCGCTACTTTTTGTCGTCTAGTAAAATCCCATTGTCTTCCATTTGCTTCTTCACCTGCAGGTGCAGTATTTTTCTTATACTCCCAATCTCCAACTATTGCTCTCTCAACACCAAAACCATCCATAACAATACCTGCTCTAGCAACCTTATTATCTACTTCATCCTCTTTAATGTCATGTATATCTTCTCTTCCTCTATACTGATTCCATCCAGCATTTAACCCAAAGTAAAGTGCATCTGTTAACTCAGCATCATAACCAATTACAACCTTTAATCCTCCTCTCTTTAATTGAGATAAAACTAACTCAGTCATCCCTTCTAAATCAGTGTCACTTGATTCTCTATACCACTCATCAATCCCTCTTTCTACATCTTTAAACCTAACTCCTTTTTCAATTTCCTCTTCAAGTATATTTTTTACCTCTTCAACTTCCATCTCAAACTCAGCAACACTAATTGTTTCACTATCATGGACTAAATTAAATTCATCAGGCAAATAACCATGTCTTTTCATCATTACTAACGCATAATGTGTTCCATAAGCAGTCTTCCACAAAAAGCCATCTCCTGTTTTATCCTTCTGTGCAAGAATCCTTCCTAACCTACTTGTTTTTCCTGCATATTTTCCATGATCATCGTCCACTCTTGTTGCTTCAATCTCTGACTCACACCAACTTATTATATCACTTAACTCCTGTCTTCTCCCTTCTGGTAACTTTCCTTTTGCAAGCTCTTCTTCTGCATCTTTCTTCCTAACCTTGGCCTTTACATATCTCTTAGGCCAATTAAGATATTCACTAGGTCTTTTGTAAGCTCTAGCCAACATAGCTTGCATCACAGCTAACCTATTTACAGAATCAATATCACTTTCACTACCTGCTACAGCTCCTTCTAATAAATTTCCTAATGTTCTTCTACCTTCTTCAAAATATTGGTCCATATGAGAAAAAATATCTTCAATCGCATTATTATACCCTACTTTTTTATCATAATGAAACTTCGCATTATTCAATCCTAATAATAATATCTCATCCTTTCTTAATCTTCTTACAATATCTCTTAAAACAATTTCTCCTTCTCTGTTATAAATCAATGAATCACTTTTGAACAATTCAACGTATTCTTTTTCTTCTAATGTTAATCTATCTTCAACATCTTCTACCTCTCCTTTATCCTCTTCATTAACCCCTCCAGTAACCATCTGAGCCAACAATGACTCATACTTTTCCTGTAAGTAATCCTCTAAAGCAGTTGCATCAAGAATCTTTGTTTTCTTTTCCTCAACACCACTTATTCCAGGATACCTATCATTCAAATCTCCAACAATAGATTGTGTTAATGTACTTCCACCAGGAACACTTCTACTTCTTTTTAAAGCCATTTGCAAAACAGCATTCCAAGTTTTTCTAGGAGAGATACCGTCATGCAAAGGAAAGTTCTTATCCTCAACAGCAACCAAACCATCAACAACCCATCTGTATCTCTCATTCATATCTTTATAACCTACATCTGGGTTTTCCCCATCAACTAACACATAACCAACTACATTCCCATCTTCATCTCTTTTTTCAGCATAATAAGATAACTCAAACCCGTTACTTGTCGGAAGATCCAACTTTTCTCCTTCTTCCGCTGCACCATTTTTTTCATTATATTTTCTTACTCTTGAAACAATCTCTCCCCTTGAAATATAAGACGGCAAAAATTCCATAATATCTCTTTTCTCTCTCCATTTTCTTCCAGCAAGTCTCTGTAAAAAATTAAACCAGTTATCCTCTTTATCATGATACAGAACACCAGTTCCTCCAGCAACCGCAGCACCAGCAGCAACCGCTCCTCTAGCAGAATTTCTTAAAAACCATCTCCTACTCCTTCCTCGTCCTATAATCCTTACTAACTCATCTTCTAACATAGTCCTTCACTTCTAAAAACTTGGCTTGATAACCTCTTAACCTCTTCATCACTCTTTTTCTAACTCTATACACTTTATCTCCCCATAGGAATCCTTTTTTTCTTTTCTCAACCAATCTAGGATTTTTATTATATCGTCTGTTAATCTTAACTAATTCCCCATACATACTATCCAACTGACTAGAAATATTTGGTTCGTATAACCTCTGCAAACCAGGAAAACTTCCTAAAATAGTATTCCCAATATTCAAACCAAACGGATTAACAACTTTTCTATAAACTGAATCTTTGAATTCATTTGAATAAATATCTCTAACATATCGAAGAATAATCGCTCTATCAAGAGCCTTTTTTGTAATCTCATTAACAACTAAATCACTATGTCTCTGAAACTCTCTTCCCCATTTTCTTAAAAATCCTTTTCTACACCATCTTCCTTTAACTTTGCCTTTGTATTTTCTTCTAAAACTTCTCCTATCATCTCTAACCCCTCTCAAAACACCATCGATCTCTTTTCTCTTTTTCCAACCAGTAAACTTTGAACCAAAATAAGGAAAACTATCTTTTTTAGACAACAACCCTTCCTCTAACAATTCATAAGATAAATCTGTTCTTAACACATCAATAGAATTTCTAACATTCTTCAGATTAATATTAACAAACTTTACCATCATCTCTAAACTAACATCTTCGTCACTGTTAGAATAAAAAGACTCAATAACGCCTTCATTAAATCTATTCTCAATATCAGTTAATGTACTCTTTGCACTCTCTCCAAATATACTATTGACTAAAACAGGAGAATAACCTTTTACACCAGTTCTAACTAATCTGAATATATTGCTCATTTCTCTTTTGCCAGAACTATACTGAACACTATCTAAGTTATACTCTCTAACTCCTCTAACAACAGATTCTAACTTCATATATGCTCCCTCATACAAGGAATACCTGCTTTATATATAAATCTTATTATATTTAACTACTATATAATGGTATATACATAACAATAACCAAGAAAAGCCACAATATTAATATATACTCTATAAAGCACCAATTCATATGAACATATCAATCATTGGTGCAGGTCCAATAGGATGTTACACAGGATACTTGTTAGCAAAACACGGCCATAACGTAAATATCTACGAAGAACATAGTAAAATTGGCCACCCTGTTCAATGTACGGGCATAATAACTAAATCAATCGAGAGAATTCTCCCATTACACCCTTCTTTTACAATAAACAAAATAAAAAAAGCAGAAATAATTTCTCCAAACAATAAATCATTAACATTAAATTCCACAGACATAATAATTGATAGAACAAAATTTGACCAATTTCTAGCAAAAAAAGCAAAAGCTGCAGGTGCAAAAATTCACACATCACATTTATTCCTAGATTATTCAAAAAAAACAATAAAAATCAAACACAAAAACAAAAAAATAACAAAAACAACAGACATTTTAATAGGAGCAGACGGCCCAAACAGCAAAGTAAGGAAATTAATAACAAAAAGAACACCAAAATTCTACGTCGGCAAACAAGCATTAGTGAAAGGAAAATTTAACAAAGACACATACAAAGTATTCTTTGGAAAACAATTCCCAAATTTCTTCGGTTGGATTGTTCCTGAATCTAAAAACAAATCAAGGATTGGCTTAATTACACAAAAAAACACATCATTCCATTTCAAAAACTTTTTAGAAAGACTAAAAATAAAAAATTCTCAAATTATCAGCTACCAAGCAGGTTTAATTCCGATCCATAACCCAAAAAGTAAAATCCACAAAAGAAATATTTTTCTTGTTGGAGATGCAGCACTACAAATCAAAGCAACAACTGGTGGAGGAATAGTTCCAGGATTACAATCTGCTCAAATCCTAGCAAAATGCATAACAAAGAACAAAAACTACACAAAAGAACTAAAAAAAATAAACAAAAAACTCAGCCTACACCTAAAACTCCATAAAATAAGGAAGAAATTCACAGACAAAGACTACAATCATCTAATAGCACTAATGTCTAAACCAAAGAATCAGGAAATACTCTCAAAATACACTAGAGACAACGTAAACAAGTTAATACTAAAACTATTAATAAACGAACCAAGACTGCTATTGTATGCATATAAATTATTATGAGAATAAGAGAATATTTATACATTTAATAAGACAATTTCACAGACTTTAGCTCGGTTAAATTGGATTTTGAATGTCTAATATTCTCGTTGAAAACGAGAATATTTATAAACAAACAGCCTTTCTCAAATACTCATAATTAACACTTAAAGGGAGGGGATTACATGTCTGATCACAAAGAACATCATAACGAAAAAAAAGAGGATGAAGTTGAAATTTCAGTTGATTTATCAAAAGCCTGGGAAATTATAAAAAAATACCACATATTCTTATTAATATTGATTCCAATATTTCTATCTATTTTCTTAAGATCTCAGCCAGCATATCTTCCAACAATGGAAAACTATGCAGAAGGTAATGTAGATAATATGATAAAGAATTCGTTAGCACAACAGATCTCAGCCGCTTACCCAAACCTTCCTGATGAGAATAAAAACACAATCCTAAATCAAAAATTTAACGAAATAAAAGAAAAAGGAGTTATTGAACAAAACGGACAAACATATTACATTGATGATATGATTGAAGAAAGTGCAAACGCTCTAAAATCCAATTTCAAAAACGAGCACGACACAACATACCTCTTAGCAATTGACTCATATTTCTACTATAGATACTATCTAAATCTAATTGAAACAGGACATGTTGGTTTTACAGTAAACGAAGAAGGAAAAGAATATGACCCATATAGGATGGCTCCTCTTGGTTCAACAGTATCAAAATCATTCCACCTATATTTTGCAGCATTTGTATACAAAGTCTGGCACATTGTAGATGGAGATCTTGACCCAATGAAAGCATTCTTTTTTGTTCCAGTAATAATGGCTACACTAGCAGTAATTCCAGCTTTTTTCATAGTAAGAAAGATTGCAGGATCCATAGGAGCACTATTTGCATCAATAATTGTAGCAATTCATCCAGCTTTCTTAACAAGAACTGTTGGAGGATTTAGTGATACAGATCCATACAACGTAACACTACCTTTATTCATTACCTGGTTCTTTTTACAGATGTTCTGGGCAGAAAAACTAAAACACAAACTCATATTCAGTGGACTTGCTGGATTAACAGTAGGTTTATTCGCATTCGCATGGGGGGGATGGTGGTTCATCTTTGATTTCCTTTTAGGAGCAATCGCTTGTTATCTGGCATATCTCTTAATAATCAACAGAGCAGAACTAAAACACGGAATAAAACACTATCTGTCAATCCCAAAAATAAAATATGCCATAATAACCTCTGCAGCATACATAGTATTCTCCGGGATTTTCACATCATTAATAACAAATGCAACAAACTTTTTTTCAGCACCAACACAAGCAGTCAGTTTTACAGCATTAAAAACTGTAGGTATTAAAACACTCTGGCCTAATGTACAGACAACAGTTGCAGAGTTAAACCCGGCCTCATTGCAATCAATAATCTCACAAATGGGACTAGGTAATTTAGTAATATTTTTCATAGCATTAACTGGATTATTATTTGAATTAATGAGAGAAAAGCATGTAGAAAAAGAAAAAAATCTAGCATATATTTGCATTTCATTCCTATATTTTGTGATTCTTGTATGGATTCAAAGATCAATTCCTTCAACTTTATACCTAATCTTAGCAATAATTCCTTTGATATTTATATACTACAAAAGAATCAATTACAGAGACCAGTTTATTATTGTTTCAATAACTTGGTATGCAATCTTGCTTAATTTCCAATCGTTCTTATCAAGCCACATGTTGTTTACAATGATACTTTTATCACTCCCAGTGATAATTGGAATAATCTACTCACTGTTAAAGAAGTATGAGATCAATATTCTGTTCTCTCTTTTATTAACAATGTGGTTTATGGCAACAATTTACGCAAGTTCAAACGGAGTTAGATTCTTGTTATTATTTGTTCCTGCATTTTGTATAGCATTTGGAATAGCAATTGGATTTATGTCTCAAGCTATTGGTGTGTGGCTCTCTAGACTAATCGACTTCAATAAAAAATACACAGTTCCAATAGTGGCTGTAATATTTTTTGTTATATTATTGATCATGCCAATAAAAACATCATTAGGAATAGCTCAATCAGAAATTCCTTCAATGAATGATCAATGGTATACCTCATTAACAAAAATAAGGGACGAGTCATCTCCAGACGCAATAGTTAACTCATGGTGGGATTTTGGACACTGGTTTATCACACTAGCAGAGAGAGGAGTAACTTTTGACGGAGCAGGTCAAGACGCCCACATGGCGCATTGGATAGGAAAATCATTATTAGAAAACAATGAAAGAAAAGCAGTAGGAATCCTAAGAATGGTGGATTGTGGAAATAATGACGCATTCTGGACTCTAAACCCATTTCTAAATAATGACACAGTAAAAAGTATTGACATACTAAATGATATAATTCTTTTAGACAGAGAAGAAGCAAAATCATACCTACAAAATTACATCTCAGACGAACAATCAGAAGATGTTCTTCAATACAGCCACTGCACACCACCTGATAACTATTACATAACAAGCGCAGACATGGTTGGAAAGGCAGGAGTATGGGCGCACTTCGGTTCATGGGATTTCAGAAAATCAAAACTGATAAACATAATTCACGAAAATAGTGAATATGAAGCAGTAGAGTTCATAAAAACAGAATACAACATGACAGATAATGAAGCACAAGCATTCTACTTAGAAGCACAGTCTCAAGGTACTGGCAGGGACGCAAACACATGGATTGCACCATGGCCTTCATACACATCTGGTCTTTCATCTTGTTCAGTAAACGGAAACTTAATCATGTGTAACACAGGATTAATCTTTAACATGACATCAAGAGATGCAGCAATTCAAACAGGAGACGGCCAATCTCGTCCAAAATCAGTAGCATTTGTAAATGAACAAGGAGACTTTGAGGTAAAAGAATATAATGACAATGTTTTAGTTATGAACGGAATGGAGATGGGAGCAGTATTTATCCCAGATGGCAGAGGAGGTTTTAACTCAATCCTTATGCATAACGATCTAGTTGCAAGCACATTTAATAGATTGTTCTATTTCAACGGACATGACATGGAATGTTTTGACATGTTCTACGACACAACAGATGTAACAGGAAGTAGAATTATAACATGGAAAGTTGACTGGGACTGTACATCAGCAGAAAAAATATATCTGCTGGAAGAAGAAGTACAATCAACAACAGTTGAAGAAACACAAGAAACAGAACTAGTAAATGAAACAGAAGAAGTAGTTGAAGACGAAGAACTAGAAGAAATATCTGAAAACACAACAACAGAAGAAACAACAACAGAAGAAACAACAGAAAACTCAACTGAAACAGAACTAAATAATTCATAATCAACACATGGGGGTGTGGAAGATAAAACCAAAATATTCAGTATTAATACCATCATTTAATGAAGAAAGATGTATAAAACAAACCATTGATTTAGTTAAACAAACCTTCAAACCAATAACAAACAATTATGAAATAATTGTAATAAATGACGGTTCAAAGGATCAGACAGGAAAGATTCTATCTCAAATTAAAGGAATACTACCAATACACAACCCCTACAATTTAGGTTACGGAGCTTCCTTAAAAAAAGGGCTAAAAAAAGCTTCTGGAGAGTTTATAATAATAACTGATGCAGACGGAACATACCCTATTCAAGATATTCCAAAATTAATAAAATATACAAAACACTTTGATATGGTTGTAGGATCTAGAACTGGAAAAAACGTTAATGTACCATTAATAAGAAGACCACCTAAGTTCATATTAGGACTTCTAGCTAATTTCTTAGCAGGAAGAAAGATACCAGACATCAATTCCGGTTTAAGAGTATTCAAAAAAGATGTTGCAATGGAATTCTTCCACATGTATCCCTCAGGATTCTCTTTCACAACAACAATCACACTAGCTTGTTTAACTAACAACTATTCTGTGAAATATATCCCGATAGACTATTACAAAAGAAAAGGTAAGTCATCAATAAGTCCTTTTGACTTCTTTACATTCATAGGTCTTATGTTTAGAGTAATAATGTACTTCAACCCTCTAAAAATATTGACTCCATTAAGTATAATTTTCCTAATTTTAGGAGTTCTACGAGGAATCAGAGACTACTTTGCTACAGACGCGTTAGGTACACTAACATTGATGCTTTTCCTTATGGCATTCCAGACATTTATTTTAGGAATAATCGCAGATATAATTATCAAAGCTAAGTCAAATAAACAAAACCAATAGGTGTATTGAATAAAATGTGTGGAATCTGTGGATTTAATTGGGATGATAAAAAACTAATTAAATTAATGACCAACACCATAAAACACAGAGGTCCAGACGACAAAGGACACTACACAGACAAAAATGTTTCTTTGGGTCATAGAAGATTATCAATAATAGATCTTAGTAAAAACGGGAAAAACCCACTACCTAACGAAAATAGTGATTCATTCATCATATTCAACGGAGAAATATACAATTTCCAAGAAATAAAGAATAATTTAACAAAACACAAGTTCAGATCAAACACAGACACAGAAGTAATACTCCATGCCTACGAAGAGTATGGGGAAGAATGCTTGAAAAAGTTCAACGGAATGTTTGCTTTCTGTATTTATGACTCAAAAAAGAAAATCCTATTCATAGCAAGAGACAGATTAGGTATAAAACCATTATACTACTACAAAAACAAAGACAAATTCATCTTTGCTTCTGAAATAAAATGTATTCTACAAAATAATGAAATAAAAAGAGAGATTAACAAACAATCATTAAACAAATTCATCTCATTAAGGTATGTCCCAGGAGAAGAAACAATATTTAACAACATCAATCGTCTCTCTTCAGGACACTACTTAAAATATGATCTAAAAACCAACAAATTAACAATAAAAAAATACTGGGATTTAAAAATAGATAACAATGCAAGAGGATTCAACGAAGAATACTACTCAAAAAACACATACGAACTACTAAAAGACTCAGTAAAAAAAAGATTAATCTCAGATGTTCCTCTTGGAGCATATCTAAGCGGAGGGATTGACTCAAGCGCAATCGTTGCTTTAATGCATAAAATAAACCAAGAAACCAACAATACAGAAGAGATAAAAACATTCTCAGTTGGTTTTGAACAAGGAGATTATGTTAATGAATTACCATATGCAAAACAAGTAAGTGAACTATTTAACACAAATCATAAAGAAATATTCATAAAACCAGATGTAATAAAAGTTCTTCCAGAAATAATCTGGCATTTAGATGAACCAATGGCAGACCCTGCATTAATTCCAGTTTTACTCCTATCAAAACAAGCAAAAAAAGATGTAACAGTCGTCTTGACAGGGGATGGCGGAGATGAAACTTTCGCAGGTTATGATCAATACAGATTCTTAAAATGGGGAAACACACTAAAACACATCCCATTATCACACAACACCTCAAAAATAATGAAATTAACTCCTAATTTTATACTAGACAGATTATACAAACACTCTTCAAGAATGGGCAAGGATAGTTTCAAAAAAGTTGACCTAATGATAAAAGCATTCAAAAACAACAATCAGTCAAAAGCTTATTATGAACTACTCTCTTTAATCAACGACGATGAAAGAAAATCACTTTTGACAGAAGAAAATTACACAGATATCAACTACACAGACCTAAACAACGAATATTTTAGAACAAAACAAGATTTCACAAACCAACTATTACATTTTGACACAAAAAACCTCCTCTCAGAAAGCTTTCTAATGAAAACAGACAGAATGACAATGGCGCATGCAATAGAAGCAAGAGTTCCTTTCCTAGATCACAGATTAGTACAATTTGCCTACAACACTCCGTCTAACCTAAAACTAAAAAATAATATAACAAAATATGTCCTAAAAAAATCCTTATCAAAAATACTCCCCCATAACATACTACATAGGAAAAAACAGACATTCCACGTTCCAATTGAACAATGGCTTAAAAATGACCTAAAACCATTCTTCGACTCGATGCTAGATGAAAAGGAGATTAACAAACTAAACCTGTTCAACTACTCTCAAATTAACAAAATATTTAAAAATTATAACAAAGGAGAGTTATTCTATGCAAGGCAAGCTTGGAATTTGATATGTTTCAAAATCTGGCATGACAGATTCATACTATAAAATGGAAGAAAATAAAGAACAATCAAAGATTGAAAACAAAGAAGAACATAAAACAGAAATTAGTGAAAACAATCATAAACAACATAACGAACATAAAACACATAAAGAAAACAAAGAAAGTAAACAAATTAAATTAGACATAACTAAAATAAAAACTCATCTCCCTCTAATCGCAATAATCGCATTCTTTTTAGTCCTGCATTTTACATTAACTTCCCCTCTGATAGCTCTCCCATCTCCAATTTATGGTGGAGACTATTATTATCAACTAGGTCAAACACAACACGTTAAATATGGTGGAAGTTCCCTAGAATCAGCAACAATTAATGGTGCACTTCCAGGTTATTTTGTCTTATACACAACAATCGCAGGAAACATCTCAAAAATTCTAAACTTAGATGCAATTAAAACAGAATTTATCCTCTCATACATCTTCATAGTCCTTTCAGTAATAATCATGTTTACTCTTTCAAAGAAATTATTTAAAAACTCTCTTCTAGCAGCAATTACTTGTCTTATCTTCATAAGTGCACATAGGATACCAGTAATAAAATACACAGACTTTGCATACCTTATAATGATGCCTTTATTATTCTTAACAACATATTATTATATCAACGACAGATCAATAAAAAACAGCATCATTCTCGGCCTTTTGTACGGTTTAATCGGACTGACACATAGTGTAGCATTCATCTCATCATCATTCTTCATAGTTGCAGTACTTATCTACTACACACTAACCCCAATAATCAAAGAAATCAAACAAAACAAAAAATTCAATCTAAAAGAAACAAAAGTTCTCCTCCCATACATCATTATCTTTGCAATTGGAATCTCTATAGCATTACTGTGGTGGTTTAAGCCTTTATTCATTCATCATGGACATACATCATTGAACTACACAGAATGGAATAACCAAAACTGGGGTTCTATATCTTATCAAATAACCTTCCTCTGGCAAACAATCAAAGAGAACCTATTCAATATAAGCGATTTCAGAGCAATACTCTTCTCTTTATTCAATATCTTTGGAATAGTTGGATTATTGACAATAAAAAATAAATCAAAAGAGATAAAATATCTTTCATTCATACTAATCTCATCATCAATCATAACATTCCACTATCTTATAACTCAAAACATACTAAACACTAACTTTATCCCAGATTATATGGCTTTCTTAATTCTTAGCCCTGTGTTAATGTTATTATTCACATTTGGAGTTTACTTCAGTTTTATCCTCTTAAAGAAATTACTAAAAAACATAAAATTTGACAGTAAATTATTTTACATAATAATTATAGCACTATTATTAATAACTCAATCAACACTATACACTAAAAAAACAGAGGACCAATGGTATAACGCAGGAAAAGCAGAATTGCCACCTTACTTAACTGCATTCCAAGAATATGCAGAAGAAAACACAGATGTATACGACACAATAATCACCACAAAAGAGGTAGGTTTTTCTGTAAACGCTATGACTGGAAGAAAGCTTGTTGTAGTTAGAAGAGCACAAAACGACCCATTCTTAGAAATGGATCAAAGAGAAATGGATGTTGCAATTATTCTTTACGGAAACAACACAGAACTAAAAAAAGAGTTAATAAAAAAATATGATATTAAATACCTTTACTGGGATTATTACTGGATACAATCAGAATACCAATACGACAGAAACGGAAATCTATTGGGGGCATTCGACCCATTGTTTGCATTCCAGTCAGAAGAATATGAAGATCAACTAACAGAAAATAACATCACTTACGAAATAAAAAATACATGGGTAGATCCAGCTTTAAGAGGAGACCACTTTAAGACATTTGATTTAATTTATGTCTCAGCAGATAACTATTATAACCAAACACATCCTTGGACTCCAGATTTAGATCCATACCTAGAAAAAGTATGGTCTTACAGCCAAGGCACACAAGAAATCGCACAACTATACAAAGTAAATATTGAGTAAAAAAACAAAATGAAAACAAACAAAACATACATAGCAATTCCAGCATATAACGAAGGAAAAAAGATCACAGAAGTAATTGACTCTCTAAAAAAAGAAAACTACAACAACATCGTAATAGTAGATGACGGAAGTATAGATAACACCTCTCAAGAAGCACTAAAAACAGGAGCAACAGTAATAAAACACACAATTAACAGAGGACAAGGAGCATCACTAAAAACAGCCATAGATTATTCTCTAAAACAAGGCGCAGACATTATAGTAACATTTGATGCAGACGGACAACACGACCCAAAACAAATAAAAGATCTAACAAAACCAGTTGAATCAGGAGAAGTAGATGTAACTCTTGGATCAAGATTCATAGGAAAAGCAGAAAACATTCCTTTTATCAGAAAAATGTTCTTAAAAGGAGGAGCATTAATTATAAGATTATTTTATGGAATAAAATTAACAGACTCTCATAACGGATTCAGAGCACTATCAAAAAGGGCTGCAGAAAGAATAGAAATTAAATCAGACAGAATGGAACACGCTTCTGAAATCCTAGAACAAATAAAAAAGAAAAGACTAACTTATAAAGAAATCCCTGTAACAATTATATATACTGAATATTCAATGAATAAAGGACAAAGCACATTAAACGCTTTCAATATCCTATTCAAAATGATTAAAAATAAACTGTTGAGGTAAGGAGGGTAAAAAATGAATATCGGACCATTACATTTAGAATTAATACAAATCTTTGGAATAATCTTCTCACTTTTTGCATGGAGCAGAGCTTTTCTAAGATATAAAGATAAAAAAGTGTCTGCAAGGTCATTATTTCTTTGGTCAGTAGTATGGGTCTCAATAATTGTAGTCGCACTCTATCCAGAATTAATTTCATCAGCAGCCAACTTCTTAGGAATTGGCAGAGGAATGGATGTCTTAATTTATGTAAGTATAATAGTGATATTCTACCTCATGTTTAGATTATATGTAATGATGGATGCACAAAACCAAGAGATAACATCTTTGGTGAGGGAAATTGCAATAAACAACCCAGAAAAGAAGAAAAAAGAAAAGAAATAATCAAAAACATTTAAAGAACAATGAAAATATGCTACATAAACCCTACAGTACTATTAAAGAGACCAATAGCCGAGATAATTGACATTCTAGGAAAAAAACACAAACTATCTCTGTTAATCCCTCAAAAAAAGAGATTAGACTCATCAATGCATTACAGCGACGTAAAAAAAGCAAAAATTATCTCCTACAAAACAATACAACCACTCATTGCTTCAGAATTCCCAATTCCCTGCCCAACTTTACTATTAATAAGATCATGGAAACTACTAAAAAACAACGATGTTATTCATATGTGGGTGCCTTTCTATTTATCAACATCATTCACCCCAATACTAAAAAGATTATTCTTCAAAAAAAAGAAATTAATCCTAACAATGGATACTATCCCAGCATACTCATTCAGTATGGGACCATTCATGGACATTCTATTCAAAATATATTACAAAACATTAGGAAAAATAGTCTTTTCTTGCGTAGACCAAATTACATTATATGGTAAATCACTTATTCCATACGCAAAAAAAGCAGGGCTTCCTCTAAAAAAAGTA
>CAYVNO010000024.1:0-28016 GCA_964452935.1 uncultured Methanosarcinales archaeon | reverse complement strand
AAGGTTATTTCTCCACGTTCGTCATCACCAAAAGTTGGTTTATCGTCTGCTGTGTGATATAATAAATTGATTGATCTTTCAATATCTTCTTTTGAATCTAGTTTTAGTTTGGAGATATCATAATCTTTACGAGTAGAAAGAAAACCAAGTAGATTATTCATTGCAGGATTTATTATCTCAAACCCTCTATCTCCAATCAGCCCTGTATCTCTTCTAAAGTCTTTTGCAGAGAGAAGTAGATTCTCTAATACATCTTTACTAAGAAGGAATTCTCTATGTTCTTCTGAGATGTCTGCACTTATTATGTTGTTAATTGTTTCTGCAAGACCGTCTTGATCCTTGTAACTAATTACACTCATCATCCCCTGGTATTCTTTAAGTGTTGCTCTTTTATATCCATTATTTATTATATTGGTTAGTATCTCTTCGTTGAATAGGATTGGAGGAACTTCTTTTCTTTCTGATGTTTTTTTAATTGCTGTTATTAAATCGCCCATAATCTTTCTTTTTGTTTCATAGCTTAGATCTGTTTTATCTACTTTATCTTTTAGCAAGTCGTAGAATTCATCTATTCTTTCTATGTGTTTAGTGTCATGTAATAATGATCTTCTTAATAGATTATTGCTAAGTTCTTGGTGAGTTTCTCCGTTGATTGTTATTGTTTTTCTAAATTCAGCAAATTTAATTACTTCTATATCTCCGTTTTCTAGTAAATTTAATTCAACTAGGGGGTATCTTTCGTCTCTAATTCCTCTATTTTTTATTAACAGAGTCTTTTTATCCTTGTAAACTGGGTAAACTTGATATTTACCTAGATCTTCTTCACTAATCAGTTTTGCGATTTCTGAAGCAACTTCATCTTCGCTTATTTTTTCTTTTTCAAGTTTTGTTTCTAATGATCTCAGTCTTCTGTTGAATCTGTCTGTCCAGAGAGGGTGTAAGAATATTCCAGCGACGATTGGTATTGTTATTGCCATGAATACCCCTATAATTGCTGCTGATGGTTCTTGAGCTGTTTCAGTTACCTGTTGAGCAACTGCTTGGAATGGTGTTGCGATTGTAGCTAGTAGTGTGCCGATGCCTGCGAGAATGCCAATGGATGCGGTTGCTGTTGGTTGAGTTGGTTCTTCTATAACTAGTTCGAATTCTTCATCTGGATGATATTCTGTTTCATCTTTGAGTTGATGTACTATTGTGTTTACCATCTCTGCTGTTAGTTGTGGGTCGACTCCTACTAAGTCTGCGTCGAATTTATCATCTCTTGAGTGATATTCTGTTTCTGCATGATCATTATTCTCTTTTAAGTCTTCTTCAACACTCCCCTTTCTTTGCATTAAGAATTCATGTATTAAAACTGCTTTTCTACCTGAAAAACCTGCTTCTCTTATCATGTCCCACATCATATTGTCATCTAATGATCTTGTTAACTCAATAAATTCTTGGAAATCTTCTATTGTGTCTCCAGGCTGATAAAGTGGATCAAATGAGTATCTTTCATAATCATACAATCCGCTTAGTATTCCTTCGCTGTCTATTTTTATTATGTTTCCTTCTTTATCGACAATAAAATTTCCAAAGTGTGAATCTGAGTCTGCAAGAAATCTTCTTATAAATCTAAGTGCTATCCTGGTTTTTTTATTTATTTTTGATATATAATCTGGGTCTTCTCTTAATTTAGTAATTAATTGTACTGTGTCTTCTTTATACTCAGACAATATAACTCCTTCGCCTTCAATTACTACTTGTTTTATTTCTGGGATGATTAATCCTAGGCCCATTTCTTTACTATAATGTTTTAAAAATATCTCTGCTAGTTTCTCTCTTTTTCCGTTATCAATAAATAGTCTTGCTTCAACTCCTTCATCCTTATCTAATGCAGTCTCTATGAATTTACTGTCCCCCTTATCTATCTCTTTACCAATTGTTTCCTCTGAGTATGCAGTTCTTACTACCCATTTCTTACCTGTAGATTTCTCTTTTACTATTAAGTTTCCATATCTACTAAATTGGAATGTGTCTCTTTGATCTTCATATCTTCCTTGTTTTGTTAAACCTCCTTCTGTAATTCCCACTACTTCATACCCTTCTTTGCTTAATGTGGTGGTAGTTTTTACAAATCTTTTTAGATCGTCTATTAATGAGCTTATTGTTTCGTCATCATATCCCATCATTTCGAGTTCTTCAATCAGTTCTTCTTCTTTTATTTTGCCGGTTTCCTCGTCGTACATCTCTTCCATGTCAATATGATCTAAGATTCCTAGGGGGTAGAATAATGGTTGGGAGATATGTTTGCCAAACATTTCTAATGCTGATAATATGTCTTCAGTAGAAGCAAGAGTGGGGGATGATGCGTCAGTCACCTTTGGGGAAGGGACTACTTCAGCATCAATCCTGCCCCCCTCTCTTGAGCGTGATATTTGTGAAAGAGTTTCCTCTTTTAATGATTCAAAGTTTGGAAGTTGTTTTAGTTGTTCTACTTCTTGTTCTATTTTGTTTTGATAGAATCCATCTCTTAATTCATGTGTTTGTTCGAATTCAGAAGGTTGGTTTGCTGTTTGATGTATTGCACTTTCTGTCTCTATTATCATACCAATATATGCTCTGAATTCATAGTAATTGTCTTTGCTAGATAATATTTCAGTTACTTTTATTCCATCTTTTCCTGCATTTTCTTCAAAGTATTTTTTATATTCTGGGAATGCTTCAAAGAATGCGTGTATTTTATTGTTTAAGGTATCAAATTCTTCTGGAGACAACACTTCTGAAGGTGTCAGATCATAAGGCATAGTCAATAATTTAGGAATTGCCGTAATATCTTCCATCTCAAACAAAGCATCAATTTGTTCTGGTGTTTTTCCCATTCCCATTACTTTGTTCCAGAATGTCAGTGCTTCTGCACTTATTGCATCCCCTTCTATCTGAATTGGTCCAAGATGCTCCATACTTTGTCTTATATTAAACCAGAATTCTGTTCCTGTTCCTTTATAGGCGGTTGAAGTCCAGGTTATAGTTAGTCTTCCTTTGTTAATTGATAAGGATGTTTGTGCTGCTATTGACTTTGACTCAACTAATTTTGGGTCAGCAATTCTTTCTCCTTCTAGATTTGTTAGCATATCTATTCCATCTATTTGCTTAACAACTACTTCTCTGTTCCTTACCTTTGATTGAATATCTAGGTTATCTGTTCTTATTTTACGTATGTAGATAGAAATATATTCTTGTTCTTCCCCACCCACATATTTAATCTCAGGAACTAATAAGAATCCTTCTTCTGCAGCTCTGTCATGCATTGATTGTGGTATTAAAGCATATACTTCATCTACTGTTAGTTCCAACCCTTTTTCAGGATCTAATGAAGCTTTGTCTTCTTCTATCAATGATTTCATTATTGCTTCTTCTGCTTCTTTGTTTTCTTTTTCTCTTGCGTAGACTAATAGTATTAGTTTCTCTTCTCTTGTTAGGTCTTCTAATGTTGTAGAGGTTGTTTCTTGACGATAGTTTAGCATTAATTCAAACTTTAGTTCATCCAATATTGTTTGTTTTGCGTTTGGAACGTCTTCTACAAATATTGTACCTTGCTCAAAGAATTCTGCAGGTGTTACTTCTCCATTATTTTCAAATAATAATATTTTTCCTCTTAGTTTTGCTCTTTCTGCTGCTTGATCTGCATATTTATTAAATAAATATGAGGCATCTTTTCTTTCTTGTGCTAGTTTATACTCATATTCTGTTGCTTCTACTGATCCCAGGCTTAAAGATGGTGTTGTGGTTATTCTTTGTCCTTCTTCGTTTGTTACTTCTATACTTATACCTTTTTCTTGCATTAGTTGTGTTAGTCTATTGTTAATTTCAACAGCAATTTCTTCATCTGTCATAGACTGTGCATTTCTTATCACACTATTTATTGTGTTTATTATATCAGTTTTTACTTCATCTGCTACTGCGACACCTCTCTGTTGGTTTAATAATCCGAAATAGTTTATGTCTATTCTAGAAACTCTAACTTTTCCGTTTCCTGATATTACAAATCCTAATTCATCTCCTCCGACAATAAATGTTTCGGCAAACCCTACTTCTCCTTCTGATTCTAGTAGTCTATTAATGGCTAATTTAAAGTTTAGATTGCCTTCTAGTTGGTTTTCTCTATTTATCATAGACATTTGCATTAAAGATTGGTCAATCAATCTTATTTTATCAATTGATTCTTGTGTTACTGGTTCTTTTTCTAGTAATTCTTTTCTGTTAGATAATAATAATCTTATATTTGTTTCATAGACTTCTTCTCCAAAGAATTCAAATTCATTTCTGAATACTAATGGGTATTCTGGTACTCCAGGTGCTTCACAACAATATGTTAGTTCTAAGCCATCTGTGTATTCTCTTACAGCTGTTCCTTTGGATATCTTTGCGGTTGCTAGGTCTTCTTCTGTTACTGCTTTTAATAGTCCAGATATTGTTTCTATTTCTTCTTCATCTTTAGTTATTTTTCCTATGTCAACTAGTTGGGCTGTTTTTCCAGCTATTGTTGATTCTTGATTAAGTTTTTGTAGGAAATTTATTTTATCCCCTTCTACGTATGCTTTTTTACTAGAAATTCCTACATAGAAATTGAATTCAGAGACATCTGGTGTTGCTAGTTCATCTGTTAGTGTGCCATCGACAGCTAAAGGTAATGGGCCTACATTATTGATTACTGTTTGTCTTAATCCTTGTTCTGATTCGTCTCTTACTATTTCTTCTATGAATCTGGTTACATCTCCTCCTTGATAGTTGTTTAATCTTCTCTCTAGCTCATTTGCTGTTTCTATAATATATTTATCTCCTCCACCGTGCAAGAATCTTTCGTTTATTTGATGTTTGAAATCATGTATGTCGATTGTTGCTATTTGCATGTTACCCATCCCATCTTCAAAGATTACTTTGAATGTTTTCCCGGCCTTATGATATACTCTTGCTCTTGGTGTTTCTGATGGTAGTGTGGAAGCGGTTAGTAAATCATCAAAGAATAATAGTTTGTTGTGTTTATAGTGTGAAGAGGACATCACTGTTTGTTCTAGTTCTGAGTGTATTTCTTCTAATTCTTCAAGATCTTCATCTAATTCTGTATAAGTTGGTTCTGTAAATGTATTATATAATTTTATTCCAGCAAAGGTTATTACTGCTGTTCCTGCGAGTATTAATATAGGAGTTGTTAGAGGAGCTAGTAATGTTGTTGTTGCGAGAAGTGTTGTTGTTGAGATTCCGATAGAAGCTGCAGCTTTTGCTGGAAGTGCTATGGCTGCTATTCCTAATGCAGCTGTTGCTATTGCTTTTCTAGTTGTTGTCCAGAAAGGTTTTTCTGATAGTCTTGCTTCGTCTAGGAATGCTATACTTGACTGGAAACCTGATTGTGATGCAATTGAGACAACTCCTGCAATATCAATTATTGTAGTTGGTGAGAATAGTTTTATAGCTAGCAGCCCCATATGTAATGGTGCTAGTTTTAGTGATGTTGTTTCGTCATCTTTTATTTGAACATATGCAAAATTACCTGATAATAAAGGAATTAGTGCTGTACTTAGTCTTGGGAATTTTTTATCGAATTTTTTTATCTGTTTTGTTAGTGCTTTATCAATTGATTTGAATATTCCTTTTTCTAGTCTTGGAGTTATTAATAAATCATATGCGTTAGCAATCCCAGTCATTAGGAAGATCTTTGCTATTCCTGCTGGTGTGACCATGAATGGTAGTTGAGGGCCTATGTGCATTAGTGCTCCTCTGTACCAGAAAGGATTATTATCTTTGATAGCGTTTAATCCTGAAATGCCAGTAAATAATGTTAGAATTCTTCCATATTTTGATTTTCCTAAAGCATAAATCTTTTCTCCAATGGATGAAGGTATTTTGTAATGTTGGCTTAGTTGATAGATAGCCTCTATTATTGGTTCTTCTGCTATGTTATAGCTACGTAATTTTGATTTAATGTATTTAGTTGTTGCTTCTCCATTCTCTATTAATGCTGCAATCTCTTTTGTTACTTCTGCAGGAACATCTATTCCTTGTTGTTCAAAGATAAAGTTTAAAGTTGTTTCTGCTCTGCTTGGTTTTTGTTGGTATTCTTTTAAGAGGTCTTCTACTGGTGTTGGTGTTTTCATTTTAATAATTCTTTCTAAGTCATTTCTTATATTATCTCTGTTGTGTTTTAGATTTTCAATCATCTCTGTTGCTTCTGTTCCTTCATAACCTGCTTGTTTGACTGCTTCTTCTATGTATTTATCAGTCATTGTGTCGTATCTTTCTGCTACTATCTCTTCTAGTTTTTGTCTGTCGACGTCTTTGGCGTATTCTAGCTGCCATCCTCCTTCTAACCAACTGTAGAATTCTGGGTCTGTATCAAATGCAACATCATGATCATAACTTACATAGATATCTGTTCCAGGGATTTTTTCTAGGTTTTTGCCCTTCCTGTGATCTCTATCTCTTATGAATGCATGGAACGCTAGGATTGCTTCTAATGAATTCTCTTGATCAACAACTTGTTCTGGATCTTGTTGTTGTATCATTTTACTTAATACTACTTCATCTTGTTCCATGTTGTCCATGATTGTTTCTAGCTCTGTTCCTTGAACAGTTTCTCTTGTTAATACTTCTATTTCAGCAGTGTTTGCTCTATCCTGACTTAATAATGATGCTAGTCTTTCTGCTTTTTTACTTCGATCATCACGTGCGGTTGCAATGTAAACAACTCCGTTAGGTTTTCCATCTTCTCTTACTGTTCCGTCTGCTATTACAACAATCCTTTGTCTGAATTCAGCATATGCAAATCCTTCCATTGGATATTCTTCTTTTGTGAATACATATGCTTTGCCTTGTTCAAATGCTTGTTTTGCAGATGTTGGTTCTGTAACCGGTTCAGCCTCTAATAACGGTTCTTTAACTGCTTCTATTTCTCCATACATTTCTGCTTGGAGAGCGATTGCTTCATATCTTTGTTTGATTTGTTTTATTCTTTCTGTTTCATGTAGTTGATTAACTTCATCCATGAGTGCTCTTAGTTGATCCATATCTTCTTTATTATAGACTTGGAACGGTGGGGCTTCTATTTTTGCTAGTAGTTGTTCTGTTTGGTCGAGTGTTCCTGATGGAAGTTCTGATCTGAACATTTCTTCTGTATGATCTAATGCAGCCATATCTTTTTTCATTTCAATTATTTCATCAAGTTTTGTTTTTAGGTTATCTCTGTTTTGCTTTAATCTTTCAATCATTTCAGTTGCTTCTGTTCCTTCATAACCTGCTTCTCTTACTGCTTCTTCTATGTATTTATCAGTCATTGTGTCGTATCTTTCTCTTATTATTGTTTCCAATGCATTTTGGTCTATAACACGAGCAAATCCTAAAGAAGGTTTATTCTTTACAATTATTCCATTAAAATCTTCATGGAAAGCCACATTATGGTCAAACCCTATGTATACTCCACTTCCTTGTACTCTTTCCATGTTCTGGACAGTTATCTCATCAAATTCTATTTCTGGGAATATTCCTCTGTGAATATAATGGTCATAATCATCTATCATTGTGTAAAATGCAAGTAGCCCTTCTAGTGAATGTTCTTGATCAACTAGTTCTTCGGAGGTGTATTGCTGTACAGCTTTACTAAGAACGATTTCGTTTCCTTCTTTTAATATCTCTTCTAGATTTGTTCCTTCTACTTCATTAGGTTTTAATGTTATAACTTCTGCAATGTTTGCTCTATCTCTGCTTAATAACCATGCTAGTTTCTCTTTTTTTATTTCATCTATTGGACGAGACGTTGCAATATATACTGTTCCGTCAGGGGCTGTAACGAAACGTTGAGTTGGAGTTATGCCCACATCTAAATATGTTGATCCTGCAGGGAATACCGTGTATCCTGAAATATCTACTTCTTCTCTAATTAATTCTGTGACAACCTCTGTTTCTCCTAACTCACTCCATTCTCTAAATAGATCTAATGCTCTGTCTCTTTCGTTGTTTTGTATTGCTTCTTCTATTTGTGCGAGTATTATCATCTCTCCAGGTCTTAAGTTAGTAGTTTGTTCTATTGCTGTTGTTATGAATAGCTCTGCTGTTGGAATATTATTGTTTAATACATGTTCAGAAGCTTTTTGTAAGAAATATGTGTATCTTGATTCTGGTTGTTGTTCTAGTGCGTTCATTGATGTCCAATCTTTGATTCCTTCTTGTGCAGCTGTTATTTCTCCGTTAAGAATTGCAGCTCTTATATTTACTAATTCTGTTTGTTCTCCTGGTGTTTCTGTAATTATCTCATCTAGTTTTTGTACTGCTAGGTGCATATGTTGTTCTACAATATTCTTTTGTCTTTGTCTTGAGATATCATCTGTTGCTTCTTGTTGTAGTTTTAAGGCTAATTCTGCGTTGTATAAAGCGTTCCATGCGTCAAGAACGTTTTGTTCTGTGTCTATTTCTACGTCTTCTACAGGTTCTGTTATTATACTCCTAATTGCAACTGCTCCTACAACTAATAATGCTACTACGATGAATGGTGAGACAGCTGCTAGAATTGGGACAGCGGTTGCTAAAAATGGTACAAATCCTGTTCCTGCTAAAGCAATTCCTGGTGTTCCTAAGGAAATAAATGCTGTTATTCCTGCTCCAATTGCTGCTAGGATTCCTATTGAAGATGTTGTTGACTTTTTATTATCTGATATTTTCTTTAGTATTCCAACTACGATATCAGCTTCTGGTTCCATTCCGTATTCTGTTAATGTTGATTTATATGCTTCTTGTGCGTTCTCATTGAGTACAGGGAGTCTTAGTGAATTCCTAACGATTGAATCAACTATTGCATAGTTTATACTATCAATGTTTAGTTCTTCCATTATTGTGTCTGTGATTTCTTTTGGTTTGTCTAGAACTCCTTCTGATTCTAACTTAGCGAAGATTTTATCCACTTTGCTCATGTCTATTTGTAATACAGCAAGTGCATTTTCAATTTTCTTTGTTACTCTTTTATCTGTTTCCTGTTCAAGTTGTTTTTGTAGCGGTTCTATTGCTTGTTCTGCTCTTAGTTTACCTAACATATGTGCTGTGTGCATTCTTATTCTATGATTTTCATGCGATAGATAGATGTAATTTCCATGTTCATCTTGTTCTAATAGTTTGTTTGTTGTAAACTCTCCATAAGAAATTACTCTTTCTAAATTAGTATTTACACTAAGTCCTGAGTCTGTCTCTAAGTTTTTCATCATGATTTCGAATGCTTGTTCAGGTGTTGCTGAGTTGTATATGGCATCTATCAATCTAGACTTTACCCAGTAATGTTCTTCTTGTAAGAATTGTTCTATAAGTGGTTCAGCAGCGTTACTAGTTTCTAAATTCATAAGTAGTGTTGCTACTGCCCCCCTAACATTTAAGCTTTCATGAGATATATATTTGTAATTTCCTTCATCATCTTTTTGAAGGATTAGATCTTCTATTCCTTTAATATCCATTAAAATTGAAGTATAGGATACTACATTTCTTGCATCTATTTCTTCAATCTTTTCTATTATTTCATCTAACTGTTGTTGAGGTGTTTGTTCTGTTGGTGTGTTTTTTGTTGTGAACATAATTCCTGCAGCAGCCAGAGTAATTCCAGCGATAATTGGTATAGTTAGTGGTCCTAGAAGTGCACTTGTTCCTCCTGCAATCCCTGCAAATGCAGCTGGTGTTGGACCAAGTGTTGCGATAAGTGTTCCTATTATTGGGATTGCAGCTAAAGCGGTAAGTGGGGTTCTTTGTTTTTCTTTTATTATGTCTTTACCTATTTCATCTAATATTATTGTGTCTCCTGGAGTTAATTCTCCTCCTTTCTTTACTTCTCCAGGACCATGGATAACTCTCATTAATCCGTCATTATCTGCAAAATCAGACTCTTTGTATACAGAAACAACTGGTAAGTTATAATCAAATTGTTTTTGAGTTATATCTACAATATATACTTCTCCGTTAATGTGCATCCTATTAAACATGTGTCCCCACTGAGAATTTATATTTCTTAATTTATTTGTATCTATATCTAATGTTTTGAGTGCTTCTATTAATGCATCTAGTTCTTCATTTGTTATTATTCCTTCTGTTAGTTCGTCTTCATAATACTCTCTTACTTCTTTCTCTAATTCTTCATGATTCGATAGATCTAAGTCTTGAATAAAATCTAAAAAATATTGTAATTCGTCTATGTGCTTTACATGTTTTTCATGAAATTCTTTTAATTTTTCAAATTCTTTGACAGTTGCAGTATCACCATAGTTTGAAAAGACATGTCCACTAACTCTTTCTACCTTAATTTCAGGAGCGTAAGCTCTTAATAAGGCAGAAACAAACTTTGATCCGAGACCACAATGCATCCAGTCTCCGTCTATTCTGCCGTTTTCTACATAATCTTCATAATATACAGAGAATGCTGCTAAGAATGTTTTTAAGTCGTTTCCGTTCTTTATTGGAAGATGTTGTTTAAGTTCTGCAGGTAATTTAGGAAGATCTTTTATGTCCTTGAATACTTTCTTAGAGAGCATCTTATCAAATTTAGCTATTGCTTTTAATCTTTCATCTGTTTCTTCTAATTCAGAATATTTTGCATTATAATATTCTCTGATTGCTGTCGCAAAATCTTTTATTTCACCACTTTTTGCTGCTCTTTTTAGAAATATGTTTGAGACAAATAATGAAACTGCGTTATCAATTCTAGGATCATCAAAGTCTGGGTATATTAATTCTCCTTCTACAACTAGGTGGTTTAATAGTGTTTCAACAACATGTTCTGGAGTTGGTAAATTAGCAAATGATTTTGTTAATCCAATTATTAGATTAATAGTTGTTGTAGGTACGTTTATGTTTGCTAGATACTCTTCTATTTTACTTTGTTCTCCTGATTCTAACATATCTGTTATTATTTCTTGGAGTTCTGCAGTTTCTTCTGTAGAGAGTGTTATTCCATTCTCTGCTATTAATGAGTTTATGCTTTTTATTATCTCTTGTTTTTCTTGTTGTGTTGCTTCAACAGCTGGTTCTTCAACAGGTGTTTCTCTTTCTTTCAG
Organism: uncultured Methanosarcinales archaeon; assembly: GCA_964452935.1. Lineage (GTDB taxonomy): Archaea > Nanobdellota > Nanobdellia > Woesearchaeales > DSVV01 > CAYVNO01. Next base: position 16,959 of record CAYVNO010000024.1, on the reverse strand, counting down.
TAAAGAAAATATTCTGATACCAATATAAACTGCTCCACCAAATGCAAGAGTAGTTAATACAACTCCGGCAGCAGGTAATGCAATTCCAGTTAATGTCGCTGCAACTCCTGTGGCTGCTAAAGCAGGAGTTGGTGTTGCTAGTGCTATTATTGTTCCTATTATGGGGATTGCAGCTAAAGCAGCTGCAGCTCTTGAGATTGGTGATCTTGGTCTAACTATTGTTGGAGCGTCTTCGTAGGACATTTCCTCTATGTTAATATGTACATCTTGTCCTAGTGAGATTGTTCCTGTGAATGGGATTAATCCATGTGGTTCAATCTTCTTCCCGTTGACGTAAACTCCGTTTGTGCTTCCTATATCTTCGACATAGAGTTGTCCATCCTTTTGTATAACTCTTGCATGAAGACTAGATACAGAGCTTTCTTCAAACGTGTGTGTTGTTAGTCTTGGATCTCTTCCAAGAACAACTCCATCTTCTAAATTCTTTAATGGGATTGTTAGTGTTTGTGGTGTGCCTACTTTTATTTCTTGAGGTGGTCCTGTTTGCACTGGTGTTGGTGTTGGTGTTTCTTTTCCTGTGATTTCAGATATTAATTTATCTGGACCATCTATTGATTGTTGTTTTAATGTACCATAATCCATAACAATTACATCATCTATTCCGTTGTTTGTTAATAATTGTTTTAATGTGTCGATGTGTTCTGGGTCTGTTGCTACAACTCTTGTATTTAATCTTTCTACAATTCTTTCTCCTTTAATATCTGTTTGTCTAGGTGCTGAGAGAGAACCGCTGTGTTCTCCTACAATTATTATTGGTATTTGGGACAATCTTAGATATTCATCATATGTTCCATCTTTTTGCATTTGTAGAAGATTTTCTTTAGCTATTTTTAGTGATTTAATACCATGTTCGATTGAGTCTCTGTGATATTTGTCTAGTCCATACTTAAATGATTTAGAATCTTCTATTAATTTCTCCAAAAATTCTATTCTAGCGTCTACATTATCTAATGTTACAACAATACTCTCAGTATCTGTGCTTTTTGCTGAATACTCACTAACAGAATCCATTCTATTAAGTCTATAATCAAGAACAGATACCCAGTTTTGATTCATTACATTGCTTCCACCAGATTCTCCTGTTAATGGAGTTATTCCTGCTTCTTCTAGTGCTTTGCTTGGTCTTAGCTGTAGGTTAGTTCTAAATGTTTGTAGTAAAGTAAATGCGTTTGTTCCGTGCATAAGAAGGTCATCTATGTTATCTACAGAAGGTCTTTGATCAATCTCTTTCTCTTTTGTTTCTAATAATGGTGAAATGTATCTAACTCCGATGTAAGCTCCTGCTCCTAACACCAATGCAGCTATTGTTACTCCTCCTGCTATAAGTAATGGTGGACCTGTTGCTGCAGCTAATCCTGTTCCTGCTAAGGCGATTCCTGGTGTTCCAAGAGAAATGATTGCAGTTATTCCAGCACCGATTGCTGCTAATAAGCCAACTGTAGGTGTTGAGACTTTGGTTGGGTTTGTGTGTTTGTTATCGATAATATCTGTTAATGTTTCTCCTTCATTCATTAGATCTTCTTGTTCACCTTTTAATGTGGTAGATGTTAATGGTGTTTCTGATTGTGTATCAATAACTAATCTGCTTTGATCTCCTGCATGATCATCTATTGAAAAGATTCTTGGATCATCTAGGTTTCTGCTTAGTGAACCTCTAGTTGTGTGTCCTGAAACAATATATTTTGCACCTGTTGCTTTTAGGAATTGGTCAACTAATACTGTATTTGATTCCCATCTTCTTAATGTCATCATATCATATGCTAGTGTGCCGTCAGAGATTGAGTATCCTTCTTCAGTAATTTTCTTATTCATTACAGTTATATCGTCTGCTTTATCAGTTGGTCCTGCATGTACAAAGACATAATCATCTATCTTTGCTGCCATCGGTCTTGCTTTTAGCCAGTTATAATGTTTACTATCTCTAAAGTTAAGTTTGAATTGTTCTAATACTTTCCCCAATATCTCGCTGTTTTTTACTGTTTCTCCGTTAAATTCTACTTCTGCGTTTAATAATCTTGCATATTCTACCATCATTCTCTGGTTTCTTATCATCCTCTTTTCTGCGCCTGGTCTATTCTTTGTTGCTCCTCTTGTTTCAATCTGTTCTTTGATTTCCTCCTCTTTTGCATCTAGTTCATCAAGTAGTTTTTGACCAAGCTCTTGTAACTCTCCATCTATATATTCTAATGGTGTTGTTAACATTCTGTTTCCGTGTAGTAAAGATATCGAAGATACCATGTCTTCTTCTGTCAGAGGGATAACCTCATCTAAATGTCCGTCGACAAAGTCAAGCATCATGCTTTCATGGTTACCCATAAGTGTATGTAGGTGTTGGCCTGATTGTTTCTCTAGTTTTATTAATAGATCAAGAAGTTCTTTTGATTTTGGGCCTTCGTCAATATAATCTCCCAATAGAACAACATGTGTTCCTTCTGGTGCAATCCAATCTAGGTTATCATCAACAACTCCCTCAGCTTTTAGATGTTGTACTGTTGAGTCATAATCTCCATGTCTATCTCCTAGTGCAACTATTTTCTTTGCATCTTTTGTTACTGTTACTTGGTCTATTTTTGGTGTTTTGTATTTGTTGTATAATACAACTCCTGCTACTGCTGCACCAATTATAATTGGTAGAACTATTCCGCCTATTGCTAAGACAGGTGGACCTGTTGATGCAAATGCTGCTGGTGTTGCTCCTATTGCTGCGATTAATGCACCGATAATTGGTATTGTTGCAAGAGTTGAGACTGCTGAAGGTCTGCTTGATTCAATAAAGGATTCAGGAATCTCTCTTGATTCGGCTGCTTCTTTTATTTTTGAAGCAAAGCTAACTGTTTGGTCTTCCACATTTACAAATGTGTGTTTTGTTTTTATGTCTTGAGATTCATAATTCTTTGCATCATCGTTATCTGCAACAACTAGTGCTCCTTCATAGATGTAATCTTGTTTGTTAGTTGAATCTACTCTTTCATTCTGGACTTCTCCTGTGTATTTCCCATCTTTAACTTCTAGTTTGTTTGCGATTACACCGAAATTTAATGTTACTCCTAGTTCTTGTTCTAGTCTTTCTTTGTTTTGTGTTAGGTATGTTCTTATTATATCCTCATTATTTCTACTTACGACCGCGATATCAATTGAATCTCCTTGCTTTAATCCGTTTTCAGCAATGTATGTTTTTAAGAACTCTTTGAATCTTTGATTCATGGTGAATGTTGATATTAATCCTTTAAGATCTTCGAGAATAGCTCCTTCATAAACCCCGAATATGGCGTCTAGATTATCTCTTATTTTTAGACCTGTTGTTTGTCTTGCAATTTTTCTGGAGAAATATGATGTGGCTCCAAGTGCACCTCCCACTACACTACTTAATTTTCCTGTAACACCTCTTGTGTTCATTACTGTATTGATTAACCATGCTTTTGGAGAGTCTTGTTCAATAATTGTTTGATCAAAGTCAGCAATTATTGCTTCTCTTTCAGAAAGTTCTTGTCTTACTTTTTCTTTGAATTCGCTTGGTGTTAGAGATTCTTGTTCTATTTTATGAATCTGTTCATCGAGTGAAGAGACAAATGGAGTGTTTGGTTTTGTAATTACTGGTTCAATTTTTAGGAGTTTTCTTTTGTTTTCTGAGATAAGTTTACTTCCAAATAATATTCCTGCTCCAACTATTCCTACTCCCATAGGTACACCGATGATTGGTAGTGAGATTCCTACTGCAGTTAGTGTGCCAGTAAATGTTGTTGCAGCTGCGATTCCTGGTGTTGTTAATACTGCAGTAATACCTGTGACTGCTGCTACTGCTGTTGTTGTTTTACCAATTGTTCTTAGTATTGGTGTCTCTGATATTTCTTTAAGATCTTGTCTGAATATAGAGGAGATATCTTCTAATCTGTTTTTTATAGAGTTTGATTGTTTCTCTATATATAATGGTGATTTTTGTTGTTCTCCAAGTTTTTTTATTAGATATCCTAAGGAGTAACGAGCTGTAACAGCAGCGATTGTTGCAGGTAGGATTCCTGGGATAGATAGTGTTAGCATTGCTCCAGGTATTAAGAAGCTAGGCAAACTTAATAGTGTGAATCTTCCTGCTGCTTGTGGCGTTAGTCTTTCTTTTGATTTTTTTATGAATGTTGATAATTCATCTTTTAATGTTGAGAGTTTTTGATCTTTGAATACATTCATTGCGATATGACCTAGATCTGTTACTATGCTTATTCCTAAACCTATTATTGGTTCGTCTACTAATATAGAAGCTTGTTTTCCAACTTTTGATGCTATTCCTCCTTCTAGTTCAATCTTTTTCTTTGTTAGTGTTTCGTAGATAAGATTAGCTCTTGTTCCTTCTGAGTTTAGTTCTGCTTCCCAATTGTTATGAAGATATGTTAATGCACTATTTACTGTATCAATATCTGTTAGCATTGAGTCAATGTTTTCTGTAAACCATACCCAGGTGTCTTGTTGTCCGTTAAGCACACGATCCATGTCTGAGATTAATGAGTTGTAACCCATCATTTTAACAACTTGTTCGTGTATTTCAGAGAAACCTTCATGATCTGCGTATTCACTTATGATCTCTGCAGTTATTCCTCTTTCTTCAATGTCGTGTAATAATTCAACCTTTTCCCAGTCAGATAGTGTGCTATCCATAACAATTCTTCTTAATCCTATGTTGTTGAGTAGTTTTTCATTTAGTTCTGCAGTTGATTCAACATCTTCGTACAATAGATTATCCATTCTGTGGGTAACTATTCTTTCAAGAAGACTTTGTTCTGCAATCTCTGTTAGTTTTCTATTAAACCATTTTCCTAATGGGATTGCTGAAACTAATGATTTAGTGTATGACGGAATTATATCTATCATTGCTTCATTTAGTTGAGATGCTAATTGTTCTGTTGTTTGTGCTGAATTTATGTTTGCTCTGTGCAAGTTATAAGCATAATCAACTAGTTGTGATATTCTAGATATTCTTGATGTGTAGTAGATTGCTGCAGCACCTAGTGTGGCTGTTAGTGCAAATGTTCCTCCAACTAATAATAAAGATCCTCCTGAAGCTGCTGTTAGGATTGGGGCTGTGACCACTAATGCAGCTATTCCTGCTGCTCTTACTGATGGATTTTGTAAGAATTTGTTTATTCTTTCTATTAATCTTTGCATGAATGTTTTTGGTTGTTCTTTAGGTTTGATTTCATCTAGTAGTGCTTGTTGCATTGCTGAGTCTTCAAATGGATTCATTATATCAGCAATGTCAGAATCAGATAATAGTCCGTCTTGTCTTAATAATTGTATATCTTCTCTTATAGAGATTATTTCATCTAATGTTGATTGATAGAAGAATTCATTTATTACTTCACTTAGTTCTGCTCCTAGTTCTCTTGGTGTTTTGTCGTTCTCTGCTAGTATCTGTTCAAGTACAATATCTACTAAGTTTTCTTCAAAGATCACGTTGTCAGGACCTAATCTGTGGACTAGTAATGCTTTAATTGTGTCTTGGAGTGTGAGTCTTGCTTCTTGTGTTCTTGTTTTTAATACTTCTTCTGCTCTTTCTAAAGCTTGTTCTAATGGTCCTGTTTGTTTTAGTGGTTTAGCTGCTTCTTGTGCTGCATCAATATGTTTTTCTGGTTGAGCTGTTGTGTCTCCTAATGAATCTCTTACTATGTGTAACTCAGCCCTTATTGTTGCATCAACTACTTTTGCTTCGAATTCATGGTCGTCGACAATTTCTTCTTCTGCTGTTTCTAATGTTTCTATTGCTTCATCTATTTCTAGGTCGTCTGCTTGATCTAATGCTTGTTCAATTTCTTGTTCTGCTCTTCTTTGAGCTAATGAACAACTTGAACATTGAGTTTCTAGTTGATTTGCTTCGATTACATCAAGAGTTGCAGGGGCAATATCATCCAATACTTCTTCAACTTCTGCTCTTTTTGAAATATAATCTAGATAATCAATTGCAACTTCAATTGTTCTTTGGAGTCCATCTTCACCCATGTGTTGTGTTATAATAACTCCGTCTAATCCAGGATCATTTAGTCCTAAATTCTCATTTATATCTTCAAATCCTTGGTATTCTAGGTTTTCATCAAATGATAATTCCAATAATCTTTCAAATGCTTTTTCTACTGTTATTGTTTCCATAACATCATCTAATGATTCTGCAGGACGAGTCATCCATGCTTCTCCTTCTGCACGCATTAATGAAAGAATAAACTGTTCTGTTCCAACACCTTTTAATCCTCTTTCTGCGTTCTTATATACTCCTGCATTCTTGACTATGGTTTTTAGTTTTCTTATCTGGTTTTGTATATGTGCTATTGCTTCTTGTCTTTCTTCTCCATCTAAGTTTTCTACAATCTTATCTATCTGTTCTTGATATGCTCCTGCGTAAATAATTCCATCTTCATAGGTTGGGTTTGTGAATAACATTATATCTGTCGTCATTAATTCAGTTGTTGGATCATTTTTATCATAGATTTCTAGAACTATTTGAGTTGCACCTTTTTGGCTATGTCTGATTATTTTTCCAACACGTACTTCTACTGAATCTCCAAATCCGCTAACAAATGTCCCTCTTGAATTCATTTCACTTACTACTTCATCTGCGAAATCTTTTACTTTATCTTCTGCAATATATTCAACTTCTCCTGATTCTGTTTTTAGTGAAATCATGAAATCCATGTCATCCGGATATTTGTATTCATCAAATCTTTCTTTGTATGTTCCCCTCATACTTGAGCCGGTATCAGTAACTTTTACTTTTCCGTCTTCCCTTGTAAATCCAGGTTTATATCCTAAGTTATCATTTCTATCAAGTAATTCTGATACTAAATCTGAGATATCATCCGAGGTTTCTAGTACTTCACCAAATCTTCCTAATGTTTGTTCATCTCTGTATTTTACTTCTTGTTCTTGTTCTTCTTTTTTAACACTCATAACAGAAACTGCTGACTCTCCAAATTGGTCTGATTTATATCCTTTGCTTGTGTCTACAGTGGCAACTGTTGGTAGTTTTGAAACCTTAACCTTTTCTTTTGGTTCTGTAAGGCCGAATTTCTCTTTGAATTCTTCAACTCCTTGGGCAACTGTGTCTGCTTCAAAATAATATACTCTTGGAGGCTTACAACCACATTCTTCAAATATTTCTTCATATTTATCTTGTTCTGCTTTTGGTATTAATACGATTCCTTCATCTAGACGTACTTCATGTGATTCATGACTAACATCATCTGTATATCCACCCACTCCCCAGTCAAATCCTGCTAATAATGGGTCTGATGTATAACCGTGATTTTCTAGTAATGCTTCAAAAGCGTAAATAAATCCTACCCTATCTCCTGGAATATATTCTGTCTGTTCACCTAATGCGTTAAAATGGACATAGTTTGTTTCTATTGCTCTTGCTGCACTTCCTTTTTGAAATGCTTCTTCAACAACATCTGTTCCTGACTCATGTAATCTTTTCTTGTATATCCCTCTTCCTAATAATGATCCGGAAGAGAATATTGATCTATGGATGTCTTCATCATTGTCAGTGATGTGAACAGCAACACGAGATGAACCTCTTTCTTCCATAAGTGATACATATTCTTCTAAGGATAAGTCTCTGATACTGTCAGTATCCCATGCTTGTGCATTTTCTGGAGTTACTTCATAATTATCACTAAAACTTAGTTTTTGGTTGAAATATTGTCTTAGTCCGCCGATATATCTTGTAGCATATCCTGGAAGTCTGTATTTCAGGTTTGTTTTGTATTCTTCAATGACTGTGTCCATTGAAAGATCTTCATCAGGCAATCCAGCTACTAATGCAGGAACTTGTGAATAAGCATACGCAATAAATTCCATCAGATCTGGGTTTTTATCAACTTTTTCTACTAATGCATCTAGATCTGCTTTACCGACTGCAACAAAAGGGTTCTTTAGTAATATTAAGGCTTTGATATATAGTTTTTTGCCTTCTGTATCTAGTTTTCCATAATTATTGATTATGAAATTAGTATTTAGAGCTATTTTACTAAGAGCTGTTGCAATACTTACTTCAGCATCTAGACTTGCTCCTTCTAATGATCTTATTAATGGATCTATTGATGTTTGTTCAAAGTTAATAAGTGCTAAGAATATTTGATTCTTAAGTTTATTACTTGTTGCTATTTTTAATTCTTCTATTAATATTGGTATTATTGGTTCTATTGCTTCTTTATCATCTCTATCGGACATGCTGTTAAGGGAGAGCAATAAGTAATATTTTGTGTCTTCATCCTCTGTTTTTAGTGCTTCTCTTATTGGTTCGATGGCTGGTGTACCTAGTTTTCCTAATGCAGAAGAAATTCTCTTCTTTAGTTTTTCATCTGTTTCAGTATTCAATTCATCAATCAGTGGTTGTACTGCTTGTGCTGTCTCTTCTTCACTTAGTTCTTTTACTACTTTTCCTAATGCATTGACAAGTTTTTCTTTTGTTTCACCAGAAGTTGTTCTTATTTCCTCTAATAATGGTTCAATTGTTGGTTCTCCGAATTTGGTTAGTACTTCTTCTATTTTAGTAATTGTCCAAGAGTTTGTTACTGATTTAATTCCTTCTACTAATGCCTGGGCAGTTGTTTCCATATAATCTTCATCTTCTAGTTTCTCTGATACAATTTCTTGAATCGCTGTAATTAATGCTTGTTGAATTTCTTCACTATATTTTTCACTTAATATTTTAGATAATGCTGGAAGATCTGATTCAGACATTAATTTTAATGTATATTTTATACTTTCTCTGATTTCTATATCTTCTGTTTTTTCTAATTCATTTATCAATGGTTCAATTGCCGATGTACCAATTGCACCTAAAGCATGTGAGAACTTTCTTCTAGTTGCTCTATCTTCTGTTTGTGTTAGTGTATCAAGTAATGGTTGAACTAGTGGAGCCATTACACTTCTATCTGTCTCTTCTAACTCTTCAATTAGAATCTCTTCGCAGATAAATCTTGTTGTTTCAGCTATTTTTCCTTTTGTTTCTTGGTTTGCTGTTTCATAAATGTTTTTTAATGAGGCAGCTATTGTTTCAATATTACTTATATCTAGTTCATCATAGAAAGTCCATATTCCAGCTTTTATTATATCAATTACATCATTTCTTCTTTCTTCGCTTAACTCTTCAAGTGAATTAACTAGTTGCATTAGATCTTCTTTTTCTCCATAACTATTTACTAAACTATTTAATGACTCTAATGATTCATCAATTTCTTCTTGACTACTAGATGTTTTTAAGATGTTGAGGTGGTGTGATATTTGTGTTTCTAATGTTTCTTCAACTTGTTCTTCTGGTGTCTCTTTAGCTATTTTTTCTGCGGTTGGTGATTGTGCAATTACTGACATCTCTTCTAGTGCGTCTTCAACTTCAGTTTCTGTTGCTCCATCGATTGAGCATGCAGTTGATCCTGATGTACATTCTACAGCTTCTTCTGGTAGTTTTAGTCTTTCTTCTAATCTGTCTTCTACTTGTGTTGGTGTTAGTTTGAAAAGTCCAGTTATTTGTAATGCTTTATTTGTTAGATAAACACCTATTGTTCCGTCTTGATTAGTTGTTACTGCTTCAGCTATTGTTTGTTTAATTGATGGTCTAGACATCAAAGCAACTGTTCCTATTACTGCTGCTCCAATTACTATTGGTAGTCCGAATGATAGTATTGTTGGTACTGCTATTGTACTAGCTGCGAATGCGCTAGTTGTTGGTCCTAGTGTTGCTATTAGTGCTCCTGCCGTTCCTACTAAAGCAATAGATGCTTTTGATGGTTCTCTGATAACTGACTGGAATGCTTCCCATGCTCTTTGTCCCCAGGACTTTTCAGCTGGTCTTTTTTCTATCCTCATCTTACCAGCAACTTTAGATACTCTGTCTACCCTCTTTCCGGCCATAAATGTTCCTTTATCAACTTGAGTTTGTGTTGCTGTTCCTATTTGTTCATATTCATATAATGTACTTGCATCTTCACTTACTTCAAAGAACATACCATTTTGCGATTGAGTGTTATAAGAGAAACCGAATGCTGGGGCGTCTCCTCTTATTCTAGCGCTTGATACTTCATAGTATCCTGTTCCGTCTCCTCTATTAACATATGATGGTCCTTCTTCTTTAGTTTTTGCTCCTCCAATTGGACCATATGGGTGTGAATGAGACTGTGTTAATACGCTACCTTCTAAAGGCACATAATTATCTGGTATATTATACATCTGTTTTAATCCTTGTTCATTAGTACCTGCTAGTTGTGCTATACTGCCTCCTGCTTCTGGCATAAGATTCATATCAACAAATTCTACAGTACCAGCTAATGGTTGGAATTGTTCTACAATCATTCTATTTCCTACAGTTCTTCCTCTGAAATTGCCTTGCTTTTCTAATTCAAAGACCCCATTACTTCCTTCAAATATTCCTGCTTGATCATACCATCTCTTAGCCATCTCCAGAACATCTTCTCTGATAAGAACTTCATGGCCTTGACTGTTTTTATAAGCTATGAATTGTGGTTCTCTGCCTCGTAAGAAATTAGCTCTTTCTGTTTCATACCATTGTTTTTCAAAGTCATATCTTTCTTGGGGTGTTGCACTGTATGCAATAGTTTCAGATTCTAATTTTTCTTCAAAATTAGCTCTAAGTTCTTCTGGAGGAACATTTCTAACTCCTAAGAAACTTATTTTTCCTAATTTTGAAGTCTTAGTTGTTTCTTCTTTAATCTCTTCTACTCTTTCTTTATTATCTTCTAAAGGTTGTTCTGGTTTGGGTGTGTGTTGTACTAAATTATTTATTGTTACTGAATATATTTCTACTCCATTATTTCGAGATATGTATACCATTCCAGCTTGGTCTATTCCAAAGATTTTCCAACCAGATTGTACGCCATCTCCAATATTTGCGTTAAACTCACTGTCTAACTCAAATCCTTTTTCAGTTAGATCAATCAATCCCATATCTAATCTAAAAGTATCATCTCTCAACTGATTAATCTCTTCTATAAGCCAGTGTTCTTTTCCTAGTTCTGACCTAATTTCCATAAGTAGGACATCTAATTGATTACCAATATGTCCTAATCTACTCATTAGTTCATCTAGATCTTGTTCACCTTTTAATAAACCAAATCCTTCAGTTACTTCTTCGACATATCCTTTGTATTTTTCTTCTTTACTTGCATATTCTAATGTGTCTTCTACTTGTTGTTCTGTTGCTCCTGAGATTGAACATGCAGTTGATCCTGCTCTACATGCTACTTGTTCTTCATTTAGTTGTAGTTTATCTTCTAGTTTGTCTTCTAGTTGTCTTGGAGTTAGTCTAAAGAGTTCTGTTATTTGTAATGCTTTATTTGTTAGATAGACACCTATTGATCCATCTGTATTAGTTGTTACTGCTTCTTTTATTGTTTGTTCAATTGTTGGTGCAGATAGTAAAGCAGCTGTTCCTATTACTGCTGCTCCAATTACTATTGGTAGTCCGAATGATAGTATTGTTGGTACTGCTATTGTACTAGCTGCAAATGCTCCTGTTGTTGGACCTAAAGTTGCTATTAGTGCTCCTGCCGTTCCTACTAAAGCAATTGATGCTGTTCTTGGTTGTCTAATGGCTGATTGGAATCTGTCCCAAAGTTTAGATGTCCATGATTGTTCTTGTGTTTGTTCTCTTTTTATTTTAGTTGTTGTTACTGATTTTATTTTTACTTTGCTTACTCTTTCTGTTTGAGGTTCTTCTTTAATAAATGGTTCTTCTACTGATTCTAAATCAACTTCATTATTTGGTCCTAGATCTTTTACAGCCAATGTTCCGTCAGCAGAAACTTCACCAACAATCATATTGTGTGGGTTGTTTATTTGAATGATCTTTCCATTTCCATCTGTTTTAAATGATGCTCCTGTTACTTGTCTATGCCCTATGAACCATTTGCTTTTACCTAAGAAACTAAGAGTTTCATCAAGTACTTCCTGTGACATCTGTCCTGCATTATTATCTGTCCAAGTTAAACCAACAGTGGCTCCGAAATCTTTTCTTTTTATTCCTTCTATTGATAATGTGTAGGTCATTCCTGATTTATAATTAGTTATGGATTCTGGTTTCATTGGTCCTGCGTGTGAGGCAACAAAGTTTTTACCAACAACCATTAAAGGTAGACTTTTTTCAAAGTTTGAGTATTGATCTATGAAATCTTTTCCTAGATTCTGTTCTATCCACATTCTAACCTTAAATGATTCTCCACCATATTTATAGAATGGGAAGTCTTCTTTTACATCATCATGATTTCCTTTTATATAATGGAAGTTATCAGGGAAAGCTGTTTTTAAGTCCATTATCATTTTCATCATGTTTAATGATTCTACCATTTCAGCGTTTATTGCTCCTTCATTTTGAGTTTGCCATCTTTGTTCAGCTCTTTTTTCTGCGTGCATTCCGTCTCCGAGTGCTATAATGTTTAGTTTTCCTTCTTTCATTAATTCAAAATATGTTTTTCCTGATTTTTCATCTACTTGTTTCAAAGTTTCTAAGAGCATGCCTCTTCTTGCATGTAGGTCTGGGACAATAATTGTAGGAATATCTTGATTTTTAAGAACAACTATGCCGTTGTTTTGTACAACTCCTGTTTCATCCATATAAGCTCCTGCATCTCTACTTTCTACTTCTAGTGATCTTGTTGCTTTATCTATGGATGCTGATAATACTGGTTCAGTGTTTAATGTTGTTCTTGTTGCAAGATCTTCATAATGGCCAATTTTTGTTGTTACTGGATCTATTGTTGGAGAATCAACTGATACTGCTTTTAATTCTTTGATTTCAAATGCTGTGTCTTCTCCTAATTCAATTGTTGCTGCAGCTGGGAGTGGGTATGGTGTGTTTATAGGTATTTTATGTCCGTTTACCATAACACCGTTAAGACTCTCAGTGTCTCTGATATATAATACTCCGTTGATTGAGAGTAGTGTTGCGTGTGTTCCTGAGACCCTCATGTCTTCAAACATAACATCTGAAGTAGTATCTCTTCCTAAAGTTATTCCTGCTTCAAGTTGTTCTTTTGTAACTCTGACTCCACCTATTGTATAAGCATCTGCTGTAATTTCTATTTGTGTTTTTCTAGCTGCGATTAGGTCTTCTACTGAGAAATATAATAATTCATCTCCATTTTTTAGTTGTATTTTCCCGTCATATAGAAGTCCTGTTGAAGTCCATCCATAGCTAATTGCACCATTCCAAGTGACAACAAATTGTTTGTCTAAATCAAAGTTATTTTCTGCTAGTTTATTAAGTGTGGAGATCATATTATTTCCATTGCTTATTAATTCATCAACAGTTTCTAACACAGATAAGTAACTATCTTTAAGCTGTGGTTCAGAACTAATTCTTGCGTTGATATCTTCTCTTAGTTTTCTTAATCTTTCTAGATGGTTATTTACATCTGCCTCACTTTTTGATTGATAATAAGTGCCTAGAATCTTATCCATCTCATTTCTTGTTTCTCCAAGCTTTGTTCCTAGAATTGATTCTAGATTATCATATGCGTTATCAAGTGATGTTTCAAGATTTCTTATTTCTTTTTGAGCCTTAAATAATGGCATAAACTCTTGGGATAAGATATTTATTTTTTCTTCTATGAATGCTCTTTCTTGTTCTGAAGCTGAATTGAGGCTAAGACCTAGATTAGCTAATGTTCTTTCTGGATCTGATAATTCTTCTGCTGTGAACTGTCCAGAGGATATTAATTCGCTCTCTTTATTTGTTAATTGTTGTTCTGTGTTTTCTGATTCTTCATTTAGATATTTATAAGCAGTGTTTAATATTTTAAAGACTGTTTCTCCTTTTTTCTTATGTTCTGGGCCTAGTTTGTTTAATATATCTTGGTGGAGCATTTTGCTAAGTTTCGCATATGCTCCTCTTGTATTCTTTGTATCTGTTATTCCCAATAGTTCTAAGGCTTTCTCTTTATGACTTAGTGGACTCAATAATATTCCAGTGATTCTTGATATCTCTTTATCTATTGTTTCTTCTAATGCAGCTAGTTCTGCTTCTTTTTGTTCTTGTGCTTCTATTTCTTCATCTGTTGGTTGTCTTTCTTTCTCTGCTGTTATTTTTAGTTTTATTTCGGGAATATTCATTAGTACTGCAAAAACACTTCCTTTATTTGCAGCTAATTCTTCTTCACCACCTTTTGTTGTACTTAAAGCAATATCTCCTTCTGATAATTCACTTTCCCCTAGAATATAATATGTTTGTCCTTCATGTATTACTGTTTTACCAATTGTTGAAGCAATCCTAGATTTTGTATCTGTTTTTACTTTTTGAGATGTTTTTGAATCTTCAGCAGCTTTTTTGACGTCGTCAGCTGGTTCAGGAGTTGGTTCGGTTGTTTCCTCGACTGGTTCTGTAGTTTCTGCCGTTTCAGGAGTTGCTTCAACTTCTGATTCTGGTGTTTGTGTAGATTCATCTGCTAGTATTTCTAATTCAGAACCTGATTCTAAAGCTTGTTTAACACTATCTATTGTTGCTGTTAGTGTTTCATATTTTCCTTCTTCTGAGCTTAAAGCAACTGCATCTGTGTATTTCCCACTTGCTCCGTTTATTGTATATTTTACTCCGTTGTGAGTTATTGTTTTACCATCCATTGTCTCACGGATTTCTTCTCCTATTTGGTTTATTATAAAGTTAGCACTTGCTGTATTTGCAGCCAGTGTTTCTGGATCAACTTCTTTTGTTTCTCCTGATCTGTGTGTGATTATTACATTACTTCCTTTGATACCTGTTATTGTCCATCCGAACTGATATCTTCCGTCAATTTCAATTGCATAAATTGTACTTAGATGGAAATTATTTCCAGTAATGGCTTCTAAACCATATTCTAATAATTCTTCTTGTGTATCAATTTCTTTTTCTATATCTCTTGCAAGTTGGTGGTCTTTACCTAGTGTTGATATTACTTCTTGTTCTAAATCTTTTAACTCATTTTTAACTGAGCTTACTCTATCTGATACGACATCCATACTGAGTCCTGTGATTTCTGCTTCTAATATAGCAATTTGTTCTTCAAATCTTTGTTGGAATTCTGCTTCTTTTGCTGCTTTTTGTTCTTCTGTTCTACGTCTGGAGTTGGTTCAGTGGTTGCTTCGGGTTCTTCTGTTGGTTCTTGTGTATCTGTTGGTTCAGGTTCTTTTTGTTCTTCTACTTCAGGTTCTGGTGCGTCTTCAGTCATTGCTTCTAGGAATGTATTGATACCACCTACGAAGTTGTTTTCAATTTCAGAATCAGATTTTCCTTGTGATCTTAGTTCAGTAGAGTCAGAATTAGCTTGTTCAAGATATGCTAAAGCTGTTCCACCAATCTTTCCTTTAACTTGATCACTTAGTACTGCTCCTTCTGCTTTTGCTGTAGCATAACTAACTATTTCAGTGACTTCTTCTGATGTAAGTGAATCTGTTTCAAAGTAAGATAAAAGAGATTCTGTAGCAGACACTGCTTCTGAAGAAGGTTTGTATTCAGGTTCTGTTGGTTGTGATCCTTCTTTAATCATTGTAACTAATGATTTTCCTTTAAACCCTGGTTCATTTTCATCTTCAGCTTGTTGTTGTATTTCTTCGTTGCTCATTACTACAACATCATCTATTCCGTTGTCTGCTAGTAATTGTTTTAAGGTTTCTACATTCTCTGCTGTAGTTGCTACAACTCTTGTGTTTAATCTTTCTGCAAGTCTTTCTGCATCAACTCCTCCTTCTGGAAGAGTCATATGTCCGCTATGTTCCCCTACGATGATTATTGGTATTTGAGATAATTTTAGGTAATCTTCATAAGTTCCATCTTTTTGCATTTGTAGAAGTTGTTCTTTGGCTGCTTTTAATCTTTCAAGGTTTCTTTCAAGTTCCTCTCCGAATCTTTTTACATACTCTCCTTGTGTACTAGGGTCTGATGATCCTAATTCTTCTTCCATTTTACTTATATGTGAGTCAACATTATCTAATGTTATTATAAATCTGTTTGCTGCTAATTCTGCATAATTTCTAACTGTGCCCATTGTATTAACATTATATGCAACCATTGAAACCCAATCTTGGTTCATCTCTGTTGCAGTTCCTGATTCTCCTGTTAATGGAATTATTCCTGCTTCTTCTAGTGCTTTTCCAGGCCTTAATTGGAGATTTGTTCTGAATGTTTGTAATAATGTGAATGCGTTTGTTCCATGCATGTGTAATGCGTGGTATATATTTCCAACATTATCTGTTGAAGGTCTTTGGTTTATTTGATCTGTATATGCTTGTAATTCTTTTTTAGCACTTTCGACTCCTTGTTCAGGCGTTTCTGGATGAGTTATAGTTATTTCATCTATTGCTGCTAAAATGATTTCTTCAGTTGATACTGATTCTTTTACTGTTCCTAGTTCAGTATCTGTTTTTATTACATCATATTCTATTACACCATCAACTATTCTTTTATTAATAACTACCATTTTAATTTCTTCGTAAGTTACAGTGTCTCCAATTTTTAATGTTCCTCCTGTTATTACTTCTTCTTCTGCTTGTTGTTGTAATTTTGCTGTTCCTTCTTCTGTTAGAACTCCTGTTTGTTGTGCAATTGCAATCGCTTCTTCATACATTCCTTCTTCGATTAATGCGTTGATTAGTGTTAATGATTTTTTAATTACTTGTTTGTTTGGTGACGAGAATGTGGATTTTAGAGCACCCCATGTTTTGCTTATTCCATTTTTAATTGAATATTTAGTTACTAATGCTAATATGCTTGCCATTACTATTGATGTTACTATAATTGTAGTTTGTACAATCAAGTTAGGTATTATTATTGCTGCTGCAGTTGCAATTATTGGTGCTCTTCTTCTTAATGGACTTTTTGATAAATCATCTTTATTCTTCTCAACATAGTTATTCAGATCTTCTCTTGCTTTT
>CAYVNO010000023.1:0-30097 GCA_964452935.1 uncultured Methanosarcinales archaeon | reverse complement strand
CATCAATTACTTCCTTGAAGACTTCGAATGAATGTGCTCCAACAATTAACTTATCATTGATCATAAATGAAGGAGAGTATTGTATTCCTAAGTCTTCTGCGTGTTCTTTTTCATGTAGAATTATATCTAACTTTTCTTCAGAATCAAGGCAGACAACAAATTGTGCATAATCTAATCCTAGATCAATTGCGTATTGTTCTAATGCAGGTTGTTCTAGGAAATTTTGGTTTGCGAACAACATATCATGGTATTCCCAGAACTTTCCTTGGTCATTTGCGCATTCTGCTGCCTGGGCAGCTAATAATGTTCCTGGGTTTATGTCTTCTCTAGGGAAATGTTTAAACTTAAATTCTATTTGTGAACCATAGGCTTCTTCAATTTGATTTAAGACTACTTGAGAGTCTGCACAATGTGAACATGCAAAATCAGAGTATTCTGTTAATATAACTGATGCTTGATAGTCAGGAGCAGATGTCCATTTTATGTAGAGTAATACTGCTAAGAATATTAATAATACCACTAATGCAAATTTCCATATTCCAGAATCTTCTTCAAAATCATCTATTCCAATATCTTCTCTATTATTTGTTTCTTGTATTTTTACCACAGTTGGTTTTGGTTCCTTTGGTTTTTGTGAAACCTTTTTTGGCTTTGTTTTGACTGTGGCCTTTTTTACTACTGGTTTCTTACTTGGTTTTGGTTGATTTAGAATATCATGGACAATTTTCTTCTTCTTCTCTTCTAGTTTTTTACGTTCATCAATGTCTTTTATTTTTTTCTCTACTCTTTCTTTTCCTTTCATAAATTCGCTTTTTTTCATAATTCCAGATTTATAGGTCTTTTCAAGGTGCTCTAACTCTTTCTTTAATCTCTTTTTTTGCGGGTCTTCTTTCTTTACCATATTTTTATCCCTCTGACTGGAGAACATTAATTTGTGAAACTAAAGTGGTACTTATTTATATAATTTTCTATCGGAGAGTAGGAAACGATTTTACACAAAGAAAACATTTAAAATACTGATAATTGTTCTAATTTTATGGTTAAGGGGTTGATTATTAGTGGCGAATATGGGAAAATATTGATTAGGCAGAAGTCTGATTGTGAGTTAGAGTTAGGAGAATTGTTAATTTCGGAATCAAGTGGTAGTAAAATTCTATTGCAAGTTTATGATTTAGTATATGGGAGTCAGATTTCACAACAAAATTTAGAGTTAATATCTGGGATGCATTTAGAAGATAATACTAATATGGAGTTTGCTGAAGCTGAGTTGAGAAATTATACTTTAGCGTATGCAAAGAATTTAATCAATGTTTCGAATAAAAAGATAGCAAAGTCTTTGCCTAGTTTTTTTTCAACAGTTAGGGAGATAAAGAGTGATGATCTTAATTTTATTACTAAACCTAAAGATCCTTTATTTTTAGGAAAATTGAGAAGCGGGAGTAAAGTTTTAGATATTGATTTATTTTTACCTGGTAAGGATGCACTTTCACATCATGTTTTGTTAGCATCTAAGACTGGTTCTGGAAAATCTAATTTTACTTCTTGTTTATTGTGGGATAATGTTGATAAGAGTTATTCTGGGATGTTAGTTTTAGATCCCCATGATGAATATTATGGAAGGAATAAGTTAGGGTTAAAGGACCATCCTTGTAGTGATAAAGTTGTTTATTATACTCCAAAGGATCCTCCTGTCGGATCAAAGACTTTGAAAATTAATTTAAAATTATTAAAACCAAGTCATTTTAATGGTGTTATTGATCTGTCTGACCCTCAGAGACAAGCAATGAGTGCATTTTATAGAGAATATGGTAGTGAATGGGTTAGTGCTGTTGTTTTATCTAAGCCGTTGAATGTTGTGTTTAATGAAGCTACTATTGCTGTTTTGAAAAGAATTTTATTAAATTTATTAGACTTAGAGTTTGATGGGCAACAGTTGTATTGTAATGGTGTGTTCGATATTAATGCAGGAGAAGGAGTAATTGGAAGTGTTGTTAATGAGTTAGAGCAAGGAAAGATTGTTGTTGTTGATACTTCTTATTTTTCAGGGGCTGTTGAATTATTAATTGGGAGTTTAGTTACAACAGAATTGTTTTCTAGATATAAAAGTTATAAAGTTAAAGGGGTTTTAGAAGAGAAGCCAGTTGTTTCTATTGTTTTAGAGGAGGCTCCAAGAGTTTTAGGAAAAGAGGTTTTAGAGAAAGGGAGTAATATCTTTTCGACGATTGCGAGAGAGGGCAGAAAATTTAAGGTAGGTTTAATGGCAATTACTCAACTACCATCTTTAATTCCAAGACAGATTTTAGCAAATATAAATACAAAAATTATTTTAGGAATAGAGATGGCTGCAGAAAGACAGGCAGTTATTGAGTCAGCTGCACAGGATTTATCAACAGATGGAAGAAATATTGCTTCGTTAGATAAAGGGGAGGCGATTGTTTCAAGTAATTTTGCGAGGTTTGCTTTGCCTATTAAGATTCCTTTATTTTCTGAGTTTGTTAAAGAAAGAAATCAGACAAAGTTGACAGATGTTAAAAGAGATTTTGTTGGGGTTAATTAGTTTTTTGTCTTGTTTGTGCTCCACTCCACGGAAGAGTTGTTATTCTTTTTAGTGCAGTTTCTGTTGTGTCTGCAATAATGCCTCGTTCTCTTTTAAGATTATGATTTAGATAACCTAATAGTGAGTGATAAATCCTGCATAACCCCTTGACACTTGTTGGTTTTATTTGTCCATTATAATAATCTATTTCGTTTCCTTCTTTATCCGTATATGTTGCTTTACATTCTATGTCTGAGGAAAAGAATTCTACAAATTGTTCAGGGGTGTGTTCATTATGTATTGCTTGAACTCCTCTGTGGTTTTCTTCTGGATGTTCCCAAACAATTCTTGTTTTTTGGTTACTTCCATCTTTGTATGATTCTATGAAATATCTTATTCTTTTTGGTTGACTTCCAAGAACACTAAATTCACATTCATATAATGCTAGTGTTCTGTCTTCTCCTATCCCTTGATATAATTTGTCTGGTCTTCTTCTTATAGCATCTTGTTGGAGTTCTTTCATTGATTGTTCTAATAATATTGGGATTAACAACTTGTAACGTGCAACTAGTTCTGTGAATAGGTGATATTCTTGTTGGTGCGGTTGATATAATCCTTTTGATTTTGCTACTATTGCGTCTATTCCTCCAAGACGTTCTTCAGCTTGGTTTATCGAACTTATATGTCTTGCAAAACCTTGGCCGTTGGATCCAAGTAATTTTGAGAGACTTATCTGAGGAGAAATAGTGGTTACTGTTGCTCTGTTTGGTTTTTGCCCCACTTTTATTATTTTATTTGTTTCGTAGTATATATAATTAATCCGAAAGAATTAAATATAAGTATGTTTATAATAATAAAGCATGAAAAAATTAGTTCTATGTTTTGTCTTTTTGTTATGTTGTGTTAGTGTTTTAGGTGAATGTCCAGAGATTGAGGTTATTGATGTAGATAAAAATGGGGAATCTTGTATTCTTAGTGTCAATGGTAATAATTTTGTTGTTTATGAGAGAGATACGTTAAGTATTTTTGGGTTATTAATTTATGTGCATGAGGTTTATCCTGTACATAGCAAAGATCCTGCAGATGGTTGCGAGATCTTGGTTAGTGGGTTACCAGAAAGTTGTGAAAATACTGAGTTAGGTTTTGAGGAGCAACAAGGAAATGTTTCTGCTGTTAATGTTTCTGAGGTTATTGTTGAGGAGATTGTTGCTGTAGTTGAAGAAGAGGTTGTTGTTGAAAATGTTTCTGAGGAAGAGACTGTTCCTGAAGTTGAAGAGCTGGTTGAGGTTACTGTTGATCCTAAGAAGAGTGTGTTTGTTAAGATTTGGGAGTTTTTAAAAGGGTTGTTCTAAACTTTTATAAATTATCCAGTATTTCCTTTTTCTATGAGATTTGCACATATTGCTGATTGTCATATTGGTGGATGGAGGGACCCTAAGTTAAGGGATGTTAGTACAAATGCTTTTATTAAGGCTATTGATGTTTCTGTAGAAAAATGTGTAGATTTTATTCTAATTGCTGGTGATTTGTTTAATACATCACTACCTGCTGTTGATAGGCTAAAAGCTGTAGTTCTTAAATTAAAGGAGCTAAAAGATAAAGGGATTCCTGTCTATATCGTTCCTGGGAGTCATGATTTTTCTCCTTCTGGTAAAACTATGTTAGATGTTTTGGATGGAGCAGGGTTATGTATTAATGTTGTTAAAGGAGATGTGCAAGAGAATGGAAAATTAAGACTAAGATTTACTGTAGATACTAAAACTGGAGCAAAGATTACTGGGATGTTAGGAAAAAGGGGAATGTTGGAAAGAAAGTATTATGAAGATTTAGAAAGAGATTCTTTAGAGAATGAAGATGGTTTTAAGATTTTTATGTTTCATACAGCGATTGATGAGTTGAAACCAAAAGAGTTAGAAAGGATGACTTCTGCACCTGCTTCTTTGTTACCAAAAGGGTTTAATTATTATGCAGGTGGTCATGTGCATATTGTTGGAAAGTTTGATTTAGATAATTATTGTAATTTAGTTTATCCAGGGCCGTTGTTTCCTAATAATTTTTTAGAGTTAGAAAAATTAAAGAGAGGAGGATTTTATATTTATGATGACGGTAAAATAACTTTTGAACCTATACAGATCTATAATATTGAATGCTTTGAGTTTGATTGTGATTATAAGGATGCAAAAGATGTTGAAGGTTTAATTCTAAATAAAATAAAAGAGAAAGAGTTCTTCAATACGATTGTTACGCTGAGATTAAAAGGAAAATTAAAATCAGGAAAACCAAGTGAGATCAATTTTAAGTCAATCTTTAGTGAGTTGTATGGAAGAGGAGCTTATTTTGTGATGAAAAGTACAACTAGATTGATAACTGAAGATTTTGAAGAAGTAAAGATTGAGACTAATAATCCAGAAGATATTGAAGGAACCTTGATAGACGAACATGTTGGTCAAATTAGTGTTAAGGGTATGGATGTTAATATGGAGAAGGAGTTAATTAAAAATCTAATCAGTTCGTTGAGTTCTGAAAAATTAGAAGGAGAAAGGGTTGTAGACTACGAAGACAGGTTAAAGAAAAATATTTCTGAGTTAATTAAAACAAAACTTTAAGTTGTGCATGTTTTAGTTTTTGATTTTATCAACAAAGTTAATAACTTTATTGTGTTTTTTATGTCATCCATGTGGGCAATGCTTACAGATGAATGGATATTTCTTACAGCTGGTCCGATTACTGTAGAAGGAACACCTCCTTTGTACATCATTATTTTTGAAGCATCGGTTGTTCCTACCTCTTCAACCTTTAGCTGAAGTGGGATTTTACTTTTTTTAGCTATGTTTTTGATTAGTGTGTCTAAACATCTGTTTGTTATTATTTCAGCATCTTTTATTGTAATGCATGGTCCTTCACCCATACTGCATGGAGGATCATCTGTTGCATCTTCTGCGTTTGTTACATCTATAGCAATTCCCCAATCGGGGTTAACTTCTTCTACAGATATTTCTGCACCGTATAATCCTATCTCTTCTTGGACTGTGAATACGAAAAATAGATCTTTTTTGCATTTTTTTAGTCTTTTTGCAAGTTCAATAATCACATAGCACCCTATTCTATCATCTAATGCTTTGCCACATATTATGTTCTTATTTCCTAAGAAATCTAATTTACTCTTAACAACGATGTAATCTCCTATGCCTATGCCTAATTTCTTAAGTTGTTTTTTGTTTAGTCCGGTGTCTATATATAGGTCTTCTAATTTAGGCATATCTTCTAATTCTAGGTCTTCATGGAGTTCCTCAAGTGTTATAACTCCATGGCATACTTTTCCTTTTTTTTCAGATATTATAGATACTTTTTGTCCTGCTAGTGTTATGGGCTCAATACCTCCGATGGTTGAGAATTCTATCTGACCGTCTGTTCGTATATTTTTTATCATTAATCCTATTTCATCCATATGTGCGGCAATCATCACTCTTTCTCCTTTGCCTTTTTTATGTGCAATTAAATTTCCAAATTTATCAATTTTTACGTCGTTAACGTATTTTTTGATCTCTCTTTTTATGATATTTCTAACTTTGTCTTCTCGACCGCTTGGGCTTTGAACATTAACTAATTCTTTTAGTAATTCCATTTTATTTTACCTCATCTATCTGAGCTTTTTGAAGTTTATTAGAATAATCTACATAAATAACTTTTGTTTCTGAGAATTCATGGATTCCTTCTATTCCTGCCTCTCTTGTTCCGTTTCCAGTGTGTTTTACTCCACCAAAAGGCAGATGTACTTCAGAACCAATTGTGCTAGAGTTTATGTATGTTATACCTGATTCTAATTTTTCCATTGCAATGAATGCTGACCTTATGTTTTCTGTATATATTGCTGAACTAAGTCCATAATCAACATTATTTGCTATTCTAATTGCATCTGGGAGGGATTTTGTTGAAATTATTGCAAGAACTGGTCCAAATACTTCCTCTTTTGCTATTTTCATTCCAGGTTTTACATCTGTAAACACTGTGGGTTGGAAGAAATGTCCTGGTTTATTGACTCTTTTTCCTCCGCAGAGTAGTTTTGCTTGTTGTTGTTTAGCGCCTCTTACATATCTTTCTGTCTTTTCAACAGCAGCTTCATTAATTAGTGGCCCAATATCATGTGTTAGTCCGTTACCAATTGTTAATTTCTTAATTCTTTCTAGGAGTAGGTTTTCAAATTTTGTTTTAACTTTTTTATGAATAATCACTCTTGATGCTGCAGTACATCTTTGACCTGTTGTACCAAATGCACCCCAAATTACTCCATCTACTGCTAATTTTAAGTTGGCATCATTCATTATTATAATTGGGTTTTTCCCTCCCAATTCTAATCCAATTTTCTTTATTCCTGCGTTTTCTGTTACAAATTTTCCTATTTCTCTTGATCCTGTGAATGATATTGCCCTAATTTTTGGATGTTTTATTATTGGTGTGCCAACTTCTTTTCCAGATCCTGTAACTACATTAACAACGCCCGGCGGGATTCCTGCTTCTTCTAGAATTTTTACTAATTCTAATGCGCATGCAGGTGTGTCAGTTGCTGGTTTGAAAACACAAGTATTACCACAAATTAGTGCTGGAGCAAGTTTCCATGCAGGGATTGCAACTGGAAAATTCCATGGAGTTATTAGCCCGACAATTCCTATCGGTCTTCTTGTTGTAAAACATGTTTTATCTCTTAATTCACTGGGTGTTGTATGTCCAAATAATCTTCTTCCTTCTGCTGCCATGTATTCAAATACATCTATTGCTTCTTGGACATCTCCAAGTCCTTCTGAGATTACTTTTCCCATTTCTTGTGTTACAAGTTTTCCAAGAGATTTTTTTCTTTTTTTAAGAATTCTTGCAACATTCAAAAGAATTTCTCCTCTTTTTGGCGGAGGAAGTGAACTCCATTTCCTAAATGCTTTTTCTGCAGCAATCACTGCTTTTTCAACATCTTTCTTGTTTCCTTTTTCGAAAACACCAATGATCTTTTTTGGGTTTGAAGGATCTACACTTTTGAATGTTTTTCTCGACGTGGATTTAACCCACTTTCCGTTAATAAACAGATTGTATTTTTTCATGATGTGCACCTCTTTTTGAAAAAAGTTCTTAAAAATAAGCAAAATTGCCTTATTTCTGTTTTATAATTTTTATAATTTTTATAATTTTTGTTTATAATTTTCTTTTTTTCTTTTTTTCTAAAAAAGTAGTAAAAAAGCATAATATTTATATACTAGGAGTTAAATAGTAGTACTTAAATGCAAATTTTAAATAAATTTGCAAAAGTTTTTCAAATTTCCATGAAAAACATAAACAAAAAAGAGGATGTGTGTAAAATATTTGATTCTTATGTAGGTTTTACTAATTTATTATGTTCATTTTCTCATATCATGAGAATATGTAAAAAATAAAAGGAGGTTGATATTATGGCAAAAAGAAGAGCAAGGAGAAAAGTGACAAGAAAGAAGACAACAAAAAGAAAAGCAAAAAGAAAGAAGCCAGTGAAGAGAAAGGCAAAGAAGAAGAAAGTAGTGAAGAGAAAGAAGAAAGTAGTTAAGAGAAAGAAGAAAGCTACAAGAAAGAAAGCAAAGAAAAGAACAGTGAAGAGAAAAGCAAAGAAGAAAGTAACTAAAAAGAAAAAGAAGAAAGTGGTTAAGAGAAAGAAGAAGAAAGTAACAAAGAAGAAAAAGAAAAAGGTAGTGAAGAGAAAGAAGAAGAAAGTAGCTAAGAGAAAGAAAAAGAAGACAGTGAAGAGAAAGAAGAAGAGAGTAGTTAAGAGAAAGAAGAAAAGAGTTGTCAAAAGAAAGAAAAAGAGATAAATAGTCTCTTTTTTTGTTTTATTTTTTTATAAAACTGATTCTAGAATGTCTATTGCGATATCAATTTCTCTTTTGTGAATATCTAGGGGAGGTAGAATTCTTATTGTTTTATATCCACAATTTAGTAGAACTAGGCCTTTTTTTAGGCATTTTTGCTGTATTTTGTCTCTGATCTTCTTATTTTCAAATTCAATAGCAACCATTAGGCCTATTCCCCTTGTATCTGCCACTATTTTGTATTTTTCTTCGATTATTTTTAGTCTTTTTAATATATAATCCCCCATTTTTTTGGCGTTTTCTAATAGATTACGTTTTTGTATAATTTCTATTGTTTTGTATCCTACTGCGGATGCGATTGCGTTACCTTCTCCCCATGTTGAAGAAACTCTTGCGTTTTCTTTTGGGAAATACTTAGATTTTCCTATTGTTGCAGCTATTCTTAGTGCTTTTGCAGATGTGATTATGTCTGGTTTTACTTTAAGTTGTTCGCAAGCCCACCATTTTCCAGTTCTTCCCAATCCTGATTGAATTTCATCTGCTATTACTGGAATGTTGTGTTTGTTAGCTGTTTCAAATACTTCTTGTATGAAATCTTTGTTTGGTATTCTGTATCCTCCTTCCCCTTGGATTGGTTCAATTATTATGTATGAAACTTCTTCTGGTTTTATTATTCCAATCTCTTTGCAGATGTGTTGTTCTAGCATGTTTTGGGCTTTACCTTTTCTACTTATTGTTTTCCAGCCACAATTGCATATTTTTTCATTTTTTATTGGTATGCATGAACAATAAGGGAGTGTAACTATCTTTGGTATTTGTGGATAGTATGAACGTTGAATAGCTTTGCTTCTGTTTAGACTTAGTGCTCCGAGTGTTCTTCCGTGAAATGCCCCCATGAAATTGAATCCATATCCATTGTTTTTTTTGTGATCATAACATATTTTTATCGCATTTTCTACTGCTTCTGCACCAGAGTTTGTGAAAAATGCCGAGCCAAAACTGAACATTTTTGTTATTTCCATAAGTTTTTTGTGTAAATGTGATGGCGTAGGTATTAAAGAGTTATTTGGATCCTCTCCGTATGCTGTTATGAAATCACATCCAGCGTATCTATCAGGGTCTGTTTTTTTAAGATGGTGAATCATGTTTAAAATTTCTGGATTATTATATCCTAAAGGCGAAGAAGCTACATGACTTGCAAAGTCAATTAATACATTTCCGTCTACGTCTGTGAAAAATGGGCCAGAAGCAGATTTTGTTCTATCCCAGACAATTCCTTCGACATATGTTGATTTAGAAGCGTATTTTAGATGAAATTTAGTCCATTTTTTAGCGTATTTGCCAGGAATCTTCTTTACTTTTGGTAATTCTTTATGTCTATCTATATGATGAAAATACAACCAATTCACCTCAAAGTGTATATTTTTCTTAATTACTTTGGTGAATTCAAATTTCATTAACCTGCCTTACAGGTTCATAATAAAATTTGCTCCACCTCTTTTTGAGATTATTGGGTTGGAGAAGTATTTAAGTTTTGTTGTTAGAATTCTATATCTTTCAGCTCTTTCAATGAGGTTATAGTGTAATCTGGTTTGAATTTTAAAGAATCTTCCCTTCTTTTGAAGTATACTGTTTTAATGCCTATTTCTTTTGCTGGGACTAGATTTTTTAGTTGATCATCTACAAATATGCATTCTTCTGGTTTTGCTTGTATTTTTTCTAGAGCATACCAGTAGAAAGCTTTATCTGGTTTTGCAAATCCTATTTCTTCGCTAATAAATATTTCATCAAAATATTCTTCTATGTGGTCTTTTTCAATGCTTACACGTGCAAATCTTGAGATATGGTTTGAGAGCATGATTATTTTGTCGAATTTTAGTTCTTTGATAATGTTTAGGTCTGGGTCAGGTTTTAGTTGCTCTGCTGTTTTTTCTATTATTTCATCAGGGTTTGCGATTCCTTTCCAGTATTCTTTATCTGTCATTCCACCAGTCTTTTTCTTTTGGTATCTTTCTATTATCTCTTCTTTTGTGAGAATTCCTTTTAGAAGTGGAGGGATAATGGAAGAAAACATAGTTCCGTTTGAATAAATTACTCCTCCCATGTCTAGAATGAGGACTTTCAATGTTTCAACCTCAAGGTTTCCACCTCAGCATTGTTCTTGGGAAGGCTATCAGCTTTTTTGCGGAGAAAAAACCTGGGAAAATGTCAGCTGGTACGACATTCATTACATGAAGTCGTACAAACTTCGTGTTCAAGGCTTCCACCTCAGCATTGTTCTTGGGAATGCGATTGCATCTTTGATATTATCTAGTTTACAAATCCAAGCAAGAACTCTTTCTAGTCCAACACCATAACCTGAATGAGGGACTGATCCATATTTTCTTAGGTCAAAATACCATTCATAACTTCTTGGATCTTCTCCTTCTGCTTTTAGTCTTTTAATCATGTCTTTAACATCAGTGCTTCTTTGTGATCCTCCAACAATTTCACCGTATCCTTCTGGAGCGAGCATGTCAAAACATAATGCTTCATCTTTGTTTGCAGGATCGGCAGGTTTGTAGAAAGCCATTACAGATCTAGGATAGTGTGTTACAACAACAGGTGTGTCAAAGTGTTCCATTATCTTATCTTCTTCGATTGTTCTTAGATCTTTGCCAAATTTTACATCCATTTTTGCTTTTTCTTTAAGAACTTTCAATGCTTCTCTGTATTTTATTGTTGGCCATGGTTTTTTTATGAGTGCTTTTAATTTTTTTACATCTTGGCCTAAGAAGGTTAGATCATCTTCATGTTTTTCTATTACTTTTTTTATGCAATATTTTAGTTCTTCTTTTGCAAACTCTGTTACTTCATGAAGATTCATCCATGCTGCTTCCATCTCAACCATCCAAAATTCGGATAAATGACGCGAGGTTTTAGATCTTTCTGCTCTGAATGTTGGAGCAGTATCATAAACACGTTCTAAGGCAAATACAGCAGCTTCTGCGTACAATTGCCATGATTGGGATAGGAATGTCTTATCTTTGTAATATTTTACCTCAAATAAGGTTGAACCCCCTTCACATTGAGATGGTTGTAAAATTGGTGGATCAAATCTGTAGAAATTCTTTTTTTGAAAGAATTCTTCTCTTGCAAACATGTATGTATTTCTAATTCTTAGAATTGTGCTCATTTTTCTTGATCTAATCCAGAGATGTCTGTTATCTAGTAAGAATTCTGTGCTTTGGTCTTTTGTTATTGGGTATGTGTCAGAGTTTCCAATAATTTCAAAGTCATCTACTGATATTTCATAATCTGTTGGAGCTCTTTTGTCCTCTTTTATCTCCCCTTTTATGCTCATACATGTTTCTACCTGGAGTTTATCAGCTATTTTGAATTTTTTATCTCCAATCTTTGCTTTTTGGATAACACATTGGATCCTGTTTTCAGCGTCTCTTAGAACTATGAATTTTAGTTTTGAGGATCCTCTTTCCCTGTAAACCCAACCCCTAATTGAGACTTTACCTTTGCCTTTTTTTATTGCTTTATTTATTGATAGGAATTTCATTTAATATCACCTGGAATATGGATAAAGATAAGAAATTTAAAAATGTTTTGGAAGAGGTTTGTGTTGTATTATCTGATTTACAGTGTTATGGTTGTTCCTGGGGTTCTTGGAAATAGAGAAACATCTGATATTTTATGAAATCCTGTGAGATACCTCATTGCTCTTTCTATGCCTAGTCCTCCTCCTACTGTTTTTGGGAGATGGCCGTCTTTTGCTAGCTCTAGAAAAGGAGAGTATGCTTCTAAATCCATTTCTCTTTCTTTCATTTTTCTAACTATCTCTTCATATTCATGTTCTCTTTCTCCGCCAGATAATGCTTCTTCAAATCCTTCTGGCCAAACTAAGTCATAGTTGTGAAAGTATTTTGATGTTATTTTGTCTTCTCTGTCATAGAACTCTCTTTCTAGGTCAAAGATCCAGAATGGTTCTTTTGATTCTTTTGAAAGAATTTTTTCATAATCTTTTCCGTATTGTTCTTTTAGTTCTTTTGATTCGTGGATTTTGAATGGTCTTTTAGGTATTTCTAGTTTTCTTTTGAGTGTTTTTAGTTCTTCTTTGCAGTCTGTTTTTACTCTTGTTATGATTTTTATTATTAAATCTTCCATGAATTCAATGAATTCTTTCTTTGTTTTGTCTTTGAATTCTATATCAAGTTGTGTAAACTCTAGAAGGTGTCTTGGACTACCTTCTAGAGTTTTTGTTTCTAATCTTATGTTTGGGGACATAATATAGATTCCTTTAATATCTGGAGACATTAAAGAGATTTGTTTATGTAAGATCATGCTTTTTGTTAGTTTTAGTTTTTGCCCATAATAATCAATGTCTGCATCTATAACATCATGACAGAGTGGGTCTGTGATTGTTGAAATCATAACTGGCATAAGGCATGTTATTCCTTTTTCATACATTACATCATGTATTGTTTTCACTACACAACTCTGTATTTTTAGTATGCATGCTGTTTTTGGTGATTTTATTTTTTGTATTGTTTTTAGCATTTTGATTTCTCCATATGTGGGTATTAGTATGGTCTATCTAGTATATTAAAGTATTTCAGAAATATTGGAAATAATTGTTGTTTTTAATCGAAAACTTTAAATATATGGAAATATTTTCCATTTATATGGAGTTAGATGAAAAAGATTTAATGATATTGGATGAGTTGAAAAATAACTCTAAACAGCGTACTAGCGGAATTTCTAAGAAAACAGGAATACCAATAACTACTGTACATAATAGGGTTAAGAAGTTAGAGTCAGAAGGGATAATTAAGAATTATACTGTTAATATTGATTATGAAAAGTTAGGGAAAAAAATATCTGCTTATATCCTTGTTAATGTTATCTATAAATTATCTGATGGTAGCAAATTATCGCAGAGATCTGTGGCTGAGAAGATAAAGAGTTTTCCGAGAGTTGAAGAAGTGAATATTATGGCTGGAGCAACTGATATGTTGATAAAAGTCAGAGCTAATGATGTCAAAGATCTGAATTATTTTGTTATTGAGAAATTGAGAGAGTTAGATGGAGTAGATAAAACACAGACGTTGATTGTTTTGGAAGAGGTTTGAGGGTAATCTTTTTAAGTAGTTCTTTATTCTTTCTTATTTATGGAGATAATTGCTAAGGATGGGAATGCAAGGTATGGGAAGTTAAAGTTAATGAGTTGTGTAGTTGAGACTCCTTGTTTTATGCCTGTTGCTACTAAAGGTGCTGTTAAACATGCATGTAGCGATGATTTAGAGAGAATAAATGTTCAAGCTGTTATTGCGAATGCAATGATTTTAGCTTTGACAGTTGGTGATAAGAAGATAAAAGAGTTTGGTGGGATACACAAGTTTATGGGTTTTAAGAAAGGGATATTTACTGATTCTGGTGGGTTTCAGATGATAAGAGAGAGTTTTCATGTCAAAACTTTAGAGTCTGGAGTTTATTTTAAGGATATGTTTAATGACGAGAGAATTCTGGCAACACCTGAATGGGTTGTTGAGATTCAGGAGAATATCGGTAGTGATGTTGCAATGGTTTTAGATGACCATAATGATTATGGTTTATCAAAAGAAACTCATGCAAAAGCTGTTCAGAGAACTTATGATTGGGCAAAGAGATGTTTGAATGCTAAGAAAGATAAAAAGCAGCAGTTGTGGGGTATTATTCAGGGTGGAACTTTTGATGATTTAAGAGAAGAAAGTACAAAACTGATTTGTAGTTTGGATTTTGATGGTTATGCAATAGGTGGGTTAGGTATTGGAGAAAGTTTTGATGAGTTTAAGAGAGCTGTTGAAGTTTGTATTGATAAGATGCCTGAGGAGAAACCAAGATATGTTATGGGTGTTGGCGAACCTTTGCAAATGTTGAATGCAATTGAATTAGGAATTGATTTTTTTGATAGTACATATCCAACACAGAATGCAAGACATAGTACTTTATTTACAAGGAATGGAAAGATTGATTTGAATAAGGCGAAATTTAAGGAAGATAATAATCCTGTTGATGATAGTTGTGATTGTTATGTTTGTAAGAATTTTTCTAAAGCTTATTTATATCATTTGATTAAGATGGAAGAGCCAATTGCGATGAGGTATAAAACAATTCATAATTTGAGGTTTATGCATCAATTGTTGGAAGAGGCTAGAGAAGCCATAAAAAAAGGAAAATTTGTTGAATTTAAGGCTGATTTTGAGAGTAAATTTGTCTCTAAATCGGGGCAAGGTTTATAAAGAGAGTATGATTTCTTTATATATAATTTAAGGTGGTATTGTGAGTGTAACTTATATGGATGTAGAATGGAGAAGAATAAGTAAGATAGTCGATCGTCTAGCAGAACTTAGAGAGATGAAAGATTGTGCGGTTGATGTTGATCCTAGTTTAATTTATGAAGGAGATAATCCTTTTTTTATGAAGACTTTAGATAGACAGGTTAGGAATATTCTTGTTAGTCTTGAGTCATCTGATGATGCTGAATGTATTTCTTATGAACAGGTCGTGGCTAATCTACATGCAGCATTAGGTGCTTATGGAGCAAAATTAGCAGGATCACTGATTGAGGAATATGAACGTGAGTTGGATGAACTTATTTTAAGAAATTCTCAGAGGCCGGTTCGAATTAATGAGAAGTATGGCGGTGAAAGGAATGTTGCTATGTTTTTTTTATCTGGGGATGCTAGTGATGGTAATGTAAACTGTTACCTTGTTGATATGTTAGAAGGTAGTGCAGCTTTGTATCGTTGTGAAACTTTGAGTACTTCTGTGTTTTTTAATGAAAAAGGGATGGAAGTGTTATGTTCTTTAGTTCCAAAAGATACTTTTTGTTATTATGCTCCTCTATGTACTGAGGGGATTGAATTAGAGGCGGTTGATTATTTTAGAATTATGGGTGAGTATTTCAATAGAACAACATCTTATCCTGAAGTTGATGTTGAACCTATTCTTGCGTTATGGGATGCACATACAACAATGTCAATTATTTTGTCTGGTATGCCTGCCGAAAAGGCTGATGCAATGACTAGTTCTTATCTTGCTGAAGTAAGGGTCGGGATTGAAGATAAAGATTGAGTGAGTTTGATTTACTTCTTCAACTTTATATCTAATTCTTCCAATTGTTTTTTGTCGACCTTGTTTGGGGAATTGTCTAAAGGAGAGTAAGCTGCTTTATTCTTTGGGAATGCGATTACTTCTCTAATTGATTCATTACCTGTTATTATTGCAACTAGTCTATCTAAACCAAATGCAAAACCTCCGTGAGGTGGTGCACCATATTTTAATGCTTCTAAAAGAAAGCCGAATTTTTCTTCTGCTTCTTTTTCTGAAATGTTAAGTGTTTTGAATATATTTTTTTGTATTTCTATGTTGTTTATTCTTATGCTGCCCCCTCCTATTTCTGTTCCATTCAGTGTTAAGTCATATGCTTTTGCGATTATTTTGAGGGGATCTTTTTCTAGGAATTTAATATGTTCATCTTTTGGGGATGTAAATGGGTGATGGACTGCTATATGTCTTTTCTCGTCTTCATCGTATTCTAGTAATGGAAAGTCATTTACCCAGATAAAGTTGAATTCATCTTTTATTAAGTCTAATTTTTTTGCAAGATGTAATCTTAATGCTCCTAAAGATGTGTTTGTTATGAAATGTTTATCTGCTACAAATAATAATAAATCACCTTTTTTTGCGTCTGTTATTTTTGTTATTTTTTTTAATAGTTCTTTTGAAAAGAATTTTGTTATTGGACTTTCTAAAACTCCATCTTCGTTCAGTCTCATAAATGCAAGACCTTTTGCGTCATATGTCTTTACAACTTCTGTTAGTTTGTCTACATCTTTTCTAGAGTATGATGCACATTTCTTTGCGTTAATACATTTTATACATGGAGCTTCTTTGAATATTTTGAATTCTGATTTCTTTGCAATATCTGTTATATCTATTAATTCTAAATTAAACCTTAAGTCTGGAGCATCTGTGCCGTACTTGTTAGTTGCTTCTTCATATGTCATTCTTGGGAATGGTGTTTTTAGGTTAATGTTTTTTGTTCTTTTGAATATGTCTTTTACTAATCCTTCAATTAACTCATAGATATCTTCTTCGTCTATAAAACTCATTTCTAGATCAATTTGTGTGAATTCAGGTTGTCTATCTGCTCTTAGATCTTCGTCTCTAAAGCATTTTACAATCTGCATGTATCTATCAAAACCAGATATCATGAGAAGTTGTTTGAATAGTTGGGGAGATTGTGGGAGTGCAAATAGTTTTCCTTGATGTACTCTTGAAGGAACCAAATAATCTCTTGCTCCTTCTGGTGTTGATCTTGCAAGGATGGGTGTTTCTATTTCTATGAAATTTAGTTTATCTAAGTAATCCCTTGTTGCTTTTATAACTTTATGTCTGGTTATAAGATTATTTCTCATGGAAGGTCTTCTTAGATCTAGGTATCTGTATTTTATTCTAGTGTCTTCGTTTGCATGCACTTCATCTTCTTCAATGTCAATTGGTAGTGGTGAGGATTTCGAAAGGATTTCTAATTTATTTACTAAAACTTCTATTTCCCCTGTTTTTAATTTAGAATTTTCAAAGCCTTTTTTTCTTGGCCTTACTTTTCCTTTTATTTTGATTATGTCTTCTTTGTTTAGTTTTTGAGCTATGTTGTAATTTTCTTTATTTTCTGAAGAGTCAAAAACTAGTTGTGTTAATCCGTAACGATCTCTAATATCTACAAAAACTAGTCCTCCATGTAGTCTAACTGCGTGAGTCCAACCAGCTAATTCAACTGTTTTATTGTTGTTTTTTGCAGTGATTTCTCCGCATGTATGTGTTCTTTGCATTTTATTGAAGTGATGTTAGTTCTATATAAATATTCCTAATTTTTTATATCATTTGTTAGGAATATTTAACTTGACCTAGTGTCAAGTATAAAGGTTGTGGATGTTATTCACACTCTAGTATCTCTGTATTAGATTTGCATAACTCTTTGAATTTATCTTTGTCTTCGTCTTTTCCGACAATGTCTCCACAGTGCATAGGGATTGCAACTATTGGGTTGAATAGTTCTGCTGCTTTAGCTGCTTCTTCTGCTGTCATTACATATGTTCCTGAGACTGGCATTAATGCGATATCAATGTTTTTTAGATTAGACATTTCTGGAATTAAATCTGTGTCTCCTGCATGATAGATTCTTTTGTTGTTAATTGTTATAATGTATCCTACCCAATCGTTTTCTTTTGGATGGAATTTTTTGTTTGTGTTGTATGCATGAACTGTTTCAATTTTTATTCCGTGAGATTCATATTCTTTGTTTGGTTCTACGAGTTTCACGTTTCCTTTTACATCTCTTAATTTGCTTTGACAATCTGGTGTAATAAATATGTCTGTTTCTGATGTTGAAAGCTTTTTTATGTCTTCAATACTGCAGTGGTCAAAATGTTCATGTGTTATTAGAATTATGTCTGCTTTTTCATCATCTTTTGTTTTCCAAGGATCGATATAAATTATTTTTTCTCCTGTTAGTTTGAATGATGCGTGTCCTAACCATTTTATGTTTTCTATTTTAATCACCTCTTTAAATTAATAATTTGCCTTTTTCCATAATTGTTTTCTCGTCAATCTCAATTGTTGGTTTATCAAAAACACAGTCTGCGTGGTATTCAACATCTGTTTTTCCTCCAAAACCCATATTATTTCCTAATGCAATATGGCATGTTCCTAAAACTTTCTCATCTTCTAGAACACAACCAGTTATAATTGCTTTTTCGTTTGTGCCAATTCCTAGTTCTGCAATGTTTCTTGATTTTTCTCCTATTGTTTCTAATGTTTTGTTCAGTTCATTGTTTGTTGTGTTAATTGCGAGTCCGTCTTTGATGGTTATTTCTGTATCTTCTACTTTTCCTATGCCGGCGATTGAGCCATCAATAATCATTTTTCCGTTAGTTGTTCCCTCTACTGGAGCTATAAAAGCTTCTCCTGATGGAAGATTTCCCCAATAACCTGGTTTGTTGTAGATTCCTGATTTTCTCCCGCCACCGTTTCTGTCTTTTATTGAAAACTCAAGATTGGTTCCTTTTTCTGTTGTTATCTTTACATTGTTTCCTTTGTCAAGAATATCTGCGAGTTTGTTGGATAGATCTTTCATTTTGTTATAATCTACATCTAATGAGCGTTCTATTATCTCTTTTGTTATTGTTGGCATTGATGCAATTCTTGCTCCTGAGTTAGAAGCTTCTAGTCTAGCTTTTGTATGTGATAGTGATTTTGTTGTTAAGATAAGAATGACATCATTATGTTTCATTTCTTCTGCAATCTCATGTGGCGGTTCCTGACCGTTGTAGGTTAGTCCTTTCATTTTCATCATTTTTGTATTCTTTGTTATTTTTCTAGATTCAAAGAAAAAAGGTTCTGCTAGTTCTACCATTTCGTTGTTTGTTATTATTAAGACTTTTTCATCTTTTTTTATTTCTAAAGAACTCTTTAATGCAATATTTATTGCTTTTTCTAGTTTGTCTGTAATTTTAATCACCCAAAAATTGGAGAACCAACTTATTTATTAAAATTTCGATAGAAATTTTAACACAAAAAATGTATATTAAATATCGCGACCCTTAGTTCAGGGATCAATTCATTTTTTGTTATCAAGTTTTTTAGTTTTTATGTCATACACTATATCTTCTATCTTCTTTAGATTCCATTTGATGGAGTCATATTTTTTTCTTAGTTCTGAATTTCTTAGACTGAACGATAGAAGGATGGTGTGAATTGAGTCAACAAATTCTCTTATTTTATAAACTTCTTTGAATTCTTTATTGATTGTACAGACAACTGCTCTTCTTCCTAATTCTCCTGTTAAATCACATATCCCTTTTAGGTAATCTTCATTATCTATCTCTTTTATATTTGATTTTGGGATAAGTTTGCTGTTTTTTATGAATTCTCTATATGATACTGCTTCTGCATATTCTTCTTTTGCAGCATAAAGTGCACCTATTGTTACTAGTTTAGGTGATTTAGCTGTTTTATTTAGTGCTAATATTGTTGATTTTGCTTGTTTTAGAAGTTTGTCTGCTTCTTTTATGTTCTTTGAATGTAAACAAGAAATTGCTCTTTTTGATGCTTTAAGTGCATCCCGAGATTTTTTAATGATCTCTTCTCTCTTTGCTTCAAATGTTTCAAACTCTTTTTTTATTCTTGAAATATCCTTTGTATTGATTACTTGTGTCATGTTGTTTATAAATGGCCTGTGTTTTATAAATTTATTGGTAATATCTGTCAATTTCTTATATATGGAAAAACGAAACCTTTATATACTATGTTGCACCAAATTGATTTAAAAAAGGTGAACTCATGGCATATTATAGTCCTAGTTATTACGGAGGTTCTAGTTATCAATCTGTATATAACACTCAAACTTATGGAAATTCTGCGTTTGCAGAAGTTATAACTTTTTTTGAGAAGTTAGGGGTCTATGATATTGTGTTGCCTTTCTTGTTGGTATTTACTATTGTATATGCTATATTTGAGAGGACAAAGGTTTTAGGTACAGAGACTATAGAGGGTGTTGATTATTCAAAAAAGAATCTAAATGCAATGGTTGCTTTTGTTATTGCATTTTTAGTTATTGCTTCATCTAGAATTGTTTCAATTATCAACGAGTCGTTAGCAAAAATTGTTGTATTGATTTTTGTGGGTGTGTTTTTCTTACTATTGATAGGGATATTTTATTCAGAAAAAGAGGAAGTCATACTAGAAGGTGGATGGAGAGTCTTTTTTATGGTTGCAATGTTTATTGGGATTGTGTTAATATTCTTGCATTCAATCCCAACAAGAACAGGTGAGCCATGGCTTTATTGGATTACCAATTTTGTGATATATAATTTTAGAACAACTGCTGTAAGTTCAATTGTTTTACTTGTGGTTGTTATTGGATTCATGTTTTTGATAATAAGGGAACCTAACAAAGATTCGGTTCCTAAGACAAAGGAGTAAATTAGAAAGTTTAATATATGATTAATATTTAAAAATGCCTAAGAGGTGAAACAGATGGCAAATGAGTTTGTTGATTTTTTTCGAACATTGGAAAGTTACGGATTAACTGATGCATTGTTACCTTTTCTATTAATATTTACAATATTGTTTTCCATGCTACAAAAGACTAATATTTTGGGTAGAGGCAAGAGAAATTTTAATGTTGCAGTTTCTGCAATTATGGCGTTATTAGTGGTTATTCCACATATTACTGGTACATATCCGCCTGGAGCAGATGTTGTAGAGATTTTAAACACTGCATTACCTAATGTTTCTATAGTTGTTGTTGCTATTTTAATGGCTTTGATGATTATTGGTTTGTTAGGTGGAGAAGCAAGATGGATGGGAGGAAGTCTCTCAGGATGGTTTGCAATGGTTGCTTTTGGTGCAATTATTTATATGTTTGGAGGAGCAGCTGGATGGTGGGAAGATTTCACAATGAACTGGTGGGATAATGATATCACCACACTCATAATTGTTATATTAGTCTTTGCGATTGTAATATGGTATGTAACTAAACCAGATACATCATCTGATAAAGCAGCAAAGATGAAAACAGCGTTTGATAAAATAGGAGATTTTTTCAAACCAGGATCCTAATCAAAAATGGCAGTTCCGATTTTAGACCTTTCAATATTTGAATATTTTTCACCTATTCTTACATTTATATTAGTTTGGACATTAGTTTTTGGAATATTCCAATATGCTAAAATATTTGGTGATAATAGGGTAATCCACGGAATGATAGCTTTTATTATAGGTATTTTCTTTTTATTTGTGGGTGAGGCGGCAACTATAGTCAATTTTATGGCACCATGGTTTACTGTCTTATTCATATTTGCAATATTTGTTTTAATCATCTTTAAGATATTTGGTGCTACTGATGCACAAATTAAGAATGTTATAACTCATCATGGTGGTTTAAGATGGGTCATTATAATTATGGCAATTATTATTTTATTAATTTCGTTTGCAGTTGCTTTTGGACAACAATGGTTGGGTTATACTGAACCATATACTGCAGAACAAGGTGTTCCTTCTAATCAACAGACAACTGGTGAGCTAAGTAGTTCTAATGGTGGAGATTATTATTCAAATGTTGCTGGAACTCTTTTCCATCCAAAAATATTGGGTGTTTTATTCTTACTGATTATAGCTGTATTTACAATTAAGGCTTTAGGAGATCCTATGGCAAAGCTGTGGCCTCCTGGAAGGTGAATATTTTGCATTTGGCTTTAATCATATTGAAGGTGATATAAATGGTAAAAAGAAGAATGAAAAAATCAAAGAAGAAAGTTAGAAAGGTTTCTCATCATCATAGAGATTTTTATTTGACATTATGTGTTGCAATTGTTGCTGTAGTCTGTATCTTTGTTATGCTTTGGGCTACAGGGGCTTTGAGTTTTGATTCTGTCGATATGGCTGGACAGGCTTCAAGAGGATTAGGTGGAAGTTCTATTGGTAGTTCAGCTTCTTCTAGTAGTACTGCTTCTGCTGGAGTAGCTTCTTCTGGACAGTTTGAATGGTGTAAGAATGGGAAGGATGATGATGGTGATGGGTTAGCTGATTGTCTTGATGAGGATTGTGATGGACAGGTAGGATATGTTGCTCCATCGAATGGTGAAGAACATTACTGTGAATTCGGAGAAGAGACAATATGTGATGATTGGTTTGATAATAATGGTGATGGTGAAAAAGATTGTGGGGATGACGATTGTGATGGGAAAATAGGACATATTGCAAGTGATGGTACAAAATATTATTGTGAATATGGTAGAGAGGAGACATGTAATGATTTATTTAATAATGACCAAGATCATCAGTATGATTGCGGTGATAGTGATTGCAATGCAAAAGTTGGTGGACAGAACGGAGAGAAGTGTAGTTATGGGACAGAATATGATTGTGATGATGGTTTTGATAATGATTTTGATGGAAAAGTAGATTGTGATGATGATACTGGAGATAATTGCGGTACATTTGATTGGAATTGTCTACAATAAAGGAGTGTGAATTAATATGGCAAGAAAAAAAATGAAAAGAAAATCAACAAAGAAAAAAGTTAGAAGAAGTTCTTCTCGTAAAGATAAAGAAGGTCTTTATTTGATGTTATTAGTCGGTGCGGTTGCTCTAGTTGCGTTGATTGTTATGGTTTCTAAAGGAGGATTGTTATCTGGGGATTTAGCCGGGAATGCTTTTAATGTACAAGGACCAAAAACAATAAATTGTAGTGAGTCAGATGCAGGTTTAGAACCAGAAGAGTATGGTAGGATTGAAGGAACATATATTGATAATTCTAAATACACTTTTTTTGATGAATGTAAGGATGCAGATGTTTTAATAGAGTATGTTTGTAAAGGTAATAAAGCAAAAGCTCAGCCAATTCCATGTACTAATAGTTCATGTAGTTCAGGTGAATGTACTCAGTAGAATTTTTTTCATTCTTTCTTTTTCATTCCTCCTGTGATTCTAGAAAGTTCGCTAACATTTTCAGTCAGAGTCGGTAGAACTTTTTGAAAGACTTTTTCCATTGCTTTTATTTCTGTTCCTACAGATGTTAGGTTCTTATCGTATTCTCCTATTTTTCCTAGAATTCCTTTGTGAAGTTTATCAAAAGAATCTTTTAAATCGGATATTTGTTGTTCTATTTTTGTGATACGTGCTTCGTTTCTTTCTTTCCAGTCGACTATCTTATTTATGCTTCTCACTATTTCATTCCACTTTTCGTCGATTATTGCTTCTGCTAATTCTTCAACTCTTTCCCTTTCTCCTGCTAAAGGTGATCCTCCTGATTGAGGTTCATAGTTTCCATAATCTGTTGGAGGTCCAGCTGTTGGATTTGGCGGTGGTTGTTGAGGTGGCATTTGTCCCATATCCGGGGGCATTTCTGTAGGTGTGGCACCATATGCTTGTTGTGGTTCTGTTGCTGGTTGAGCTGGAGGCATTTCTTGTACAGGTTGTTGAGGTGTAGCAGGTTGATCTGTTGGTGGCTGCATTTGTTGTGTTTCTGGAGGCATTTCTGTTGGGGGAGCTGTTTCTACTCCTGCCTTCATATCGGCTTGTGATAATGCGTTAAAAATTGATGTTGTTTCATATCCATCTCTTTGTAATGTGTTTATGATTTGATTATTAGAAAGTCCTTGCTGTCTCATTTGAATTACTTTATCTGTTGGTGTTGGCGGTGCAACGTTTTGTTCTGGTGGTGTTTGATCATCCATCTTTTATACCTCGTTTATATTTTTTAATATTGAATTTTTATAAAGTTTTTCTTATGGCTCTTTATTTTTTCCTAATGCTTCATCAATCATCTTTTTTACATGGTTTGATGTTACAAAATTAACAGGTTCCCACAAGTTTATATATTTCTCAAGTACTTGTACATCTTCTTTTTTTGCGGTTGTTTTTAATTCTCGTATGACAATATCAAATTTATCGTTTATTGAAGTGATTTCTCTTTTTAGTTCGTCAATATCTGTTGTTAATGTTCTCATATGGTGTGCCGATTTTTTATTCTCAGCAATCATGTTTTGTTCTGTTATTTGTAGGTTTTTTCTAAGATCTGTGTATCTTTCTTCAAGTGTTCTTAGTCTTCTAGACAAATCTCTCATGTTTTGTGCTAGTTCTGGGTCAACAGTTGGTTTTTCTGGTTTTTTAGGTCCCCCAAATAAGGGTTTTGATTTACTTTCTGCTCTTTTTTGAAGATTTGATAAAAAGCTGCTTTGTCCTGTTGCCATTGTTTTTTTGAGTGTAGACTTGGTAATAAAGTTTGTGTTAGTATCATGTAGTGGTTTTTTACTCTTTTTTGTATGTCTTTTATGTTATAAAATATATTTTATATTATTATCTAATAGAAAATTATATAAATGATCTTATGTGTTTTAGTGTTTAATGAAGAAGATTGTAAGTGCTACAATAGATGAGAATCTTGTTAATTGGATTAAGAAGCAGACTAAAGATAAAAGATTTAGGAATAAGTCCCATATTATTGAAATTGCTTTAGAAAAATTTAGGGAAGATATAGAAAAGGGTGAATGATTATATGGCTTTTAGATCTAATAAGAAAGATTGGGATTACGAGGTTGTTCGTGAAGGAGAGGAAAATATACTCTATGTATATGCAGAAAGTTTGAGTTCTATCCCTTCTATTGAAGATTCTAGTGTATGTATGGCTCATACTATTGATATTCTTAATCAGGTTGGTGATATCACTAAAATTATATTTACGCAAAAGAGAGACTATGAATATAATTATAATCAGACACAGATGCTTTATGAGATTGCAAGGATTTATAAAAAGATTATTAGGCAGAAGAATCTATTTGCTTATAGACATGAAGGTCTTCCTCCAACTGAGATAACTATTCTTAATCAGAGATATGCAGAGGTGCAAAATCTTGTTTTTAAGTTTATGAAACAAGATCCTGTGGGTGCATATGTTCAGTTAAAAAGAGCTTTGAGAAGAGAGAGGATAGCTCTTGAAAGGTCAATTCATCCAAGAGCGGTTATTGCTACAAGACACTATATTTCTGTTTTAGAGTATGTAATAAATTTGTTAGGAAATACAAAGATCGTTAAATTAGCTTCACCTTACTTAGCAGGCTATCAAGTTGGTGATAGAAGTATCTATAGGAATATCTTTACTCCTTCTATTAGGCCAGATTTTATGTTTACTAAATTGATGGCTAATTATCCAGTTGATGGTGAAGAGGTTGCTAGTTATAAAATTGGAGAGAAATCTTTTGGTTTGAGTACAGAAGTTACTGTGTTTAATTTTCAAGACTCTGTTGAAACTTTATACCATATTATACCTCCTGAGTTTAAGCTTTCAGAGGACAAATATGAATTATTAGACATGGCAAGAGGAATAATGGCTGAACATAAACCTGCTGAAGAAGAGTTTACAGATCCTATGAGGATGAGAAAAGTTTTTTTTAATGTTGGAAGAGATTTAATAGAAGAGTTAGCAGAACATAAAGGGATTAGGTTAAGAGAGAAAGAGATTGATTTATTGACAGAGATTTTAGTGAGATATACTGTGGGTTTTGGATTAATAGAGGTTCTTTTGCAAGATGAAAATATACAAGATATCTCTGTTAATAGTCCTATGGGAAAAATTCCTATTTTTATTGTACATGGAGATTATTTTGATTGTAAAACAAATATTATCCCTACAAAAGGCGAGTCTGAAAGTTGGGCTTCTAAATTAAGAATGATTTCTGGAAGGCCGTTGGATGAAGCTGACCCAATTTTAGATACTGAGTTAGAACTTCCTGGAGCAAGTACGAGAGTTTCTGTTATTACAGAACCGTTAGATCCTACGGGTCTAGCTTTTTCTTTTAGACGACATAGAGATAAACCATGGACTTTACCGTTGTTTATTAAATATAAGATGGTTAGTCCTTTGGCAGCAGGGTTGTTAAGTTTCTTAGTCGATGGAACTCGGTCTATGTTGATTGCTGGAACGAGAAGTTCTGGAAAGAGTTCGTTTTTATCTTCATTATTAGTTGAGATAATGAGGAGATATAGAATAATAACTGTTGAAGATACTTTAGAATTGCCTGGGAAATCAATGAGAGATTTAGGTTTTAATATCCAACAGATAAAAGTTGCAAGTGCGTTAGGGAGAAAATCAACTGAGATGACAGCAACAGATGGTATAAGAAGTACTTTAAGGTTGGGTGATAGTGCGTTGATTGTTGGAGAGGTAAGAAGTAAAGAGGCTGTGGCACTTTACGAAGCGATGAGGGTTGGTGCATCTGCAAATGTTGCCGGTACAATTCACAGCGATAGCCCATACGGAGTGTATGATAGGGTTGTTAATGATATTGGTGTTCCAAAGACTTCTTTCAAAGCTACAGATGTTATTATTATTGCAAATCCTGTAAAAAGTGCAGATGGTATGCATAAAATGAGGAGAGTAACACAGATTACTGAAGTAAGAAAGATGTGGGAAGACGATCCTTTAACTCAGGGAGGATTTGTGGATTTGATGAAATACAATCCAAAATCAGATCAACTTGAAATCTCAAAAGACTTAATGAATGGTGATTCAGAAATTTTAAAGATGATTGCTGGAGGGATTAAAGATTTTGCAGGGAATTGGGATGCAATGTGGGATAATATTCAATTAAGGGCGGATTTGAAAGAGAAACTTGTTGAAACTGCAGCTAAACTCAATAATCCTGATTTATTGGAAGCTCCTTTTTCAATTAAGTGTAATGATAGATTTCACATTTTATCAGAAAAAATAAAAGAAGATGTTGGAGTAATTGATCCAAAAAGAGTTAAGTTTGAATGGGAACAATGGTTAAATAGAGAGTGTAAAAAGAAGGGTTTATTGTAAAATGCCAATGGAAGAAGAAAAAGATGAAATAATGAAAGATATTCTGAATAAGTATCGGAATAAGTTAAACAGTGAGTTAGGTGCTCCTAATGCTGAGCCACAAGATATGCAAGTTATTACTTCTGAATATGGGGAGTTTAAGAAAGAGTTATTGCCAAAAACTATGACAATGTATGAGAAAGCATGTAATTTTTC
The DNA here is from genome assembly GCA_964452935.1 of uncultured Methanosarcinales archaeon. GTDB lineage: Archaea > Nanobdellota > Nanobdellia > Woesearchaeales > DSVV01 > CAYVNO01. The sequence continues at coordinate 3,144 of CAYVNO010000023.1, read as the reverse complement.
TGAGAAGTTGTTTAAGATTGCTCCTGATAAAAAGAAACTTGCACAGTTACAAGAGTCAATTAATATCTCTCATCTTGAAATAACTCCAACAGGAGTTTATAGTTTCTCTTTATTAGCTCCATTGGCTATTATTTTGGGTGGTTTGTTATTGAGTATGGGTATTCCTGCTTTGTTGGGTTTAGAGATGTCGACATTTTTTATTCTATTCTTTTTAGGAATAGGTGTTGCGGTAATGTTTGCTTTACAAATGTATCCAAATATGTTAGCAAACACATGGAGATTAAATGCAAGCAATCAGATGGTGTTATGTGTTTTTTATGTTGTGACATATATGAGGCATACTTCTAATTTAGAGAGAGCAATTAAGTTTTCTGCTGACCATTTAAGCGGTCCGTTAGCTTTGGATTTAAGAAAGGTTCTTTGGGATGTAGAGATGGAAAAGTATAGTAGTATCAAGGAGTCTTTAGATAATTATCTTGAGTCTTGGCGAAAGTGGAACATGGAGTTTATTGAATCTTTTCATCTGATTGAATCTTCTTTGTTTGAATCATCAGATGCAAGAAGATTATCTATGTTGGATAAGTCATTAGATGTTATGTTAGATGAAACTTATGAAAAAATGCTTCACTATGCGCAGAATTTGAAAGGACCTATTACAACTTTGCACATGTTAGGTATTATTTTGCCCATTTTAGGTTTAGTTATTTTGCCGTTAGTTGTTAGTTTTATGGGGGGTGTTCACTGGTATCATATTGCTGCTATGTATAATGTCCTTTTACCGTTGAGTGTTTATTACTTAGGAAAAAATATTTTGTCTAAAAGGCCAACTGGTTATGGCGATACAGATATATCAGATGAGCATCCAGAGTTGAAGAAGTTAAAGAATATTAATTTTAAATTATTGGGACAGGAGATTAGTATTACTCCTATGTATCTGGCAATCACTTTAGGTGTTTTGTTATTTTTTATTGGAACATTACCTTTAATATTACAATTTATTGGTTTTCCTGATATTGGTTTTGGACCAGATGATACCACGACCGGATGTATGTTTAAGTATTGTGTTTTAGATTATAGAAGTCCACCAGATTCTACAGATTTAATTGGTCCGTTTAGTTTAATTGCATCTGTGTTGAGTTTTTGTTTTCCGTTAGCCATTGCATTTAGTGTTGGCCTGTATCATAAAATTAGGTCTTCTGATGTTATAAAAGTTAGAGAGAAGTCTAAAGAGTTAGAAAAGGAGTTTGCTTCTGGTTTGTTTCAGTTAGGAAATAGGCTAGGCGATGGAATTCCTGTTGAGATTGCTTTTAGTAAAGTTGCAGGAGTTATGGGAGATAGTACGACAGGGAAATTTTTTGCTCTTGTTAGTAATAATATTAGTCAGCTGGGTATGAGTGTTGATCAGGCGTTATTTGATCCTAAATCAGGTGCAGTCTCTCAATATCCTTCGAAGATGATTGAGAGTTCTATGAAAGTTTTGACAGAATCCTCTAGAAAAGGACCAAAGATTGCAGCACAAGCGTTGGTTAATATTTCAAGATATGTAAAAGAGATGCATAGAGTTGATGAAAGGTTGAAAGATTTATTAGCAGACATAATCTCTTCAATGAAAGCTCAGATTTCAATGATGACTCCAGCAATTGCGGGTATTGTTATTGGTATCACGTCGATGATTACGAATATACTTGGTAAGTTAGGTCCAATGTTAAGTGCACAGAATGCAGGAGTTGATGGAGGAATGCCTACAGAGATGTTTGGGTTAGGAATTCCAACTTATTTTTTCCAAGCAGTTGTTGGAGTTTATGTTGCGCAGTTGGTTTATGTTTTGACAATAATGTCAAATGGAATTGAGAATGGTTCAGATACTTTAAATGAGAGATTTTTAATTGGTAGGAATTTAACAAAGAGTGTTTTAATTTATACAGTGATTGCTATGATAATTATGGTTTTGTTTAATATTGTTGCAAGTGCGGTCTTAGATGGAGTGTTGAGTGCTAATCTTTAAAATATGGCGCTTGAGGGAGTTATCCTTCGATTTCTAGAACAATATGTTTTTTATCTGGTACTGATAAGTAAATTTCTTCTCCTTTTTTGAGATTTAGGCTTCTAACTACATGACTATTGAAATAAATACCTAGTCTATCTTGAGATAGTTTTACAATCTTCTGCTTTATTTTGAGGGGAGTTTCTCTTAGTTCTTCTATAACTTTTCTTGATGATTTTGGTTCGAATTCAAAATAATCACATTTGGTACATTGATAACTATCTGCTTTATTATTTGCTCCATGTACATTTACTTTTACTTTTTTCAGATTTGATTTACATTTGGGACATTTCATTTTGATTTTTTTGCGTTGATTACATGTAATGTTTTATTTATTATTTCAAATAAAATGTAATAATCTTCTTTTTCAATCTCAAATTTATTTCTTTTTTTTCTGGGATTTTTTGTTGTTAATATTATTTCTACTACTTTTTCCCATGGAACTTCTTTTTGATGTTCCTTTAAATAATGTTCAGTTGGTTCTATATTTTCGAAGTATACCATCAATTTCTCCAACTACACTAATGTAGTCTTTTGTACTATATAAATGTTATGTTTTTAATTTAAAATATGGCGCTTGAGGGAGTTACCCCTCTGCGTAATACTAATGTTCTGTATGCCTTTGCAAGCACTGAACTGAAAACACTAGCGCCAAATTTGTATGGTGTTCAGGGAGCAAGATAACCAATCATGAATGCGTGTTCTCTTGATGAAATTGAATCATCGTTTAGATAGTTATTTAATGATTCTTCTGTGTAAAAGTTATCGTGTTCTTTTTGGGAGTTATGTTTTTTTATTAGGCGTTTTAATCTTTTTATTTCTCTTAGTTCTCTATTCAATTTAGTTCACCCCAGGGTAATTTAGATTTAATACTTGTTTTGGTCTTGTTATTGATTTGATTTGTTCAAAAAATAATCTTTTTATTGTTTCATTGTCGGTTTCATACATCTTGCTCACACCTCTTTTTTAAAACAACGAAGGCAAAGGGCGGTTTTGAGAATTGCCCTTGCCGAAGCCATTCAATCTGATAATAATTATGATCTAAGTTGTTTATATAGTTCACAGCAGCATGTCTAGTGGGGTTGGTGGTTTATGTGTGA
>CAYVNO010000022.1:23990-30698 GCA_964452935.1 uncultured Methanosarcinales archaeon | reverse complement strand
GACCTATCTTTAAAGCGTTTGAGAAGTAATGATGATGGTCTGATAGGAATTGGGCTGAGTTTGAGATTTTATCTAGTTTCTTGAAATAGTTTCTATGTACAAAATCCATGAACACTGTCGAATGTCCTACAAAACTTTTTGAGTATTTCTTTAGGTTGGTGTTGTGTTCTTCTTCTAATTTTAGAAGATGTGATAATGTGTCAACTAGTTCTGGATAGTTTTTTTCGTTTATATTTGAAAGGACTGCTTGTTGTTTTAGTAGGTTGTTGTTAATTCTTGTTTTTATTTTAGAAACTTCTGATGAAGAAGCTTTTACCCAAAGCATTACTGGGTTAACAGCAGATTTTTCAAATACTGTGCTAGAACTTTTTACAAGATTGTTTAGATGTTCAAAGTTTCTTAATCTGTATTTTTTTAGTGGCAATTGTTTTCCTGATATGTGCTTGTTAAGATTTTCTAGGTAAGGCAGAGTTTTATGAAAGCTGCTTTTTTTGTAAATTTCTTTAGAATAGACTCTTTTTTCTTCTTCGTAGGATTGTTTTTTAATAGAATGTTCATTTGACCAGTTTATAAGGCCTTTTAGTTGAGAGCATAGTATTTCATCCATGAGTTAGTTTTGGGATGAATGGGTTTTTATAGTTTGCGGTGAAGTTGTTGGTTGATATGTTGGAGTTGGAGAGTTTAGATCATATTGGGTCATTGTTTTCCTCATCCAGACATAGAATCCTCCTAGTGCTAGTGGGAGATTAAGGGCTGTTGTTAGTTCTGGGCGTGCTGTGCCAACTACTGAATGGAGTATATATGTTAAACCCATTGTGAGTATTGTTGGTGCTAGAACTGATATTGCTCTGCCTGTTTTTGTGCTGTGATGTCTTCTTGTTAAATAAGTACATGTTCCTGTGAGTATACTCCCTGCTACTGCTGTGTATCCACCTTGATAAAGGGCTGAGTAGAGTGCTTGTAATTTGCCTTCATCCTGGTTTGCAACATAGACTGCTGCTAATTTACCAAGACCGAATGTTGCTCCTGCGACTTTGTGATCTAAGTTGATTGCTGCTTCACTTAGATTATTGAAGAATCTTCTTGGTCTACTGATTTCTGTTTTTTCTACTATTTCATCCAGTTCTGGCATATGATAAGGATTGGTGATTGTTTTATAAATGTTTAGAGGAATATTTAAAAATTAGGGGGTGTTTCTTTTACTTATGACACATGAACATTGGGATCAGTGGGATTTTAGAGCAGTTTATTATTTATTACATATGCAAGACATTAGTGATTGTGAGACAATTGGAGATCTTGTTGAAAAAGAGGATAATTATTTTACTACACAAGAAGAATTGTTAGGTGGAGATCAAGGAGAAAATAGAGCAAAAGTTGCTCAGAGATTATCTGTGTTTGTTTCTCCTGATAGAATTATTCCTGGATTGAGAGGAGTTGTTGAGAGATGTGAAGATTGCAGAGATAATTATCAAAAGTATGTTGAAGGAATGATGAGATTGGATTCTATGGCTATGACTGCATTGGCAGCAGTTGAAAGAGAAACAGATAAAGATTATGAGCCCAGTACTGTTGAGATTGATTGTAGAGAATTTGATTACTTGGGTGTATATGAAAAATAGTATATAAATAGTACAAGAATATTTAAAAATACGATGCTATTTCTTTTTATTGGAGGAGATTAATATGGGAGATGAACAATGGCCGCAATATGCAATTGAGTTGCAAGCTGAGAGGAGTAGAGTATCGAGAGAGTTAGATCAAAAAGGAAGATTATTAAGAAGTATTGATTCTGTTTTAAAAGCAAAACCTGAAGAGATGTTTGCTGTTCTGAGAGTTAGTGAGTGGGCATATGATGGAGCTAGTAATCTTCTCGGTGAATCCTCTGGTAATCCACGTTATTGTTGTGTTGTTAAGGTTGATGTTGGAACATCTGGATCAATGAAGTATAAAGAAGGAAAACTTATATTATCTGGAAGCAATTTTACTGTTTTTAATAATTTAGGTGGTTATCAAGGTGATCCGTTTGAGAATGCAGCCTCAGCAAATCCGATGAAACTTAGTGCTAATTATAGATTATTTAGTGTAGAAAGAGGGTTATTAGTTTGGAATGGGGTTATTCCTGCTGGTTATTTAGAAGAGTTTGATATGCCAACCAGTCATGGTGAAATGCCCAGTCGTTCTGGTGAGAGCCCCCCTCAGTATTTATGGGGTGAAATGAGAGAGTCGATTGCAGTTGTTGTTGGTAACGAGGCTGTGAGAAGTGTTTTTGGTGTTGAAGGAGATGTAACTGATTTAAGAGGTTTTTATAGAATTCTTTTAGAACATTATGGAATTGATGAACCAGAAGAACAAGGACTTAGTTCTGTATCTGAAAGAGTTAAACTGACTGGAGCACAATTCTTTACACAAGGTTTGTTTGAAATGAGTGGATTGCAGAATGATGTTGGTTATTGGAGAGAACAGATGGGTGTTGGAGATGGATTGCCAGCTGCAATGCGAGAATTTAGAGAATTAGTTGAAAGATAAAAATGCAACATACTCACTTTACAAAAGAAGAATATGAAGGTCTGTGTATATTAACCTGGAGTATGGATTTTGATTCTTATGAGACTGCTGATGAGTTAAGGGACACGTTAGCTCAAGTTCAGAAAGAAGGAGATATTGGTGATGCGCTTGCAGATGAAATTTGTTTTCAAGAGGAACCTCCTGATCCAATTTTTTCTTCTATGAGACATGCTGATAAAAAAATGGAAGCAGATTTAATTGAGAAATTGATTGGGTTGTATAAAACTCCTAAACAAATTATTCCAGGATTAAGAGATACTACAAGAGAGTGTGGTGAGTGTAAAGAGGCTTATGACGAATATTTGGTGTTTTGTGTTGAGTCTTCTGCAATGGGTGATCAAGCATTAACAGATGAATTCCTAGGTAAATTAAGAAGTTTAGGTAGTGAAGAATATGTTGATGGGCTTGAAAAGCAAAGAGACGAAAAGAATGGAGTATATGATTTCAGAGATTATGATTTCTTAGGTGTTTATGAAAAAGAAAAATAAAATTAATAAAAAATTAAAAGTTAACTAAAACTTCTACATCTTTGCCAAAGATTCCTTTCAGGTTTTCAAAGATAGGTTGTTTAATGAAAACCTTTGGTGGGATTTCTACTTTAGCTAAATGTTTTTCAAGTTCTTCCATTGAAGACTTCTTTAAGTTACCAATACTTCCGTCGTCATTAATCTGAGCCATTGATATCTCTTTATCTTCGTGGTCGATGTCGTGTATGATGAATGCTAATTTATCTAACAATAAGACTTCACCATATCTGTTTCCGTGTTTTACTCTGATCTTTGTTCTCTCTAGTTCTCTTCCACGTTTTCTTTGAAGATGTTCAACCATAAATCTAACAAACTCGTTGCTGTCTTTTTTGACTCTTTCAACTTCGTTCTTTGTGAGTTTGTGGTTATCATAGTCTTTCTTTGCTTTTTCTATCTCCTTTAAGATTCTTAGGTATCTTTCAGGAATAATTCCTTTGTGAACTGCTTCTGACTCAAAGATTTTTACTATTTCGGTGTCTTTTACTTTTTCAACACCCTCTAGTTTTAGAACATCTCTGATTATTGTTACAACAGATTCGTAGATGTGTTTTACAGAATCTTCTTCTCTTATCTTTTCTATCTGTTTAAACAATCTATCAATTCTCTTCAAGTATTTTTCTGATTCTCCTAACAGCTCATCTACTTCTTTTCCTGTAATCTCTTTTTTAGTTCCGTGTTCAAGGTCTTTTCTTAGATTAACTGCTTTTTCAAGTGTTTTTACAAAGTTTTCTTCTAAAAGTTTTTCCTTCTTTACAAAAACATCTCTCATAAGTTGAGCTGTTTCACGAGGAGCTGGAGGTGGAATTCCGTGCAACATTAATGCTGCTTGTGACGGAGTTAGGATAGAATAATAGATATCCTCCATTCCAATCTCTCTTATTTTGAATTTTACTCTTTTGATCATTTGTTGACCAGAGTTCATGAATAAATCAATTGCTTCTGAGGATGGTTTGATTTTCCCCATCTTAAGAAGCTGTTTCCACGGCATGAATATTCCTCTGTCGAAGAATGGAACTCCATCTCTTAATAGAGTGAAGATTATTGGGTTTGCTTCTTTTAATGAGTCCCAGAAGTCTGTTAAGATGTAAACTTGGATATTGATTTTGTTTTTTACACCCGTAATTTCTCCTGCTTCTATTCCCATTCCAATAATTATTGCTCTTAATTTGTCTTTCAGTTCTGCTCTTGTCATCTTTTTGACATCTGTATCATCTATAACAATAAAGACATCAATGTCAGATGTTGAGGTTGCTTGTCCTCTGACTAATGATCCAGAAAGGACGTAACTGACAATATATTTTTCAAATTTCTTAAGTACCATAGATTTGTGTACTTCTGAGATTTTTATTGCTGCTAACATTCCTTTATCATAGATCGGTGCAGAACGTGATATTAAATTTATTAGATCATATTTTGCATCGTAGCAGTTTTGCCAAACTTCAGAATAGATAATTGTTTGTGGGTAGATGTTTTTATCAACCTCTTGTGCCATCTTATCGATAATTGTGTGAAGCTTTTGTTTTAGTTCATACTTTGACATCTTTTGTGAGTCTGTATCATCAACTAGAACAAGAACATTTATTCTGTCTTTATCAACTGGTTTGCCTTCAACTGGTTTTGGTGGAGGCATTAAAGCAATGCTTGCTACATATTTATCGAATTTGCTTAGAAGTTGTTTTTGAAACTTATCTAATTTTGTTTTAATTTTTTTAAGTTTTTCTTGTGCTTCTTTTGGAAGTTTATCCATTTCAGCTTGTGGAAATGCTTGTGGTTGTTGTGCTGGTTTTTTTACAGCTTGAACTTTCTTTGGTTTTTTTGACATTTAATTTCACCTTTTGTTGTTTAATTTGCCTATGGCAAATTGTAAAATTTCACTCAGTTTGTCACTTCGTGTCAAACTCAAATTCCGCTTTGCAGAATTTGGTAAAATTTTTAGTTACGTATTTGTTTATACTGTCACTAGTTAGTAACATATAAGTAGTTTATTTTAGTTGTTTATAAACACTTATCTTATATAGTATATATAAGTGTGACAATTTTATCATATAGTGACTGTGTAAAGAGTGTTACGAGAGGTGTCTTTAGCTGAACAGGTAGTTAGGCTTGAATCACACCTATAATATCCGTTTGTGTTTTTGCATCCTTGGGATGAGTCAACGCCTGCTGAGCTTGTGCTTCTACAGTCTGGAGCTAATCCGCTATTAGATGCTCCTACTTCAAGATAAGTTATTCCATCTTTTTCTCCATGAGCCAGTCCATGTGTATGGCCAGAGATAACAACAATATCGCTGTATGAAGCATAGTTTTTAATTATTTCATGCCATTCGTTCTTTGCACAAGAATCGCTAGAATATCTAGTTAATCTTGGAAATGCTGGAGCGTGGTATGCAATAATTATCTTTTTTCCTTTGTTTGCATCTAGGGCGTTTGTTAAGAATGTATTTTGTTCTTTGCATTCATCATCATAAAATGTGCTTGGGTATTTGAATATAAGTCCGTTATTTAGCCCAATAAATGCTATATTATCTGTTATTTGTTCTGTATACCATCCTTTGTAATCATTTTGAGAGAACATTGAATCTAAGTAAGTGAAGGATGAACCAATTCCGTTTAATATTTCTGTAACACCATAGTGACTAGTGCTTGATTCAGTATATAATTCATGATTACCAACTACTGGATAAAATTTTCCTTTATCTATTAAATCCTTCTCTATATTTAGGAAAGAGGTCCATAGGCTAGACGATGATCCAGCACTAACTATATCTCCGGCATGGAATAGGTAATAATAGCTGCATCCCTCATCCTCGATTGCATCAACAACGTTACTATGGTAAGAACTGGTGGTTTGTGTGTCTCCATAGAAGATTATACAACTTCCGCTTGTTGCTGCTGGTGCAGGTGTAGTTACAACTGGAGTTGATGTAGGTGTTGGAGTTGGAGTTGTTGTCCATGTTGAGAATATTTCATCATATAATTTGTTTGCGATTGCTTCGTGTGCCACATAGCTTGGGTGTAGCCCGTCGTTAAATGGAGGTCCATCGTAACCTTTGCTTGCATCTAAGTATCCACTTCCATCATTTAATAGACTGTAGATGTCTATAACATAATCAACATTTACAGGTTTACTTAGTATCCAGTTGTTTAGTTCGTTTGTATAAGATACAGAGTGGTCTCCTCCTCCTCCAGAAGAACATTTTTCATCAAACCATCTCTTTGCTGGAGTGATTGGCATTGCAATAACAGTCATACCTTTTCCTTTTGCATATTCATACATGTCTTCTAGATAAGGAATAGTTGATGTGTCTGGGTCTCCTGAACATAGTCCATCATTTAATCCGGATAATATGATTATTGTTCCGTAATCATCAATATTGAATAAAGGTTTTGAGTTACCAGCACAATCTTGTGAACATCCTCCTGATTTTAAACAATCTCTTACATCATCTGTTTGACATGATCCATATCCTCTGTTATCAAAAGTATAACCTTGGCTTCCTAAAAGTTCATTTAAATAATAGTAATAACCTTGTGTTGCTGCGGTTGTTGATGTTCCAATTGCTAAAACTTTCTTTGATTTGTCTGTGACTGTTGTGGTTGTTGTTCCTGATGT
>CAYVNO010000022.1:4979-23890 GCA_964452935.1 uncultured Methanosarcinales archaeon | reverse complement strand
GTCTTCGACTTGATCAAATCTTAGTGTTCTTGTAATTGGTTGTGAAGGTTGGTTTTCATAATCAATTGCTGTGATTGTTACATCATAATGTTTATCTGGATCATTTGGATCGATAATTCCGTCTACCATAAGGTCAAATTCAAAGAATGCAGGTTTTTGTGGTTGGAAACCTATGAATCTTTGTGTAGGCTGCATTACACATTCTCCAACTACTTGTGCAGATAGTGCTTGTGCAGAAGCAAATCCGTCTGAAGATGTCCATGTGTAGCTGCATGCTTCTTGATCTTTTGTTAGAATGCCTATTGTTATTGCACCTATGCTGTTTTTATCATCCCAGATTGTGAATCCTAGTGGGACTGCTTTGTGGTCGTTATTTATGAAACCTGTTGTTTGTTCTATTATTGTAGTTGGTTCTATAAAATGTACAATAGGTTTTAGGTTTCCAGATGGAATTGTTCTTGAATATGAATAATCAAATTTGAATTCTTGATCTTGTGGGTTTTGTGCGTCTGCTGAATAAATTTTAGATTCTCCGCAACCATCTCCGTTAATATCTGATAGAACGTTTATCCTAGCAGAACCATAAGATGATGAGACAGATGATGAAGATGTTGATGAATAGGTTGAGATAAATGTTTGTGGATTATTATTTACATATGATGATGCATATACTAAATTAAATTGATGAGTAGAGGTTGTTGATGTTGGTTTTTTTGAAGATGATTCAAAATCAATATCAGAGATTTGTTTTACAGATGTGCCAGAGTTTCCTCCTGAAAACTTATCAACAGGCATTATGCACATATAATAATCCATGCTGTTGTATGAATAAACTCTGTAATAGCTTTGTTGATTTACGCTTGTCCAGGATTTCTTACAATCTTCTGTGTCTTTCATAAGACTTAAGCTACAAACTTGCTGCCATTGATCTTGTGTTCCTAATGAATAGAATGTTCCTTCAACAACTACACCATATTTATTTTGATAATTCAAACCATCTGGTTTTGAGATTGCGCATGTTACTTTTCCTAATCTATTAGTGTCTGATTCATAAGCTTGTATTCCAAGAGTTACTGATGAGAATTCATCTGGTAATCTTACTCCAAATTTTCCTTGAGGTTGTGTTATATCTCCTGTATTACTTGCTAGATAAACCCATCCTTCGTTTGCATGATCTTTACTCCATTTATCAAGTTGTCCTGATGATGAAGAAGAGGAGGAAGTTAAATCATCTAACCAAAGTAAATAATATTGTGTATCTTTATAATGTCCGATTTCAACTCCTGGAAGTGCTGGGTATTGTAGGTTATTGAAATTATTATTTGCTCTTATGTAGAATGTGCTCGTGTATCCATTCTTTACTTTAACGACTGCTGAGACCTGGTTTCCTGGGTAAAAGGTAGCAGTAGGTGAGAGGGCAGAGCCTTGCATGTTATTAAATAATTCAACTGATCCTAGTGCTGTTCCTGTTATGTCTTGGAATTCTGGAGCAACTTCACACATTATTCCGTTTACGTTTGAGACTTGGCAGTTTAGCATTGCTAGGTCTCCTCTTTTTCTTATCTGGTATTCCTTAACTTGTCTCTCATTCTCTGTACCTAGTTGGTATTGTACTTCTAGTACAAGTTTATTATACCATGATGCTGCGTTTTGATCTACATAGAACACATTTTCATTTACAAAGTCATCTTTTGAGAGATGTTTTCTTACCAAACCTTTTGCAACTAAATCGATTGGTACACTATCTGCTCCTGGTGCACAGTATTCTCCGCCAGGGAATGATCTATCACATTCAAGTGTTGCGCTTATGTATGTTTCTCCTCCTGGAACTATTCCAAAATATAAATTATAACCGATTGAGATTCTTCCTGTGAATGGGTCGTAACCGTAAGGTCTTGAGTAAGCGTCTGCTGCAATTATTGGTGCAACTTCTACCTGATCAATTACTTTATCTAGAACTCCTTCTAGCTCGCTCCAATCAGCTGTGAAGGCTGCGATACATGCTTTGTTTACTAACATGTCTGTCGATAGACCAGCTTTTGCAATTATTCCGCCGTATCTGTTTTTGATATTATTTGTTAATGATTTTGAGTAATCTTTGTAACTTGAGGAGTCAATTCCCATTCCACCTCTTGTTAGGAAGGATCCGCCAGACATTGAGTCAAAGATGTATTTCATAACTTCTGTTAGGATATCGCAAACAAAGTATGAGAATAATCTTTCGCAAGCTCCTGCTGTTTCTTGGCCTATTAATGCTGATTCAAAACATTTCTTTGCTGCTTCTAAGATTTGTAATAAATTTTCTAGGTGAGCTTTTGCTCCTGGTAGACAACCACATTGTACAGACATGAATAATCCTTCTGGTGGGTTGTGACCAGCACCTTTGCCGAGTAAACATTTTGTTTCATCATATTCTGGACAACCTTCTTTGTAACAGCCAGGCATTGTTGCATCTGTTGGGTCAATTTCATTTGGAGGCAGGTTAGAACATTCTACTTGTTGATCTTGGATGAATGAGCCGAGTGCAAATGTAGGTGATTCTGCTACATCTAAACCTTGATAGACTATAATTGATTGTGGATCTGTGTAAGGACAACCTTGAAGTTCTTTTGCGTAATATGATCCAACTGTTTGTCCTTGTCCTCCTGCTAATGGTTCATTTACATCTAAGACATGCACTGTAACATCTTTGTCGTTGTATGTTGTTTGGTATGAACGAGGAGATTGTATTGATGTGTATGATCCGTATTGTGATTGTGATTGTGCATAGTTAGCATGTTGTGTTACATAATCGTTGAAAGTGAATTGTTCGTTTCCTGGTTGATCAACAAAATCATTATAACCTGATCTGTATTCTGCTTCATATTGTTGGTTTGTAGCGAGCTGTGCATCGTATTCCTCTCTCGACACTGGCTGTCCATCTTTCATATAATCATCAACGGGTTCTAGTCCCTCGCACATTGGGTTAATTGGTGGACATAGAACTCTGTCGCAGATATAATAAGTGTATTTCATATCAATGCCACCGCATTGTGCTAGTTCTGGGTCGTCACTTGCTACATCTCCAAATAAACCTGAAGCGTAGTCCCAAACCATTTTTACTCCGCATGCTACTAATGTCCATAGTGCTGCTTTTTCAAGAAGGTCGACAGTATCTTGGGTTATGTTTATTGTGCTGTCTAATATTTCAATTGTTGCGTTGATCATTGTTGGAGAAAGCCACTTAGCAAAGGACATTGGTTTCTGGACGTCAAATGCTATTACAGGGTATAAATCACAGTGAGCTGATTGTCCTGAGTATGAATCTGCATAACTCATTTTTATATCTAGATAGACTCCCATCTCTTCTGGTAATAAATTAATATCTCCTGTGTAACGATTTATTTTTATTGGGACATAGACATAAGCGCTCCCGGATGATTCTTCATATTTTGTGTATTTAATTCTTGAACCTATTGAGATGTATTGGTTGCTGTTTGGAATTCCTGAGAATGCATTCAATGGATTCATTTCTCCTAGCATTGTTCCGACATCTCCATCTTCTCCTGTTAATCTTCCTGCAGATGTGTCTTCTTGTGCTGTTATTTGTAGATTTTCAGGAGAACCTGCTCCCAAATAATTCAGTTGTATAACTGCGCTTCCGTCAATCTCTCCTGCTTGCATATCTTCTGTATAAATGTTGAAAGGGAATGAAGTTATTTTTCCGACAACCCATTCTGGACATCCTGGTTCATAGTTTACTGTTTTTCTTGTTAATGCCCAGTTTCCTGCTTGATCTGTTACATTGAATTGGATATTATTAGTCCCAACCATGTTATAATATGACGGAGAGTATGATGAGGAGATGTCTGAGTATTGTGATGTGTGAATATCTTGTCCTGAGAATAGTGGGATTATTGCTGTAAAGTTTCCGTGTTCATCTGCTCCAAAGACTACTGCTTGTCCTAAAAGAAGGTTTGAGAGTGCTGCTGTTGCGGAAAATGTGTAGTCAGGGCCAGGTCCGTAGACGTCTGCCATTCTTCCGCATTCTCCAAAGTTTTCAATGAATTGTATATCATCGCACCCACTATATTCTCCAAAGTTTGTTATCTTAATTACTGCGTTTGGTTCTGTTTTTCCGTCTATTCTAAATAATTTGTAGTGTGTTGTTCCTGTGAATGATGTGTAGAACTCTATTTTTGGATCTTGTCTATCTACTATCAATGATTGGTTGTGTTCGTTTATGTTTCCTGCTTCATCTATTGCTTGTACTGAGATTGTGTGTGTTTCTGTTGTTGAACCGACGCTAATTGTTTTATTAAAATAACCGGTCTCGTTATCTGCTGTTATCTTTGCTTTACTTTGATCACCAATTAAAATGTTTATGTATGCGTCAGTATCTGTGTAACCAGAAACAGTTAGATCATTCTCCCTTATATATTCTGGAATTGGATCTACATGTAGTGATGGAGCTAGATTATCTAATACAATGTCTACTGTTTTTATTGCTTTTTTCCCGTCTTCATCCCATGCGTTTATCTCTATTGTGTTTTTTCCTCTTACACCATCTTGAGTGATGTATGAGTTTAGTTGCAGAGTTGCGTTGAATCTTGTTCCGTCAAGTTCAGGAATAATAACTTGTGCTGTTGGGTTTTCAAAACGGTTGATAAAAAAGTACATCTTTGATTTATCTCTAGTTGTTCCTTCAATTTCTAGATATGTTTCTTTTGTTAGTTCTGAGATAGGATCTAAGTCAATGAAGTCTTCTAGATTTTCAGATGTTTGAAAGCTGTAGATTTGTGATTCTTGTGAGTTTGAGATTATTTTATAATAGTATGTTTCTCCACTTAATAACCCTTTTAATTCTATTGTGTGATAAATTTCTTTTTCGTTGTGTGTTTCCTTTTCTTCGAATGAATCATCTAAACCATAATAAACTTCTCCGTCTGCCTCTACATTTGTTTTCCAGTTTATTTCAGCTGAATTCATTGTTATATCTTCTACTTCAATATCAGAAATAGTTATTGATGTGTCGTTAGAGAGAGTTCTGAAGCTGTATGTTTCAGATTCTGAAGAAGCTGAGACTGCTTTGAAATAATATAATGTGTCTGATTCTAACGCTTTTAGTGTGAATGAATGAGAGGTTGATTTTGATAGATCTGATTGTGATGAATTTAATTCGTTTGTTTTTGTTCCGTAATAAACTGTTCCGTTTGTTTCCCATTCTGTTTGCCAGGATACTTTTGCTGTTGATTCTGTGATGTCGTATGATTGTAGGAAAGTTATGTTAGCTGGTCTGTCTAATGTTTTTATTTCTAAGGATTCTGAAGGGGCAGATTCTTCACCTGATTCTTGTACTGCTGTTACTTTGATTGTGTATGTTGTAGAGAAAGAAAGATTTTCTAACTCAAAACTGTTTGAGGAAGGTGAGCTAATTAATATTTCATCTGAGTAGACGTTATACTTTGATGCTCCTGTGACTTTGTCCCATTCTATCTCTGCATAATTATGAGTTATATCTTCTGCAAAAAGATTTTGTGGTGTTGGGAGAAGAGTTGTGAAGTCGTAGTATGGAGATGTAAATACTCCGTCGTCAGATGATGCTTCTAAGTTGTAGAAATATTTCTGATCAGAGTCAAGATCTTCTAATGTTATTGAGTGTGCTGTTGTTTCTCCAGCAGTGTCTGGAATTTCTTCCATGTTACTAGTTGATTTTCCATAAAATAATGAACTTTGTATTGCTTCATCTGTTTCCCAAGAAACTGAGGCGGTTGTTTCTGTAACTTCTACTGAGATTGAGTCTGGATTAATTGAGACTGCATATGCTAACGGGAGATTTATAACTAATAGAATCATTATGATTGTTATTAGTTGTGTTGTTTTTCTCATTTTAGTATATGAACTCAGGAGGATAGTATTCTGAGTGTTGTTTTGCGTATTCTAACATCTCTTTGTAATCTTCATCTGAAAGTATGAATGATGGAGAGAGTATGTCTTTTTTTATTACAAACATTCTAACTTTGTTGAAATTTATCATATCTGAGACTGATGGTGTCCAATTTAGTTCGAATGAACCTAAATAACTTTCTTCTGTTGTAAGTTGTATATTTAGTTGGTATGTTATGTCTTTTGCTAATAGTTCAAGTTTTTCTGTTGTTCCGTTTTCATTTATGATAATATATTCTTGTATATCTTCGTCTTCGTTTGTTATGGTTATTAGCGCGTTTTCTTCTGGCTCAGTTGATCTGTGAGTTACAATTCCGTTGTGATCTTGTACAACTATTAGTTCTACATCAACTGGTATTTTTCTTACCATCTCCACATTCACTGAGTTCATGTCTGTTGTTTCATCAACTGATACAACAACCTCTGCGTCTTGATATCCTTCTTTTGATGCGATGACTCTGCCATTTAAGCATGTTGGGAATTTTGTTTTTAATGAAGGTAGGGCGACAATATTATATTTTGTTTGTCCGATATCACATTCAAATGCTCCACATCTATAACTTATGTTTACTCCTGTTAATGGAAGATCTAATCCGTAAAGACTGTCGTATGCAAATACCTCTAGTGTGAAAAATCTGTTTAAGGTTGTTGAAGGTTGAGTTTGAATGTTTCCTTCTGAGTCTAGTTGGTATAAAGTGATGTATGTTTCTTCGCTGCAGTATTGGCGAGATGCAATTGTATCTTTTTCAACAGGCCATGGTTGAACTTCGCTAAATCTATTTGGTTCGTTTCTTCTCATTATAACTGGTGTTGCTAGATAGAATGGTATCTCTGGGAATTCGTTGTCAACTATTTGGAATAGGACAGGGTATTCTACAGTGTATTTGTGATGATATAATTTTGTGCATGGAATATATAATGTGTTTCCTAAAACTTTTAAGTCTCTGACTGTTCCTCTTTCGTTTGGTTGTACATCTAAAGTTAAACCCCATTCTTGGTTATACATTGTGTTAACTTTTAGGTTGCTGAAATCTTGGTTTGAGGTTTTTACTGTGTATAGATTGTCATAGTATGGTATGCCTGTTTCTTCATAGTCTGTGTTCTCAAACATAATGTATTTTATATTGTGTTCAATGATATTCTTTATGTAAGGTTTCATATCGTTTTCAATGTCCCATATTCTTGGTTGGCATGTAAATTCTAAACCATCATAAGGTAGGTAATCTGATGAGGCAATTATCTCGTTTGTGTAGTGTTCTAAAAAGTATTGTGAGTCTTCTAGATTCATTATTGAGTATGCTAGTTCAAGCATTTGTCCAAGATTGTAATCTGTTTCTGTTGTTAAGGTTGGTATAGTGAATTGTTTTTCTTCTTTTGTTAGAGTTATTGGGACATTTACTGCGACGTCTATCTCATGCATTGTTATTGTTGTTTGAGCAGATATATTTTCTGTTGTGCCGGTGATTGTGAATTGGTTTTGGAAAGGTTCAAAATTATTCAGGCAGTAAGGAAGTTGTTCTTGGATGTATTCTGCTAGATCTTCTTCAACCTGTTCGATTGGTGGGCCTACCTGTTTTCCTTTGTAATACCAAAGAGGAACTTTGAACCCCATATCAATATGTGCTTCATCATTGTTTATTATTTCTTGGGGGAGAGTGATATATCCACCTTGCATGCTTGCTAAGAACACACCATCTCCTGTTATGTCTACAATGCACTGATCTATATATTCTGTTACAGGAAGAAATTCTTGAGGGATGTCTCTGTTGTTTAGGATAGAAGAAGACATGTAAGAGAAAAGTCCAACTAGCCCAAGTATTAGTATCCCTAGTATCATAAACACAGTGACCTGTGCTTTTGTCACCCTCTTTTTTCTCATTTTTTTACGTTAAGTTTCTTTAGTATCTCTAGTATGTATACTTTTGTCCATGTAATGTAAAGTACGATTATGAATCCGTATAATAATGTGTAAACTTTATCTGGAAGGAAAGTTGGAATTGCCATTATTTGCATTATTATGAAAAGTATTGCTAACATAATTATGTAAGGGATTATGAAATGGAAGAATTTTAGTACAGATTTTTCTAAGGAAGTTTTGAATGTTTTTACAAGGTTTTCTTTTATGTTGAACACAGGATGGAATATATTTATGAAATGAATTGTTAATGGTAGTATTATGAATATTAATATGACTGGGAAGATGTTTGTTTTTGAGACAAAGTATGTTATGAATATTGTTGCTATGAAGATCAGTGAGATGATTATGTTTAGTACGCAAAACTTTCCAAAGCTTTTTGCTGCTAGTTTTTTATTTAATAAGAATCTCCAGACTAGATATTTGAAAAAGCAGTAATTTAAGAATAATGCTATGATTATTATTACTGAATAGAATTTGAACTGAAACATTGCTGACTCAATGTCAGAGATTTGCTGCATTATTTCTGGTGAGATTGTTGCTGTTGCTACCTCTTGAATTAGTGGGGCAGCTTGTTGCATTATCTGTAGTTTTGGAAGTACTCTGTAAAGATAGAATGATACAAGGAATACTAAGATTGAGTAGTATAATAAATCGAATATTGCGCTGTATAGGTATTTCTTATGAAAGAACATACTTTTTACAAAAGCTGTGTTTTTGATGAATTTTACTATTCTTTTTGTTTTTTTCATTTTAGTAAACTGTTGCTGCACCTACAGCTAGATAACAATCATAGTCTGTTCCTGGGGATGGAGTTATGAATCCGTTTCCGTTTGTCAAAGGTGTGCAAAACTCTTCTTCTCCTTCTTCGTCTACTACTTTAACACAAGCTGTGTCAAAGATATATACTGGGTCTGTACCATATTCAAAGATCATATCTTCTCCTGCGCTTCCTGCGTAATGATACATAAAGTATTCTCCCATGCTAACACTTCCGTAATCGTAGAAGATTTCTTTTGAATCCTCTTCTGTGCATGAGTTGTACAGATAAGTTTCCCATGCAACGTATTGGTCTGCTAGGATTCTTACTGTGTAAGCATATCTATACATTTCTGGAGTTATTTCTTCTTTTTCTCCGTCGATATTCACTGTTCTTATTCCTTTTGTTAGTGCGTATTGTAAACCTGCAGGTGTTGTGTTATGAGGAATATTTAACCAGGAATCTTCTGGAAAATCTCCTACATGCAACATGTTTCTACAAAATCTGCTTGGAACTTCTGCAAGTTTTGGTCCTAGTTTCTTTGTTAAAGCTCCGTTTAGATAACCAACGAGTTGATTCATGTTTGCGCTATGGATTTGGTTATATGTTTGGAAGTATTGTTGTTCTTGAAGGATTGAAAGTTGTTTTCCATCTGGGCCATCTACTCCATCGAAGTCCATCTCTGGAAGATCTTCTCTAAACTGATTCTCTGCTTCTCTTAGATCTTGTCTTGATGATGCTGTGTAATCTTCTGTGTTAATTAAATCAGAATCATATGCTTTTCTTTCCCCTGTTACAGGATCATAATAATAATATTTTGCTTTGCCTTGACCTTGATACCATTTTTTATCTTGAGTAACATATACTACTCCTTCTCCGCTTGGGTTAGGGTAGCCTACTGCTAGGTTATCGTCGATAGTTGTACAACCCATACTGTTACTTCCACAATTGGATGCAATAACATTCCCTCCCATTGTTACACTATAATCAGGAGATGTAAATCCATTCATTACCTGCATCTCGTTGATTAGATTGTCTAGTTCATTTATATTTCCGCCACCAAGGATTCTTAGAACTTCATCATTACCTCCGATAAAAGCTCCTCCTTCGATTAATGCGTTGATTTGATTAATTTGTGTTGAGTGTGCAGTTGGATCTAAACCAAGATCTCTGTAAAGCTTTGATCTGTATTCAGAAACATCGGCTGTTGTTGGTGTTCCTGATGTACCAGGACCTGCTGTTGCATGGACTGTTGATCCTTCTGCTTTCATTCCTTCTGTGTCTAATGCTCCTCCACCAGGCGGTGCATATTTTGCATCTAATGTAGATGGGGATAAAGGAGTATCTAATTCAGTTGCTGTTCCGTCAGTATGATATACTGCAGTTACTAAACCTGTCGATGGATTAACAACATAGAATTCATCTCCATCATTGATTGGCACTTTCCATGTAGATCCTCCATCTTCTGAGATTGCAAAACTGCCATCTACTTTTGCTACTTTTGTATCTGGAGTAACAGTAATAGGTAGTACTTTTCCTGTATTAGTTCTATAGGATATTTCAGAATCTCCTGTTGTGTAGCCAGAATCTAAATCACTCAAAGTTTTCTCTTCAAAACTTGATGTTGCGCCGGGTGTTGGGGTTGTTGCAGGAGGTGGTCCTCCTCCGCCGGAGGTTGTGACTGCTGAACCGGAACTTGGATCTGTAAATATTTCTAAATATGATGAAGTATCACCTGAAGGATTAATTGGAGTTGTCCATCCTCCTGATTTATAGACACTAATTTCTTGATCATGTGTTTCTGCGCCAGATCTCATTCTTTCAAAGACTTCTCCTGGTTCATCAACTGGATTGACAGAAGCTATAGTTCCATCAGGACGCCATAGTACTGTTTGTCCAGCATAAATACGTACGTCCTCACCTGCAGCATTTGTGTAAACAGCATCATAGGGCACATAAGTATACCCGGCGATTCCAGATTTCATAGATGAGGTTCCTGACCATTCCCACGGATCACTTCCTTCTAAGATTGGATAAGCTGTCATTCCTGTAATACTCATTGAAGCCATGCCTGCTACATTTGTGTTTCCTAAAGGAGAGAAGTTTGTTAATAAGAGGGCTGTAGCTACTATTATCAAGATCACAATCAATGTTACTATTCTGTGTTTTGCTTGCTTCATTTTAGTATGGTGCTTCTCCTGTTTGATCTTCGATGTATTCCTCTATATCATCTTTTACATTATCCTCTTCTTCCTCTGTACTATTTCCTTCAAATAATCCTCCGAGAGTTGAGTTGAAGTATTTCACAGTATCTACTAAATCGGCTATTACTCCTACGATTCTTGCGATTGCGTCGATTGATCTGTAAACTTTACATTGCGGAGCTTCGAATGCTCCTCCACCTGGACAATTTATTAAATCTTCAATTGCTTTTGATGCTGTGTATATGATCATTTTTGAGAGTGTTAGAGTAATTAGTTTAGAGAACCAACTCCAGAAGAATGCTCCAAAGATTTGTTGACATATCTGACTCTTTAGGAATTCTTCACATTGTGAGATGTCTTCTCCTCTAAGTACTGCGACGTTTAAGCAGACATTATAAGACATAAAGATGTATTTGTAAACCATTAGTCTTTGGTAAATACCTGTTAGACAAGGAGGCATACAGATTAGTGCGACAACTAAATTTTCTTTAGGATCAAAGTATGCTTGTACTGCTTCTCCACCTACTCCTGGTTGGAATTGTCCTGCTTGATAAGTGTCTTGATCAGCCTCTTGTTGAGGCATTTCTGGAGGTGTAGCTCCTGTATCATCACTTCCATCATCGCCTGATCCAGTACCATCAGCACTACCAGTAGTTGTAGTATCTGTTTTAGGTTCTGGTATTGCGCTTCCACCTTTGTATGCTAAACCAAGGAGTGCGTTGAATGGAACTTCACCGATGAATGTGTTTCCGAAAGCACCCATTTCAGATGACAATAAGTCATGCCAAATCTTACCGCAGTGTTCACATAAAACTAGATCACACCAGAATCCTAGACTAACGACAGCATAATTTGTTCCTGGTGGTCTTGGTTTTTTACCTGCCCAAATGCTTTCAACAAAGTCTGATGCTTTAGTAAATGCTTTTTGTGCTTGCATTATACCAGGAGATGGAAATAAAACATAGAGTGAGTCGATAAGTGTTCCAATATTATTAACAACAGATCTTATTGCATTCAATGGTTGACAAAGTTTTGTTCCAAAGTTTACTATTTTTTCTAAGAAATCTGTTATTTTTGTTAGAACATCAATAAATTTTTCATGTTTTTGTATTTTATCGATAGATGTTAAACTTGGTTCTTGGAATAAGCCATCTGTTAATTCTAGTGAAGCAGAAATATTTACCATTTCATTTGGTGAATAGATATCTGAATAGTGTGAACGTGATTGAATAACTTCTGCGTTACAGAATAATGCAACGTATCCTCCTTCGGTTTCAATTGTTTCGTTTGCTGAGATTCCTGATAATAAAGGAGGAACATTTACTAAGAGATATTTTTTATCTCTTGTTTCTCCTGGATAATAATATTGTTGATAGATTGGGAAATCAACATAACTTTCAGAAGAGTAATCTTCTTCTGGGATATAGATATAACCTTGGCAGGACTCAACTACATATTCGTGTACAAATGGTTTTGATCCTGTTTTTGAGGCAAGTTCTGTGTCTAGTTTAATTATTGTTCCTGTTGAGGATTGTCTTATGAAGTTAGGATTCAGCATAGGTATTGGGGAGACTTTTGCTTCTTCTTGCCAATAGTCTGCGTCATACTCTTGTACTTCAACTACTCTTATCTCGCCGTGTTCGTGATCATCTTCGCTGTCTTTAACATTTCCTGCTAGATCGTATGCAATGATATTAAGTTTTACACTCTCGTCTCCAAATAGTTGTCCAGAGTATTCCCAGACACATTTGTAAATTCCTTCTTCAACTTCTTCACAGTATTCTGCTTCCCCATAATCTTCTGCTTCGTCAAAGTCAGAGTAGTCTGCAAAGACTGTGTATGAATCAACACCGCTGTATTCGTCTTGGATAAATGCTGTTATTTCAGCAACATCTTCTGTTATTAGAACATCTAAATCCTTTCCTAGAGGTCTTATTGTTATGTTAATAAATTCTGGTTCTTCGCCGTCATAAGTAAATCTTCCTCTGTCTTCGCTCTCTTCTGAATCGTAATTATTTCCTACATTATCTTCAATATCTTCTATTGTTATGTCGACAATTCTTCCGTTTGCAACTGTGGAGCTTGCATCAAACTCTTCCCAGGTACAATACCATGTTCCACCTTCATTTAGACATTCGTCTGCAGATTGTTCTCCTATTCCTAGATCGCTCATGTCTAGAATAATATTTTCTGCTGTTAGACCTGATTCAGCCTCTGATATTTCTAGAATAATTGTGTTATTATCTTTGTTTAGATACTCATCATAGATTGAGATGATAGAATGGATGATTGGTTTAGTACCGTCGTAATCCAATATAACTGAAGTTGAAACCTCTTCAAAATTCCCAGAATTATCTGAAGCAGTTATTGAGACTGGGAGAGAACCGTTTACGTTATCAATATAAATGTTCCATAGACAATTATAGGTGTTATCACCGACGTCTGTGCATGAGGCAAGCATGTTTTCGTATTGTGAAATCATGTTTGGATTTAATGATGAAAAGTTTCCGTAGACTGTTGAAGTATCTAATCCAGAGGATGCATCAGATATGTTAATTGAGATTTCTGCTTCTATTTCTTCCTCGCCTATAAATCCTACTTCATTATCATGTTTGTCTAAAATAAAAAATGAAGATGAGTCAAAAATGGGCGGATTGTAGTCGACATAAGTCGTTTGGCAAGACTCATCTTCATGATTAGTTCTATCTGTGATTTTTAGGCATATTTCTGTTGAACCTTCTTCTATCCCTAAATCTGGCACTGCTGCTTCAATTGTGTTTTCGTAAGTACAAATTGAAGCGCTCTGATCGTAAATTGAGGAATCTGTTTGTTCTGTAAACCATGATTCTGCAACTAGTTCATCATTTATGTAAAACTCTAGAGTTTTTAGACCTGAGCATGAATCGCATGCTGTGCATGCTGTGTCTTCTAGTTCGTAATCTATTGATAGGTTTTCTGTTAATGATGACGGGACAGAGAAGGATTCAATTTCTGGGTCTTTTCCGTCTATTAGAATGTCTATTTGATCTTGTGCAACGGGTGTTGTGTCGTCGTATAAAGTTATGTACGCACTAGTTTCTTGTGCTGTTCTATCCTTTGAGTCAGAGGTGTATTCACAAGTATATATATCACTTTCAAGAATACAAGAGTCAAAGTTTTCTATGTCTTCGTATGAGACAAAAACATTTTCTCCAGTAATTTCCATTCCTGTTTCTTCTGGATCAATTTGTATTTGGACGTATAAATAATCATCTACTGCTGCCATTACTCCTTCGACATTATCTTTTCCATTGTATTTTGTTACTGATAATGATTGTGCCCAGGCGTTTGCACTAATAAATGGGAAGGATATCATTAAAAAAATCATAAATACTGCGATTTTTTGCATTGTTTTTGTTTTTGTTTTCATTCTAATCGTGGCTCAATTAATAATGGATTTAGTTCTGAACATGTTTCAATGTGTCCCATTGGTGCTCCGACATCTTCTATCCTATTTGGAGCGTCTTCATCAAAAATGTAAAAGACAAGTGTGTCTGAGTTTTTCAGTTGGGAAGAGGACACAGTCCATTCTGTATTAAGTCCTCCTGTAAATGCTTGTTCTATTAAGACATCGTCTTCTGGATAATAAATGGTTTCTTCAGAGAACGCTCCATCTGGAACTGTCATTGACTGGCTGTTCTTTTTAATAGTTAATTCTCCTAAATAACGTTCAGATCTCATAAGAGTGATGTCTATGTTATATTCTCCTTGAGCGATATCAATTGTTTGTGGAGTTGAGATATCATAAAGTACAACAGGAGGAGTTATTAAAACACCATTTTCTTCATCTAGTTTTGTTAGTGTGACAAGAGCAGACTCGTAAGGTTGTAGTGGTTTATCTCCTAACTCTATTTCTGCGTTACATTCTATGACATTATCTTCATCGTCTAGTACAATTCCAGGGTTAGCCATTTCTTCTCCTTCTCTTGCTGGTGGTTTTACAAGATATTTTCTTAACTCAATATTCTTGGTGTAAACTTTTGGGAGTGTGAATATTTTTGTAAAAGATGATCCTGGAGAGATATCTCCTGTTAATCCTGATATTTCTAGATATTCAGGGTGAGATATTGTTACAATTCCTGCTCCATAACAAGGAGGGAATTTTGTTGTTAATACGCCATCTTCTGTTACTCCTGAATAACATGTGTCTGCAAATTTCTCCATAGATGTAACTGTTCCGTTTTCATCGTAACTATAAACATAATCTGGTCCGCAGCTGAATGTTATGACTGCGTTATCAATTGGGTTCTCTTCTTCGTCTTGTACTAGAATTGTTATATCTCCAGAAGTCTTTTGTTCTTCTGCACATTGATATGAAGGATCATCTTCAAAGTCTGGGATTGGAAGATCAAGAACATCTCCGACTCTTACTCTTGGATAATTATCTTTTATAATAACCTGTAAAGGAAATTGGAATAGGTAAGCTTGGTTATCCACAATAGAGTTTTCATCTATCAAAGTTACTAATACTGGATATTTCACGTTATACATGAATGAGTAATCAAACATGCAGAGTTTCATTACAACTAGGTCTGCTTCGAATGTGTTTGGTTTAAGAAGTCCTTTTCTTTCACCAAAATCAAGATGCAAAGGAAAGTCTGGGTAAAAGTTGAATAAAGTTGTAACACCAGGATAATTATCTTGGGAAACATCTTGAGTCATGTGTGAGAATATTGCTTCTCTAAACTCTCTGTCGTCTTCATCTGATTCCATATCTTTTGTTATTATATATGGTGTGTATTCTGCATCTGATATTTGTATGTAAGGGATATTAGACATTAATACTTGTTTGAAATTATCATAAACATCTTGATAATTCCAGTAAGCAAAGTCAGCACAGTTTGTAAACATTACTCCTGCGGTTGTTGGAGGAAGATAGTCTGGGTCTGTGTCAGAATAGAATGTTATAAAATTTCTAGTGTTGTACTCAAGGAATTGTGTGTTTATCTCGTGTTCTGTGATTTCTTTTGCAAGTGTATACATCTTTTTTAGTGCGATTGGTACGCTGATTTCAAATGTGTTGATAATTTCTGTTGAGTCTGTTTTTGTTATTTCTGTAGGCATATCTATTGATACTAAAATTGATGATTCTCCAAATGTTAGTCTTGTTTGTGGAGAGAGTGAAGTTATATCCATTCCTTGTTCTTTAAATGTTTCAAAATCGTTTAAGCACTCAAGTAGGTTTGTGTTTATGTATTCTTGTAGTTGATTTTGTATTGAACCATCTCCTTGATATTCTTCGTATAAAGAGGGCATACCTATTAGTTCGTACCCTTCATCTTTTTGGTAATACCAGTACGGGATGTTTAGTTTTCCATCAGACATAGTTAAAATATCTGAATCAAATGGAGCATATTGAGCTGTTATTGTGTCTACTCCCCCCATTTCTAAGAAACCACCTTGTTGGCCTAGTTTAATTACTGCTTCTTCTGCAATATCTTTTGCACATGTTTGTACATATGCTGTTATTGGTTCTTGAGAAAGTTGAACAATTTCTTCTTTGATTATTGATTGCTCAGATTTTAGATACATTATCAATGCTATTGTAATTAGTATCACTAATCCTATTATGATAAATGTGGTGATTTGGGCTTTTTTTGTCTTAATAAATCTAGGAGAAATAGTTTTTATAGTATTGAATAAAATAGTACTACCTCTTTTATTGATTACAATCCCACCCATTTTTTATAAATTCTGGGACTTCTGGTATATAAAGCTTTGGGTTTTCTATATATGGAGGTAGTTAGGTAAATATTTAAAATATTAGGGGTAACATTTATATATAAGTAATGATATTAAGATATTGGTATATCAAAATGTATACTAGATTCAAACTATTGATAGGTTGCTGTAAACTCGCAACAATGTTTGTACAAAAGTTAAAATTAGAAATAAAGATGTTAAAAAAAATGTATTGAGGTGGATTAATTCCGCATTATATAAAAATTGAGCGGAATTTTAATTCACTTGGAGGCGAATTAAAATGAAAAAATTGATTGTTATATTTATGGTGTTAAGTTTTATTATGCCTTTTGTGTATGCTGGCAGTGATGTTGCAAATCTTGCAGATTCTAAAGCAGAGTTTCTTGATTTGAAAGAACAGATAGCTGAATGTAATGAAGCAGGAGATAATTGTGATAAATTAGAGAAAAAGATTATTCCTGTGGCAAAAGATTATATAAAATATACTGCTAATGTAATGGTAGAGTATATTAAAGAGATAAAAGATGATACAGAAGGGGAAAATAATACCAATCTTGTTGTTGCACAAGGAGAGCTTTATGATGCAATTAATTCTATAGATGATCTAGAAACAAAAGAAGATATCAAAGCAATGGCTGCTGATATTGCTGTTGCATGGGACGGTGTTGTAGATATTATAATGTATAGTGCTCTTGAGAGTTTTGTCGGAAAGGCTGTTGAGGTTGTTGAACAAGCTGAAGAGATTGGAGAAAAATTAGCTTGTACTGTTGATAAGTTAAAAGAACAAGGAGAAGAGACAACTGATATTGAGTATGAGTTAGGATTATATGACGCAAGAGTTGTTGAAGCTAAAGAAAAACATTCAAATGCTCAATCTGTTATTACAGAAGATTATGAACAGGTTAAGATTGAGGTTAGGTTAGCAAGAATATCTTTGGAAAATGCTGACCAGATCTTGGAAAGTCTTATGGAAAAGGTAGATGCATTTGATTTTGATATGAGTGAATGTGATGTTGAAGAAGAGGAGACAGAGGATGACACAGAAGATGATGTCGAGGATGTTGAAGATGAAAGTGATGAGGATGACACTGAAGATGATGTAGAAAATGAAACTGCCTCAACTTTTGAACAAGCACTTGAAGATTCTGGTTTAGAAGATGATTATGATAATGCTGTAAGTGAGATGAATAGAACTCAAGATGAGATAGCTGATAAAGAAGCTGATGGGTATGGTATTTCATCTGCAGAGAATAAGTTAGCTGAAGCTGAGAACTACTTATTATTAGCAGAGAATTATATCTTAAATAATGAATCAGGACTAGCTTATTCAAATCTATTGAATGCAAAAGATGCAGCTATAGAAGCAAGAGATGATAATATGTTTTCTACTGGAACAGGTACAACAAGTTCAGATGATGGAGATGCAGTTGGAACAAAAGCAGAATTCATTGTTTGTATGGATGAGGCTGATTATAGTTCAGATAGGATACAATGTTATTCTGATTTTGATATAAGTGATGATGATAAAGATGATATTGAAGATTGTATAAGAGAAAAGCCTTCAGATGAAGAAGATGAATGCTGGGAAGATATTGAACCAGGAGAAGGAACAGATGATGATGACAATGATTCTGATGAATACAAATTAGAGATAGAATTAGAAGACTTTACAGAAAATCTGGATGAAGATTCTGTTTCATTAACTGTTGAAGGAACTGATTACACTCCAGATATTAGTGAGAATGATGGAGAGCTTACAATCGAGTTAACTGCAGAGCTAGAAGATAATGATGACGTAACTTTAGAGTTTGATGATGATGAAGGAAATGAGTTTAAATTTAGATTTAGACTTTACATTGATGATGATGAGTATGGAAGAGTACAGTTTGATATCGAAGTAAATGACTTTGATGAAGATTTTGAGGAGGATAGTGTAACTTTTGAATGGGAAGGATCAAGCTTTGATTACAACAGTACAGAACTTTATGTAGATGGAATAGACATAGAGTTTGATGATACTGATGATGAAGATTATGATTTTGGAACTTCGTTGAACTTTGAGTTTGATGGAGAAGATGATGACAATGATGATTACAGTTATCAAGGAGATATGACTGTTGATGTTTCAAGTTAGAGGTGTTAATTCGCGAATGCGAATTTATTAATTCACCTGGAGGCGAATTAAAATGAGGAAAATAATTGCTTTGTGTTTGGTTTTATTAATGCTCTCTTTTGTTGTTGGATGTAAAGATAGTTCAGATGATGAACAACGGCAAGAAGGTCAGGAAGAAACAACAGGAGAGGACGAAGGATTGAGTCATGATGTCTCAGACATAGAGGAGCTGGGAGATGGCTTAGAAGAAGT
>CAYVNO010000022.1:0-4879 GCA_964452935.1 uncultured Methanosarcinales archaeon | reverse complement strand
CCAAAAAGTTCTGGGCTAGAACTTTATTTTTTCTTTTTTTGATTATTTTTCGAAAACTTTAAATAGTAGTTATAGTATAATAATATACACTTTTGTATATTAATAACTAAAATAGGTGATAGTGGCGATGAAAAAACTGTTGATAAATGGATTGATAATACTTGTTCTTATAGTTGTAGTGTCAGCAGTATTTGTAGGAATGAAGGAAAAGAACCATGTTGATGAGGTTGAAGAAGAGGTAAAATCAACTAATTTAGCTGGAATGGCTACTGAAAAAGTAGTTGAAGAGGAAGAAGAGCGAAGCTTGAGTTTAGATTTAGATAAATTAACATAAATTTTATATATCACTCTTTTGTTTGTTTTTTTATGATAACAGTTGTTGTTGGTATGCAATACGGGGACGAGGGCAAAGGAGCTTGTGTAGATTTTTTAGCAAAAAAAGCAGATATTATTGCAAGGTTTGCTGGTGGAAACAATGCTGGGCATACTGTGATTGTTGGGGATAAGAAGTATAAGTTTCATCTGTTACCTTCTGGCGTTATTAGTGATAAACTAAATATAATTGGGAATGGGACTGTAATTGATCCAAATGTTTTATTGAAAGAGATTGATGAGATGGAAGAAAAGGGGTTGAGAATAGATCCTTCTAGATTAATAATAAGTTCTAGTGCGCATGTTATTCAAGAGAAACACATTGAAGAAGATAAAGCAAAGTGTGGGAATATAGGGACAACAGGAAGAGGAATTGGTCCTTGTTATAGAGATAAAATAATCAGAAATGGTTTGAGAATGGGAGAGTATGTTAAGAATAATGAAAAATTAAAGCCATTTGTTAAGGATACTTGTTTTGTTTTAGATAGAGCGATTAAAGATGGAAAGAATATCTTAATAGAAGGGGCACAAGGAACTTTATTAGATATTGATCATGGAACTTATCCATTTGTTACTTCATCCAATCCTACAGCAGGCGGTGCATGTACAGGATTAGGTATTGGTCCTACTAAAATTGATAAAGTTGTTGGGATTTTGAAGGCTTATACTACCAGAGTTGGTAATGGTCCTTTTACAACTGAGTTGTTTGATAAAGATGGAGAATATTTAGCAGAGAAAGGGCATGAGTTTGGTACAACAACTGGGAGACCAAGAAGATGTGGATGGTTTGATTCTGTGATTGGGAGATATTCGGTTATAGTTAATGGCATTATTGAGATTGCTTTGACTAAGTTAGATGTTTTAACTGGGATGAAGAGTATAAAAATCTGCGATAGTTATGAATTAAATGGAGAGGTTGTTAAGGATTTTCCCTTGAATAATTTAGAGGATGCAAAGCCTGTTTATTTTGAAATGCCTGGTTGGGATGAAGATATTACTGAGTGTAAAAGTGTTGATGATTTGCCTTTAAATTGTAAGAATTATGTGAAAAAAATAGAAGAATTAATAGGAGCAAAGATTAGTATTATTTCTGTAGGTCCGAGAAGAGATCAAACGATTATTGTTTAGATTAAATCATCTTCGAGTTCATCTGTTTCTTCATAATCTGTTCCACATTCAGAGCAATAGGTTTCGTGTTCTTCTAATTCTCCACCGCAAAGACCACAATTTTTTGGCATAATTCCAACCTCCTTTTTTAGTGGTTATATGTTAATTTATAGTGTTAAAGAAATATATAAATTTTTTCTTAATTTGCGCCTGTCCGGAGCCTGTTCTTAAGAACAGACCTTACCATCGGCTCAGTTTGTTCATATGCATTATTATTGTACTTTGCTCTATGGAACCTCGCAAAGTACGTTTTGTTGAGATGTAAAGAACTTCGCATAATGAGATGGCAAGGTAGCACTCCGAACAAAGCCAGGAAATCAAGGCTTCAAATCCATTAAAACAACATCAAAGATTAGTTTTTGTCCTGCTAATGGGTGGTTAACATCCACTATGAATGATTCTGGGTTTATTTTTAGGATTCTTGCATGAATAGGTTTGCCTTGTTTTGTTGTTAGTACAAGTCTTTGTCCTATTTCTGGGTTTTCGACATGAGGGAGTGATTGTTTTGGTATCTCACTTATTAGGTCTTTTTGTTGATAGCCGTATGCATGCTCAGGTTTTATTTTGATTAATCTTTTTTCACCAACTTGCATACCGACAATCCCGTTATCTAAACCCATGATTGCATGCTTTCTTCCTAGAATAAAATGTTTAGGTTTATCTGTTGATTCAACTACAGTTCCATCTTCTAATTTACAGACAAAGTGGACAAGTACATGATCTCCGTTTTGAGCATACCTTGTCATTTTTTTGTAGTTTTTGCCTTTGTTTTTGGTGCAGCCTTTGTTTTTACAGGTGCTTTAGTTTTTGCTGGTGCTTTTTTTATTGGAGCACTAGTCTTTGGTGGAACATTTGTCCTTGGATGTGCATTGTTTCTTGGATGTGCTCTCCTTGGAGCGCTACCTGGAGCGATTAGGAATCTTCTACTTAGTCCTAAATCAATGAAATCGTCTGCTTCTTCTTTTAGTTGTTTAGAAGCTGTTTTTGAGAAAGCTAAAACTTCTGTTCTACAACCGTGCGATTTTAGATAGCTTAGTAAATCTCTAAAGTCTCCATCTCCACTAATTAAAACAACTGTGTCTGCTTTTTGTGATAGACGTACAGCATCCATTGCTATTCCAATATCCCAATCTCCTTTTTTAGCTCCGCCGTAAAAGATTTGAATATCTTTTGCTTTTACTTCTATTCCCATACTTTCAAGAGCGTCATGAAAACTTTTTTCTTCTTTTATCTCTGTTTTGATTACATAAGCTATTGCTCTTACTAGTTTTCTTCCAGCGACTGCTGTGTTTAGAATTTCTTTAAAATTTACTTTTCTACTGTATAAATGTTTTGCACTATAATATAAGTTTTGTACGTCAAATAATACCAATACTCTTTGTTCTTTGTGTTTTTTATTATCCATTTAAACCACCTCAATTCGTCTCTGACGAATTTGAAAATTTCACTACGTAAAATTTTATTTACGTCGTTATAAAAACTCCAACGGGTTGTCTTTTGAAGCGTTAAGCTGTAATTCCATATTATAAACTGTTACATACCCGTTTGTTATCTTTACTTTCTTTTTTGGTTTTGCTTTTTGGATGTCTTCATTCCAAAAAGTCAATTTTATCTCTCCTGTTTCGTCTTTTACATATGCTTGTCTAAAATTATCTGCACCGAAACCTGACGATGTTCTTTTTTCTCCAAGAAAATCTATTTCAACAACTATGTCGACCTCTTTCATTCCATTTTTTAGATCTTTTATTTTGTATTCTGTCATTTTTGAGTGTGTTTGTATGCAGATTCAGAAGCGATTGTTGCTTCACCTGTTGCTGTTGTTATTTGAGCGAAATGGTTTGATGCTGTTGTTATGTCTCCTGCTGCGAATAAGCCTGAGATATTTGTTTCCTGTTTTTCATTTACCTTAATGTATCCTCTGTCGTCTAAATCTAATTTTAAATCTTTTGCTATTGTTGTGTCTGGTAGGAATCCTACTTCAATGAATACTCCATTTAGTTCTAAGTTTTCTCCGTTATCTAAATCAACTGATGTTACAACATCTGTTCCGTTTATCTCTTTTATATTAACTTTATTTTTTATTGTGATTTTTTCACTTTCTTCAATCTTTTTTAGATAGACTGGTTCACATTTCATTTTTTCTTTTCTGATTAGGATAGTTACATTATCTGCAAATTTTGCTAAGAGTAAAGCTGCTTCTGCTGACGCATTTCCAGAACCAACAACTGCAACTGTTTTTTTAGAAAAGAATGCTGCATCACATGTTGCACAATAGCTAACACCTCTTCCTTTGAAATCATCCTCTCCTTTAACATTTAGTTGTCTTCTTTTTGATCCTAGACAAAGAATAACTGTTTTTGCTTTATGTTTTCCTGCATCTGTTTCTATTTCAAAGAGTTTATTCTTTTTTATTTTTTTAACTGTCTCTGTTTTTATTTCTGCACCTTGCTTTTCTGCCTGTGCTTTCATTTTGTTTGATAGATCCATTCCTGAGATTTTTTCAAAACCAGGGTAGTTTTCAATCTCCATTGTCTCTAATAGTTGTCCGCCAATATCCTTTGATATTAGAAGTGTTTTTATTAGATATCTTCCACAATAGATTGCTGCTGTTAATCCTGAAGGACCTCCACCAATTATTATTGTGTCATATGTTTTTGCCATGTGTAGATTGAATTGGGAGTAATATATAAATATTCCTAATTTTGCATGCTATTTCTTAGGACTATATCTTTTTTCTCCAATTTCATGTGGTCTGTAGGGTTTATCAAATAGTTGTATGCCTATTGAGTTTAGGTGATGGTATAAAATTCTGCAGGATTTTGGACCTAGTCCTTTTCCAATTGAAAGTGTTCTTATTTTTCTGTATCCTCCGCTTGGAAGTTGCCTAGTTTTATCCATGATTGTTTGTGAATTAAAGAAAGCTACAAGTTCTCCGTATGTTTCTACACCATATTCTAGTAATATAGTTTGCATTCTAGTTACTGCTGTGCTAGGATTTTTTATTATTGGGTCAATTGCTTTTGAGGATTCAAGTAATGCGTCATAGTCCATTAGTTTGTCATATAGTTCACGCATTTCATCTGATTGGGTCTTTGGAGGAACTCTTGCTCTTCTAAGTACTGATTCTAAGCCCCTATATAATCTATCTCTATGTCTGCCTGTTCCTGCTTCTGGTGTTAGTGTTTCCCTATCATATGTTCTTAGAATCCATTCTATGTCTTCCATATAATATTGGTGTTAGTGTATTTATATAAATTTTTTTAATACCATTTTAAAGTAAATAAATTATTGATTATTACTATTTTACTATTTTATGATGGTATGAATATTTAATTACAAA
>CAYVNO010000021.1:0-33267 GCA_964452935.1 uncultured Methanosarcinales archaeon | reverse complement strand
TGTTTGTCTGTAACCAAAACATGCATAGGAGTAAAACCGCTGAAAAGTTGTTTAAGGATAGATTTAATGTTAAATCCGCAGGTCTTTATGGTGGAAAGTTGTTGAGTGCAAGGTTGCTTAAATGGGCAGATGTGGTTGTAGTTATGGAAGATTTTCAGATTGGAGAGATAGCTAAAAGATTTCCTAAAGAGTACATGCAAGTGAAGATTGTTTGTTTTGATGTTCCTGATGTTTATCATTTTGATCAGCCTGAGTTGGTTAAGGTGTTGAAATCTAAGATAGATATGTTAGTTTAACCATTCATTGAATAATTCTTTGGCTTTATTTTTTGATTTGAAGACTCTTGTCTCTGTTGTTGATAATTCTGGTAGGGATTTTGTTATTTTGTATATTTTACCTATCTCTGTTTTTAGTTCTGTTAATGTTATTTCCCACTTTTTGGTGATGTGTTTTTTAGCTATTTTTTCCATTTTTTTAGTTCATATATAGAATTAGTTTAAAGTGAGAATTTTTTATAAGTATGATTGAGAAAAAATCGGAAATGTCTTGGGAGAAATCGGAAATAGTTCTATTTATTTCGGAAGATGTTTGGTTAGGCTATCTGTTTTTGACATTACTTAGTTTACTCCGTAAACTCAGAATCACTTAGTTTGTTCCAAACTCAAATTCCGCTCGCAGAATTGCGCGATTCTGGCTCCGTGTCTTTGTGTTTGAAATACGTTGTCAGTAACTTTTAGCTTTAGTATTGTCATTTCCTATAACTTCGCTCGGTAGTAATGTCACTAAAGCTGATTGTACAAAAAAAGAGAAAAAGTAAAGAAAAAACTTAAAATTTCTTTAAGCACTTTGCTACAATTTTATCGCCATGCTTTCTTAGACCATATCCTAGTCCAATTCCAACTGCGATTGCTACTGCAATTGTAAAGCCTGTTATCAAAATTAAGAACGTCTTTTCAGCCATTCCTATGTAGATGCCTATTTCTTGCAATGCGATAACTGCTACAAAGATTACCACGACTACTTTAACAGCTGATCCTAGTAAATTTGCAAACTTACCTTTTGCTGCTGTAATCCTTTGGTATGCAAAGTCAGCAAAGATTAGACCAAACAAGAAGATCAATACTGCTGAGATTACATGTGGAAGCCACATTACAAAGTTTCTTAAAAGCACTGATAATGATCCTAGTTGTAGCATTGCTACTGCAGGGATTAAGAATGCTATTATGATGTACCACTTCAAAATTTTTGATAGTGTACAACTAATACTTAATCCACCAATCGATGAATGTAGTTTGTGTTTTTTCATCCAAGCGTCAAGTCTTACCTTGTCTAATGCTTTATGTAGTAGCCATCCTAATACTGATGCTACAATATATCCTGCAATTACAACAACAATTCCTGCCACTAATCCAGGTAGAAACAATATGAAACTATTAAGCAAGACTAATAATGGATTTAAAACCGCTTCTCCAGTTCCGCCAACATACATACCTAGTTCTCCTAACATATAAAACCACCCCTTTTTTAATTAATTTTAAAATATTTTATATATTTAGAATAGTGTGAGTATTTAAATCTTTTGGTATTTTACCTATATTTGGTGACGAAAATTGGTTTATTTGAGTAGAGATTTGGTTTTAAACAAAGTGTTTCCTATAAACCAATAACGGGATAAGATATGATAAAGATATCAATAAGAGAATGAATGTAAATATGATTTCTTCAATTATAACTCCATAATAGATTGGTTCCATGATTGTTCTTATGAACCAGATAATTCCTAAGAATAAACAAAATGTCCAAGCTGTTTTATTACCTCTTTTGATTTGTGGAATATATATAAATGATATTACTCCAAATCCAACAAATAGAATGCCCATAAATATGTTAAGCACGTTAATTGTAGCTATGGTTTCGAAGCTGAGTTCTGTTAATTCTGTTCCCCATTTTAGGATTTTTGGAAGCACAAAAAAATGGAATAATCCCAATAGTGTGTTAATTATTCCTAGAACTCCCACAATGTTTGCTATTAATCTTTTTTTATTCTTGAACATTTTATTCTTTTATTTCAGTATTTTCTTTCTTTTTCTTTTTTTCGGTTTAGGCAAAATAATAAAGAAAAAAAATTATTTGACAGGGTGAGTGTCAAAGAATGCTTGGAAACCTTCTGGGATTTCTGTTGAGTTATCACATGTTACTGTTGTTCCGTGTGCTGTTATTCCTGTTTCGATTGCTGTTAGTGTTTTTTCATAGAATGTGTCTCCTGAGCTAAAATAGTGTTTAAATACCCATCCTGTGTGGTCATCCTTTCTTCTGTATGTGCCTGGTGCATCTTCTACATACTCACGTCCTACATTGTCTGTGTGATATACTATATCTTTTTTTACGTAGTAAGTCATTCCGTCAATTAGGCACACTGTTGCGTTCTCTTCTTTTATATAACACTCACCAATATCGCTATGTCCTGGTTGAATGCTTACGTTGCAGGTATATCCTTCTAGACATTCTTTGTGTTCCATGCCTCCACAGATTAAATCTTGTTCACATACGTCATTATATGCAACCATTTTTTTATCACATAATGCCCAACATTCGTTATCATATGTTACATTATCAGTTGAACATACAGGTTCATAGTTAGCCATACATTTGCATGATGTGGTGTATTCTTCTTGGTCAACACCTATTCTTGATTTCTCTTCCTCTTGTTTTTCACAACCAATTACGAATAACAAAAGTAGTATTGTTATGATTAAAATTGCTTTTTTTATATGTTTCACGTTTATCACGCTCCGTTTTGAGTTAGAAAGAATAATTGTTTTATATATTTTTGGTTGAGTTTAGTCTAATCAGAAGCCTATTTGTTTGTATCTAATTTCTGTTCTGAATGAATCTACCCTATTTTCAACTTCTATATCTTCTGCTTTGAGGAGAAATCTACCATAATGTCTTTCTGGGCCCATTGGTATTTCAGGTTCGTTTGGTGGTTGTGGGAGTTCTTCTGCATACTTTTGTTCGATGTATTCTTCTACAGGAATTCCTTGTTTATTTGCTGCTCTTATGTTCCAGAAGCCGCTCCATCCGCTAGATAATTCATTTATTCTTTGTTTTCTTTCTCTTTCTGCTTCTTCTTTTTCTCCATGGTAGTTGTCCCATATTTTTGCTAATTTTCTTTTCCACCGTCTTACTACATGTTCATGTCTTTCTTCTTGAACTTTTCCATATTCTTCATTATAATCAATTGTTTTTAGGTGCTCTCTTAATTGTTCTACTAAACTATCTGAGACTTCTTGAGGGATTCCGTCAAAGGTTGTTGAGAAGCTTTGAAGTGTTAAGGTGTGGTCTCTGTATGTTATATTTGCACCACCAAATATTGGTGTTGTTATATCAAATCTCCTTCTTATACAATCATGTGTTCCTATGTGGTCCTTATCATATGATTTATTTAATCTAGAAGCGTACATTGCTAAAGTATAACCACTTTCATCATTACCTTCTAGTGTTAGGATGAATTTGCCTTCTCCTCCTTTTACTATTATCATTGAGTCGAATTCTGCTATTCTGAATTCTAGTGAATCTTTGATTTGTTCTGGTGTTAGTTGAGTGTCAATCATATAGTGGAGAAAGGAGGGTGTGTTTATAAATGTTCAGTGTGCCCTTTTTAAATAAAATAAGTGATTTTGACTCTATTTAAAGTTAAAATAACATTTATAAGGTACTTAATATTCCTATTTTAACTATGAAAAGGGTGTTTTTGTGTGTCTTAATGGTTGTGTTTTGTGCAGGTATAGTTAATGCGTTAGATGTTGATTCTTATAAGATCATTGCTAGGCCTGTTGATTTAGAGTATGTTGAGAATATAGTTGAGATTGGTTTGTATAATGATGGGGATGTGTCTGTTAATAATTCTGAGATTAATTTAGCAATAGATTCTGAGATTATTAGTTTAATGGATTCATATGGAGAATTAAGTTATAGTATTGAGAAGGGAGATAAATTAAGATTAAAGTTTGATTTTTCTGTTCCTATTGAGGCTGGGAGTTCAAGAACTTTAATTATTAAAACAGAGACTAGTTCAAACTTGTTTGATAAAGGGAATTATTTTGAGTATGTTGTTGTTTTAAATCCGAGTTCTAGTATTGATGATTTTGAGCATGTGTTGTTATTACCTAAAGATATTTTTTTATATGTTGAGGGTGATGTTCAGTTAGTTGTTCCTGATGCAGAGATTTCTGTTTTGGATGAAGGTTTACAGATAAAATGGGATATGGAAATCGATGAGTCAACTGTTTTTTTAGCTAGGTTTAAGCAAACAGAGGGTGTTAATTATTTTTATTATGTTTTAGGTGTTGTTTTAGTTTTAGTTATTGGTGTTTTGATAGGTTATGTGTTTAACTGGCTTTATTATAGTAAGAAGAAAAAGGATGCTCTGAAAGCTGCAGATATATTAAATGAAAGAGAGAAGGCTGTGTTGAGGTTAGTTATTGAGAAGCCTGGAATAAAGAATTCTGAAGTTAGGAAAGAGTTAGAGTATACTAAATCTAGTTTGAGTAAGATTGTTAGTAAGTTGGAGTTTAGGGGATTAATTAAATCTAAAAAGTTTGGAAAGATTAAAGAGTTGTATCTTGGAGAAAGGATGGAAGGGAAGGTTTAGTATAAAGTTGAAATAGTTTCCAGTAAAATTAGTTATATTGTTTCCACCTTTAATACTTGTATACACAGCCTCTTTATTTTTAGGGGAGATTGGGGCGAATGCCTCAATCTTATACCTAAGAGGTATATGTTGAATAATAAAATAAATGGAGGGATAATATGAGAAAAGGAATTTTAGCTATGGTTTGTTTGCTATTATTGATTGTGAGTTCTTTTAGTGTAATGGCAGATGAAGATGTGACTGTAGATGAGGTTATGCAGGCAAAAACAGTTTATTTTGGGAATACAAAGGTAGTTGGTATGGATGTGGTTATTAACTATTTAGATGATTTAGAAGTAGATGTATCCAGTTTAGAGGATATCAAAGAAGAGTTTAAGGATTTACTTGATGAGGTGTCAACATTTGAGACACGTGGAGCAACAACAGAAGGAGTTCATCAAATGATGGATAAGGTTAGAAGCTTTAAAGAAGCTGCAGGTGAGTTAATAGCTGAGAACGGGATTGATAAGACTGAACTAGTTGAGTTAATGGCAGCTGAAATAGAAGCACAAAATGAAGAAGGTGGAGACCTATATGATTTACTTGAATCTTGGAAAGAGTTAAGAAAAGGTTTTGCAACAGCAAGAATAAATAATTTGATTGATAGAATGAGTCATCACATAGAAAGAACAGGTGAGAAGGGACATGATACTTCTGTATTAGAAGATCTTCTTTCTGGAGTTGAAGAGTATGCTTCATTGATTGAAGAAGCTGTTGAAGATGAAGACACAGATGCACTTAAAACATATGCTGAAGAGGTTAGAGCTCTTGCAGGTGAGTTCAAGGATGAGATGAAGAATATTATCTCAGAACTACCTGATGAAGTTCAGACAAAGGTTAAGACAAGATTTGCTTTAGGCAGAGTAGGTAATATTCTCGATAGGATGGATTTAGTGATTAGTGAGTTAGAGAGAATTGATTACGATGTTTCAACACTTGAGGACTTACACACTGAATGTAGTGATTTACATGCTGCATCATCAGATGCTTTTGAGAGCGGAGATTTTGATGTTGTAGAAAGTAATCTGCAGGAAATAAAAGATCTTATCGGTAGCTTTAGAGAAGAACTAGTTGGCGATGATATGCCTCCTGGAGTTCAAGCAGCTGATGCAGCTTTAGAAGCAGTTGAAGAGGCAGTAGAAGAAGCTGTTGAAGAGTTAAGCGAATAAAACGAAAATTTTATATTATTTTATTTTCTTTTATTTGTAAAGGAGGGATAACATGAGAATAATAGCAATACTTTTACTGTTGATGGTTGCAATAATGGTTGTAGGATGTGCAGACGATACTACTGATAATCTGCCGAAAAAGGCACCAAGGGATAAACCACCAAAAGATGTTCCAGTGGATGAGGAACCAGAGGTTGTTGAAGAGCCAGAAGTAGAAGAAGTGGAACCAGCTGAAGATACAGAGGATTTAGATGAAGATTTAGATCTAGATAGTGATGAGATGTCAACAGATGATCCGTTAGGAGATTTAATCTAAAACTTTCCTGCAAGTGTGAATCCACATTTGCACTTTTTCTTTATTTTTGATACAAAAAAGCCAGATCGCTCTATTAATAGTTCTTTACATTTTGGACAGAATGTGTTTTCAGTGTTGTTAATTTGAATATTTCCAATGTATGTGTAGTTTAGGTATTTATCTGCGATTTTCTTTGCTTTTAGTAGTGTTTCAGGGGTTGTTGGTTTTATGTCCATCATTTTATACATTGGGGATGATTTTGAGAAGTGTAATGGTATGTTTGGGTCGATATTCTTTACCCATTGACACATTTTTTCTATTTCTTTGAAGTTTGTGTTATAATTTTCAATTATTAGGTTTGTGATTTCAATCCACACATCATTCTTTTTTAGTGTTTTAATTGTTTCTAGAACTGGTTTTAGGGATGCACAGCTTAAGTCTCTATAGAATTCTTCATTAAATGCTTTTAAGTCAATGTTTGCTCCGTCGATATATGGAATTAATTCTTTCAATGGTTTTGGATTTATGTAGCCGTTGCTTATGATTATATTTTTTAGTTTGTGTTTTTTTGCTAGTTTAGCTGTTTCTAGCATGTATTCGTAAAAGATAGTTGGTTCTGTGTATGTATAAGCTATAATTTTGCAATTATTTTTTATTGCTTCGTCTACTATTTGTTTTGGTGTTAGTTCGTGACCAGTGATTGGTCTGTTATCTTTTACTTGTGATATTTCCCAGTTTTGACAGAATTTACAACATAAGTTGCAGCCAACAGTACCTAATGAGAATGTTGGTGATGAAGGGTAGAAGTGGTACAATGGTTTTTTTTCGATTGGGTCAATGTTAATTGCAACTGCTTTTTCGTAGACTAATGAGAACAGCTTTCCTTTGATATTTTTCCTTACTCCACAGAATCCGACATTATTTTCTGTAATTGTACATGTATTTGGGCATAATAAACACTTTACTTTGTTGTTGTCTAGTTTTTTGTAGTGTAATGCCTCTTTCATTTTAGTTTTTCAGCAACGATTTTTGGTACTAGCTCTTTGATACATCCACCCTTGGATGCAATCTCTTTTACTGTGCTGGAGTTTAGGTAGAAATATTTTTTATCTGTCATTAAGAATATTGTTTCCATGTCTTTGTTTAGTTTAGAGTTCATGACTGCCATCTGAAATTCATAGTCAAAGTCAGATACTGCTCTTAGCCCTCTTATTATTATGTTTGTGTTTTTTGTTTTTATGTAGTCAGCTAATAGGTTGGAGAATGACTCCACTTCAATGTTTGGGTTGTTTAGACATTCTTTTATCATTTGTTTTCTTTCTTCTATTGTGAATCGTGTTTTTTTATTTCCATCTTCAACTATGGCAATAATTATTTTATCAAATATTTTTAAGGCTCTATTTATTATATCAATGTGCCCGTTTGTTATTGGATCAAATGTTCCAGGATATATTGCAGAACTCATTGTTTTATTTCCTCTAGAATTTTGCGAATCTTTTCTTTTAATATTTCTTCTGGTCCATTGTTTTCAATTATAAAATCTGCATTTACTGGTTGTTTTTGATTGTTAATTATTGTTAGTACTTGTCTTTTTGTATATTTTGGATTCAATCTTTTGTAAATATTTTCTAGATCAGATTTTAGTAATAACACTTTATCTACTTTGTGTTGTAGTTCTAATTCTTCGAATAGTGCAACATCTAATATAAAAATTTGAGAGCTTTGTCTTATTTCGTATAATGTTTTGTCTAATGCTGCTTTTAGTTTTGGGTGAATCATCTTGTTTAATATTTTTAGTTTTGCTTCATCGTTGAATACTATCTCACTGAGTTTCTCTCTGTCTATTTGTAGTTGTCTGTCCATTATGTCGGAGCCAAACTCTGCGAGAATTTTCTGAAGAATTTCTGGGTCTTGGAGAAGTTTGTGCCCTAGTGCATCAACATTGATTATTTCACAACCATTTTCTTGAAATATTTTGGCAGCAGTTGTTTTTCCAGTACCAATTGTTCCTGTTAAAGCTATTATCATATATTTTGGGTAGGGTGGTTTATATATAAATTTTGTGTGTTTTTTAACATGATTCTATGTATCTCTTTACTTCCCATTCTGTTACTTGTACCCTGTATTCTTCTGCTTCTTTTTCTTTAGCGTTTGCATATTCTTTATGGAGCTCTTCTCCCATCATATCTTTCATTATACTGCTTTTCTTTAAGTGTTCTACTGCGTGTCCAAGGTTTCCTGGAAGAATTTCAATATTCATTGTTTTTAATTCGTCTTTTGTTTTTTCAAAGACAGAATCCTCTGTTATAGGCATTAATTCTAGTTTTTGTTTAACTCCTTCAATTCCTGCTTTTAGCATTGCTGCAAATAAAAGATAAGGGTTTGAGCTTGGATCAGGATTTCTTAATTCTCCTCTTGCTGATGATTCTCTTCCTTCACTGTATCTTGGGATTCTTATTAATGTTGAACGATTTCTTTCACCCCAACAGATGTAGACAGGAGCTTCATAACCACTTACTAATCTTTTATATGAGCTAGTTGTGGGGTTTGTTATTGCACACATTTCTTTTATATGTTTTAGCTGGCCTGCGATAAAATGTTTTGCAAACTCTGAGAGATGGTTTTTGTCACTTGTATCATAAAATAATGGTTTGTTATCTTTGTCGAATACGCTAAAGTGAACATGCATACCATTTCCTGCTTTTTTGTAGAATGGTTTCGGCATAAATGTTGCAACAAGTCCATATTTGTTTGCAATTGTTTTTATTATTTTTTTTAGTGTTATAACTCTGTCTGCTGTCGTTAATGCGTCTCCATATTTAAATCCAAGTTCGTGTTGTCCTGCACCAACTTCATGGTGTGCTCTTTCTGAGGTTATTCCGAAATTCTTTAGATTATTCATTATCTCTTTTCTTACTGCGTTTGTTATGTTGCCTGCAGAGCAGTCAAAGTATGATCCTGTATCATAATGGGGGATAACTAATTCTCCTGTTTCCTTTCTTTTTAGTAAATGGAATTCAACTTCTGGGCCTACATAAAATTTATATCCTAGTTGTTCTGCTTCTTTTATTACTTTTTTTAGGATTGCTCTCGGATCCTTTTCATATAGTGTGCCTGATGGGTTATAGATGTCGCATATAAATCTGGCTGTTTTCTTATCTCCATTTTCATCTGGGAGAATGGCATATGTTGATAGATCTGGTTTAAGATACATATCACTTTCTTTTAGTCTTGCAAAGCCCTCTATAGATGATCCATCAAACCATACTCCTTTTTCTATTGCTTCTTTAAGACAATCTGCAGGTATTTCTATAGATTTTAATGTGCCAAAGATATCTGTGAATTGTAGCTCTATAAACTTTATTTTATTTTCTCTTACTTTTTCTAGTGTTTCTTGCATTTTTATAGAATTGGGATGACCTGTCTGTATTTATGTTTTATGTTTTTTTAGGTTTTTTATTATCTGACAGGTTCTGCATTCATCTTTTGATGCTGGTTCTTTACATGTTGAACAAGTAGTAGCTTTTCCTAAGTTAATCTTTGTTTTTAATGGATGTATCATATTTAAATAGAAATTAATTATATTATATTTTACGTCTGGGTGGTCTTTTTCTAGTTTGTCTAGATGTTTTCTAAACTTTTTTCTGTATGCGTCTGTAGAACAGGGACACTCTTTGTAGTTTACTGGAAATTTCATTAGTTTTGAATATGCTGTTGTTTCTTTTTCTGTGCATAAATATAGTGGTTTTACTCTTCTTATTAAACCTTTAATTCTTTTTTGTCCTGAAATTGGTCCTTGTCTTAGTGCAAGTTTAGTGTCGTTTCTGTAGACATTCATTAAAACTGCTTGTGCTTCATCGTCAAGGTTGTGACCGGTTGCAATTGCTTTTAGCTTTAGTTTTTTAGAGTGTTTGTTTATTAAGAATCTTCTTAATATTCCGCAAACCATGCATGAAGAGTAGTTATGTCCTTTAGATTTAAGGACAGATTTCAGATAACATAATGAATGACCAAATTCATCTTTGAATGATATCTCATTTAATGGGACATCATGTTCTTTGCATACTTTTCTT
Organism: uncultured Methanosarcinales archaeon; assembly: GCA_964452935.1. Classification (GTDB taxonomy): domain Archaea; phylum Nanobdellota; class Nanobdellia; order Woesearchaeales; family DSVV01; genus CAYVNO01. Next base: position 23,037 of record CAYVNO010000021.1, on the reverse strand, counting down.
AGGTTTTTTAGATTTTCTTTTGTATAGTTACCTATAGCTGCATCCACTGTTAGTGCAATTGGTTCATAACCAAGTTTTTTTAAGATATATAGGCAGACTGTTGAATCTTTTCCTCCTGAAACTGCCATCCCTATTTTTTCTTTTGGTGTGAATAGATTGAATTTCTTTATTGTTTTACGTACTTTTTTCTCAAAATACTGTTTGAAATGTAGTTTACATAACTGTGAACAGTATGTTGTTTTTTTACATTTTAGGCAGTTAGTTTTAGGCATATGTCTTAGATTTCAGTTTTTATTTATAAATGTTGTTTATAGAAATATAAATATAATGCCGACTCCAAGATCATCGACATTATAAGACATTTGCTATGTTTGTCACTTTGTTCCAAACTCAAATTCCGCTACACAGAATTTGAGTGGTTCTGCGCAAAGTATATATATGAGTTGTAGTTATAATATATGATGATAAAGGCAATATTCTTTGATTTGTGCGGTGTTGTGATCACATTAGGGGATAATGAGTTTATCAATGCGTTATCTAAAGAGATTAAAGTAAAACCTAAAGATGTAGAGGAATTGTTCTATAAATATTTAAGACAGAATGAAATCGGTAGACTGTCTGAGGACCAGTTTTATGGTAAGATATTTGAAAAGTTGAAAGTTGAATTTGATTTAGAGAAAACAAAAGAGATACGAACCTCATTTAGGAATGAAATTGAAGGGATGAGGACGTTTGTTGAGAAATTAAGAAGAAAATATTATGTAGGATATATTTCTAATGATGCAAAAGAGATCGCTTCTAGGTGTAGAAAGAAGTTTGAGTTGAATAAATTATTTCAGAAAGGGTTATTGGCTTATCAGGTCGGAGCAAGAAAGGATTCTCCTAAATTGTTCTTAACATTGTTGTATGATGTCGGAATGAAGGCAGAGGAGTGTATTTTCACAGATGATACTGAAGCCAATTTGGAAGCTGCTAAGAAATTAGGTGTTAATACAATCTTATTTAAGTCAAAGGAACAGTTTGTTGAGGAGATAAGGAAATTGGGCGTTGAGGTTCCAGAATAATTGTATCTATTGTTGGATCCATTTCTTTATGTTTTAGTATGTGTGTTATGTTTGTACCTGTGGCAAGTTCTAGGTGTTTTGTTATTCTTTCTGGGTTATCTTGATCTCTATAACTTCTAATTCTGAGTTCGTATATTTTGAATTCTCTTAAGATTCCACTCCTTGATTTTAATAATTCATGTTTGTGTCTGTCTTTTGATTCTAAGTATGATATTGCTTCTTCGGGGGAGGGGAAAGTTCTTAATTTGCTTTTGTAATCCCAGTGTGCTTGGAAATATGATGCGAAACATGCGTCTTGAGCGTGCGTTACGAAAGTGTTGCAGTTTCCTTATAGAAGATATCTTTCCTGTTCAACAGTTTTTGCAGTAATTGCAATAACGTACGCTACTTTTTGTTCCATTTTAGAGATTTATCTCTTTGTTTAATTCTTTCAGTGCTTTTACTGCAGCACCTGCAAAGTCGTCTGTATTTTGCTTTAAATATGCGTAATTTATTCCTGAGGATGAGTTTATTCTGTGGAGCAGTGGGTTATTTCCTGTGTTTTTTAGGATGTTTATTACTTCTTCTGCACTTCCCCCCTGTGCACCTACTCCTGGAATTAATAATGGGGTTTCTTTTCCTGAGTCTACAAATAGTTTTGATAATAGGTGTAATTCTTCAGGGTATGTTGCTCCTATGACTGCTCCTGTGTTCCACTCAATAACTTTTTCAGCAACTTTCTTGAATAATTGGGTTTGGTTTATTTCTAAATCCTGTAATTCTCTTGCGCTCTTGTTTGAGGTTCTTACTAAAACGTAAACTCCCCCTTTTTCTGTGAATGGTAAAACACTATCACTTCCAAGATAAGGGTGCACTGTAACTGCGTTTGCTTGCCAATAATCGAAGATTGCGTTTGCATAGGCTTTGCATGTTTTTCCAATGTCTCCTCTTTTTGCGTCGAGAATTACTGGAATATTTTTGTTTTTGTAGGCTTTAATTATTGTTTTTAATGCTCTTAATCCATCTAATCCATATTGTTCATAGAATGCAATGTTTGGTTTGATTGATGCAGGGAATGTGTTTTCTGACTCTAATGCGTTGAGTATTTCTAGGTAGAATCTTGTTAATTTTTGTTCTGGTGTTCCTTCAATTGGTATTTTATTTAGAACTGGGTCTAAACCCATGCAGACTATTGATTGTTTTTGTTCTGCATGTTGTTTTAGTTGTTCTGTGTAATTCATTCATATCCCATTTGTTTTCCCCATTCTTTTGGGTTTTTGTTCCATTCTAGTACTGTGTCTTTTTCTTCTTCATTGATGTAATTTGATTCAACTGCGATGGGTACTAATGTTGAGAAGTTGCACAATGAGATTAGTTTGCAATTCTTTTCTTCAAATGAGTTCTTTGATTTTTCTAGTTCATATGAAAATATTGCTAGACAGTGAGAGACTATTCCTCCTGCTGTTCTTGCTGCACCTACTGCTCCAACAGAACTTTTTCCAGTACTTACTAAATCTTCTATAATTAATACCTTTTGTCCTGGGTTTAGTTTACCTTCCATTGTGTTCTCTTTTCCATAGACTTTTTTTGTACTTCTAACATATATCATTGGTTTGTTGTATTCTGCTGCTAACCATGCAGCCCAAGGAATTCCAGCGGTAGCTGTTCCTGCAACCACGTCAAACTCTATGTTGTTTTCCTGGATAATTCTTTTGAAGTTCTCAATTATTACTCTTCTTCTTTCTGGGTAACTCATTAATAATCTATTGTCGCAATAGATAGGTGAGAGTATTCCAGATGCATACTTATATGGTGCTCTTGGTGACAGTGTAACTGCCCTTGTATCTAGTAGAATTTTAGCTATTTCTTCAGTCATTATTATCCCTCCAGATTATTTTTCCTTTTAAGATTGTTATTATTGGCCACCCTTTTAATTTTCTTTTATGGAAAGGTGACCATTTACATTTGGTTTTCAGATCTTTGTTATTTACATATTTTTCTTTTTTTAGGTCAATAATTGTTAGATCTGCATCATATCCTGGTTTTATTTTCCCTTTGTTTAGGTTGAATATCTTTGCTGCGTTTGTTGATGTTAATTTTACGACTTGAGTTAATGTTAATTTGTTTTTGTTGACCTCATTTAGTAATAAAGGGAGCATTGTTTCTAATCCTGGAACTCCAAATATTGGTTGTTTTTTCTCTTTTTTTGTGTGGGGAGCGTGATCTGTGCCAATTGTGTCTATAATGTCCATGTTTTTCCATAATGACTTTTGGTCTGTTTTTGTTTTTAGTTCTGGTTTCATAAGAGCAAAGTTTCCTTGTTTTTTTACATCCTCTTTTGTTAGGAATAGATGGTGTGGAGTTAGTTCTGCATAGATTTTTGAGAATCTAAGTTTTGCTTTTTTTACTGCTTCTAGGTCTGCTTTAGAACTTATATGGCAAACATATAATGGAGTTTTGTGTTTTATTGATAGTTTTAGTACTGTTTTTAGCTGTGCTTTTTCAGCATGGATTAGGATTAGTTTTGAGGCTTTGAATATGTTTTCTATATCTTTTTTGTTTTTTATTAATAGGTTTCCTGTTGTATGGTTTAGAAATATTTTTGTTGATTTAACTTTTGGATGTGTTGTTGCTTTTTTTATTTCATCTATGTTTTTTCCGTCTGAGCCGAAATGGAAGTATGTGTTTATGATTGATTTTTTTGCTAGGTTTATTTTGTTTTTTAGATCTTTGATTGTGAATGTGGGTGGAGATGTGTTTGGCATATCCATCATTGTTGTTATTCCTGCAGAGGCAGCTGCTTTTGATGCTGTGTAGAAATCCTCTTTATGTGTTGCTCCTGGTTCTCTGCAATGAACATGTGGGTCAATTACTCCAGGGATTATGTAGTTGTTGTTTGCATCTATTGATTTAGTTTTTGATTTAATTGATTTTGCGATCTTTTTTATTATTCCATTTTTGATTAGTATGTCTCTTTTTACTGTTCTATTGTTAGCTACTAGAAGTGCGTTTTTAATGAGAAGATTCATGTGAAAAGGGAAGAGTATGATGTTTTTAAAGGTTGTTGTTGGTTTTTAGTAACATTTTTAAAGTTTATAATCAATAATCTAATTATGTCATGGTTTATAATGGTTGGAGCTGTTGTTGGATCTTTTGCACATTTGATTTTAAAAGATGGTGTTGTTAAAGAGGGTGAGATAAAAGCATGGCAGAATTGGTTTGTTTCTGTGGTTTCAGGTGTGATTGGTACAGGTGCCTATTACATTTGTGTTCATTTTAATTTTTTACCGGCTGCAACAGATATAAGTTCAGCTATTGGTCTAGGAGCGTTTGTTGGATATACCTTAGATTCTCTGTTTAAGAAGATATATCATAAGAAATAGTTAGAAGTTTATTTTCTTTCCTGTTGCATCTCTTTTGTATTTACCAAACTCTGTTAGTTTATTTAATGTGTGTTTTTCTAATACTGGTCCTTCTTTACAGACCATTATTCCTGAAGGATCCATACAACAGCTTCCACAAATTCCTAAGGAACATTTGAGAAAACGTTCTAAAGATAGTTGACAGTCAATATTGTGTTTGTTACATATATCTAAGATTATTTTCATCATTATTTCTGGTCCGCATGCATATACACAGTCTATCTTTTTTGAATTTATTATTCTTTCTAAGACTTGTGTTGTGAATCCGTGGAATCCGAAACTGCCGTCGTCTGTTGAGTAGAATGCGTTTAATTTTGTTTTTGTAATTCTATCGATAAAAGGGATTTCATCTTTTGTTCTTGCTCCAAGGATTAGATAATGTTTGATTTTTCTTTCTTTTGCTTTATCTGCTAAGAATAACACTGGTGCACAACCACATCCACCACCTATTAATACTATGTTTTTGTAATTCTTTAAGTCAAAAGGGTTTCCGTATGGTCCTCTTATTCCTATTTTGTTGCCAGGTTTTAGTTTGTGTAGTTCTTTTGTGAATTTTCCTACTTTTGCTACTGTTATTGCAAACTTTTCATTGTCTTGGTAAGATATACTCATGGGTTTCTCGTCAATATTTGGAAGCCATATGTTTACAAATTGTCCTGGCTTTGAAGAAAGTTTGTCTGAGATAATGAATGTTTTCATTGATGGAGTTTCTTTTATTATTTTTTCAATTTTTACTGTTTTTGGGATGTCGTTGTTATTACACATGTGCAATCCCTCTTATCTCTTTCAATGATTTGTATTTGTGCTTTTTTAGCCATGCAGTTATTTCTTTATTTACTTTTTCAAAGATATTTATCCCTCTGTAATAAACTCCTGAGCCGATTCCAATGCAGGTTGCTCCAGCCATAATCATTTCAATTGCATCTTTTCCTGTTGTAACTCCCCCTGTTCCAACAATTGGGAGTTTTGTGGTTTTGTAGATCTCATATATGTATCTTATTGTAATTGGTTTAATTATTGGGCCAGAGATTCCTCCAGATTTGTTTGAGAGGATTGGAGTGTGTGTGTTAATATCAATAACCATTCCCGGGCCTGCAGTGTTTCCCATGTTTATGATATTTGCTCCTGCTTTTTCAATTGCTTTTGTTATTTGTGTGATATTTGGAACATTTGGAGAAAGCTTTATTATTACTGGTATTTTTGTGTTCTTTTTTATTGTTCTTGTTACTAAAGATGCAGCTTTTGGGTCTGCAGAGAATGGAATGCCGAACTCATCTTTAACATTTGGACACGAAATATTTGCTTCGATAAATTTTGGTTTTGTTTTTGATATTTCTTTTGCTAGTTTTCCAAAATCTTTTGTGTTTGATGCGAAAATGCTAGCAATGATTGGTGTTTTGCACTGTTTTTTATATTCCTGAATTGTTGTTTTGCTTTTTTCTATGCCTGAATTTGATAATCCTACAGCGTTTATTACAAAATTATCATTTGCAAGGACTGTTGGGTTTGGGTGCCCTTTTCTTTGTTCAATACTTATTGATTTTGTTGTGACTGCACCTGCTCCATTATTTGCAACTCTTTTTAGTGAGGCAGAAGTTACTCCTAGAATTCCTGATGCTAATATTAATGGGTTATTTAGTTTTGTTTTGAGGAGCTTGGTTTCAAGCATTATACCAACTCTAGCTCTTTTTCCTCTAGAATTCTTTCGCAGTAATGGCATCTGATTTTCAATGGTTTGTCAGAGACCTTTTCAAATGTGTAGTTTACTGGTTGGAAGTTTGTTATGCATTTTGGATTGGGACATTTTACTGTGTTTAGAAGTTTGTTTGGTATTTCTACTTTGAATTTATCATCAACTTCCTCATTTCTTATTATGTTAATCGTTGCGTTTGGTGATACTAGTGCTATTTTGTTTAGTTCTTCTTTTGTTAATTCTCTACTCTCTATTTTAATTATATCTTTTCTACCTTCTTTTCTACTTTCTAAGTTTGAACCAATTGTTACTGTATGATCAAATTCTTCTAATTTTAGAATTTGAGATACTTTGTATGCTTTTCCAGGAGGAATGTGATCTATAACAGTTCCATAATCGATTGGGAACACCTTGGGTTTCATTTAATTTTCCTCCGGAAAATTGTAATTTTCCACTGCGTAGAAAATTTATATTGGCTAATCATTTTAATACACCTGTTGTTAATGTTAATAGTGCTTGTCTAACGGGTATTCCGCTTTTTGCTTGTTCAAAATAGTAAGCATACGGTGTGTCATCTACATCTGTGTCTATTTCGTTTACTCTTGGTAGTGGGTGTAGGACTCTTAAGTTCTTTTTTACGTTCTTTAACATTTTTTTATTTAAAATATAGACATTTTTTACTTTTTCATATTCAATTGGATCTCCAAATCTTTCTTTTTGTATTCTTGTCATGTATAGTACATCTACATCGTTAATTACATCTTGTATTTTTTCATGTTGACTATATCTTATTCTTCTTCTGTCTAGTTCATCTTTTATTGAAGAAGGCATTTGTAACGCTTTTGGTGCGATAAAGAATAGTTCACAGTTAAAGTGTGATAATGCGATTGCTAGACTGTGTACTGTTCTTCCGTATTTTAGGTCACCAACCATTGCTATTCTTAGGTTTGATATCTTTTTTTGTGATTTTTTTATTGTGTATAAATCTAATAATGTCTGAGTTGGGTGTTGGTTTGATCCGTCTCCACCGTTGATTACTGGGACTTTTGTTGCCTCTGATGCAACTCTTGCAGACCCTTCTAATGGGTGTCTCATTACAATTACATCTGAGCTGTATTTAGCCATCATTTGGATTGTATCAAAGACTGTTTCTCCTTTAGTTGCAGAACTTGTTTTTGCATCTGAAAAGCCTAGTATGTTTCCACCTAGTTGAGCCATTGCAAACTCAAAGCTTAATCTTGTTCTTGTTGATGGTTCAAAGAATAATGTTGAAAGAATTTTCCCTTGCATAAGTTTAGATTTCTTTCTTTTGTTCATGTTTTCTATCTTTTTAGCTGTTTCTAAGATGTAAATAATGTCATTTTTAGAGAAATCATTAACAGAGATTATGCTTTTTCCCTTGAAAGAATTTTTAGGCTTCATCCTAGATATTTTTGGAGTTAGAGGGGGTTTATAAAATTTACTTTTTGTTTGATGTTTTAGTTATTTTTTGTTATGGGTGGGGGATTAATTTCCACAATATTCTTTCCATTCTTTTATTTCTAAATCTTCTTGAGAATATTTACATATAGATTCTACAAATAAGTTAGCACATTGTATGTTTGTTATTAATGGTATTGAGAAGTCTACTGACTTTCTTCTGATGATGTAATCGTTTGATAATTCCTCTTCTTCGAAGTTTTTTGGGATGTTTATTACTAAATCTAGCTTTTTTTCTTTTATGTAGTCTAATATATTTGGTTTTTTATTGTCCAAGGGCCAGTGTAGTAAAGTTGAGTCAATTCCTTGTGAAGTTAGGAATTTCCATGTTCCTTCTGAGGCAAATAGGTTGTAGCCCTTAACTTTTAACAGTTCAGCGTTTTTTAGAAATGCTGTTTTTGCTTTTATTGGTCCTGTTGATAAAAGGATATTCTTTTTTGGTAATCTTACATTTGTCGAGATTAATGATTTAAGAAATGCATCATGGACGTCTTCACCAAAGCATGCAACCTCCCCTGTTGAAGCCATCTCTACTCCTGAGATTGGATCGGCTCCTCTTAATCTTGTGAATGAGAATTGAGGAGCTTTAACACCTACATAATCTAGTTCAAAGGCTGATTTTTCAGGTTTTGGTACGTCTTCGTTCAACATTATTCTTGTTGCCAGATCAATGAAGTTTATGTTTAATGTTTTTGAGACAAAAGGGAATGTTCTTGAGGATCTTAGATTACATTCAATTACTTTTATTTTGTTATCTTTAGCTAGGTATTGAATGTTAAATGGACCAGAAATATTTAATGCGGCTGCTATTTTTTTTGTTGTCTTTTTTATTCTTCTAATTGTTTCTAGGTATAACTTTTGTGCTGGTAGAACTAATGTAGCATCTCCTGAATGTACTCCAGCGTTTTCTATGTGTTCTGAGATGGCATATGCAATTATTTCTCCGTTTTTAGCTACTGCATCCATTTCAATTTCTTTTGCTCCGAGAATGAATTTAGTGATAACTACGGGGTGCTCTTTTGAGACGTTTGCTGCTTGTATGAGGAATTTTTCTAAATCATTGTTGTTGTAGGCAACATTCATTGCTGCTCCACTTAAAACATAGCTTGGTCTTATTAGGACGGGGAAGTCTACTCTGTTTGCAAATTCTTTAGCTTCTTCAATATTTGTTAATTCTTTCCATGGCGGTTGTTCTATTTTTAATGTGTCTAATAGTTGGGAGAATTTATGTCTGTCTTCTGCGTTATCTATTGATTTTGGTGATGTACCTAGGATGTTTATTCCTGCTTGATATAATGGAAGAGCTAAATTGTTAGGGATTTGTCCACCAACAGAGATTATTGTTCCGTGAGGGTGTTCTAGTTCGCAGATATCCATAACCCTTTCGAATGATAGTTCGTCAAAATATAGTTTATCGCACATATCATAATCTGTTGAGACTGTTTCTGGGTTGTAATTTATCATAATTGTCTCAAAGCCTTTGTTTTTTGCTGTTAATGCAGCGTTAACACAGCACCAGTCGAATTCTACAGAAGATCCAATTCTATAAGCACCTGATCCTAATACGATGATGCTTTTATTTTGTGTGTTGTTGTAGTCGATATCGTGTTCATCTCCGTTGTATGTTGCGTAGAGATAGTTAGTTTGTGCGGGGTATTCTGCTGCTAATGTGTCTATTTGTTTAATTACTGGTTTTATGTTTAGTTTGTTTCTTAATTCCCTTATTTCTAGTTCACTCTTTTTTGTACATTTTGCTATTTGTATGTCTGAGAATCCGTTTTGTTTTGCTTTTTTTAGAATCTCTTTTTCTATATTGTTTTTTTCTAGTTCTAATTTTATTTTTACGATATTTTCTATTTTGTATAAGAACCATTTATCTATTTGTGAAAGTTCGTGTATTTTTTCTATTGATGTGTTGTTTTGTAAGGCTACTGCGATTGCTAGAACTCTTTTATCAGTGGGGTTTTTTGTTTCTTCTAACGGGTTTTTGAAGTTTAAGTTGTTACAGACTATTCCATTCATTCCAATATCCAACATTCTCCATGCTTTTTGTAGAGCCTCTTCAAATTTCCTTCCAATGGCCATTACTTCTCCTACACTTTTCATTTCTGTTCCTATCTGTTTATCTACCTCTTTGAATTTTTGGAGATCCCATCTAGGTATTTTCACGACGACATAGTCTAATGCTGGTTCAAAGCATGCTCCAGTTACTTTTGTTACAGAGTTTCTTATTTCAGGTAATGAGTATCCTAGTCCTAGCTTTGCTGCAACGAATGCTAGTGGGTAGCCAGTGGCTTTACTTGCAAGAGCTGATGAACGTGAGAGTCTTGCGTTTACTTCTATTACTCTATAATCATCTGATTTTGGGTTTAGTGCGTATTGGATGTTACATTCTCCGATAATTCCTAGATGTTTGATTACTTTTATTGCAATCTCTCTTAGTTTGTGGTATTCATTGTTTGTTAGAGTTTGAGAAGGTGCGACTACAATACTTTCTCCTGTGTGTATTCCCATTGGGTCAAGGTTTTCCATGTTACAGACTGTTATACAGTTATTATATTGATCTCTTACAACTTCATATTCTATTTCTTTCCATCCTCTGAGGTATTCTTCTATCAATAGTTGTGGTTGAGATGAGAGTGCTTTTGTTGTCATTTCAATTAGTTCATCTTGGTTGTAAGCAACACCACTTCCTTTTCCTCCGAGAGCAAAGGCTGCTCTGATCATAACAGGATATCCTATATTATCTGCAGCAATAATTGCTTCTTCTGTTGTGTTTATTGCTTTTGATTTTGCTGTTTTTATGTTTATTTCGTTTAGTTTGTCAATAAATAGTTCCCTATCCTCTGTCTCTTTGATTGTTTTTGTTGATGTTCCTATAATCTTCACGTTGTGTTTTTTTAGAATTCCTTTTTCATCTAGTTCTAGACCACAATTTAATGCAGTTTGTCCACCAAAAGCCAACATTATTCCGTCTGGTCTTTCTTTTTTTATGACTTGTTCTACAAAGAAAGGAGTAATTGGAAGGAAATAGATTTTATCTGCCATTCCTTCTGATGTTTGATATGTGGCAATGTTAGAATTAACTAATATAGTTTGAATTCCTTCTTCTTTCATTGCCTTTAAACATTGGCTAGTAGAATAATCAAACTCTCCCGATTGTCCTATACGTAATCCACCACTACCTAAAATTAATACTTTTTTACATTTCAATTTTTTTACCTTCGACCTTCTTTTTAATTTTGTTAAATTCAGCTATCAAATTATCTGTCTTAAGCATAGATCTTATTTTATTTGGACCAACAAATCTAACTTTGTTTGATAGAATTCCAAAATGTTTTCCAAATAAATACCAAATCTCTAACTTTTTACAATATGGAAGATATTTTTCTATATCTTTTTTTACTGAATTTTCTGAACAGTTTAATTTTATCTCTATTATTTTATTTTCAGATGGAATGTATATATCTGGGTATCCTACTTTTTTGATATATTTCTTTTTTTCATAATTAATATTTTTTCTTGAAATTATTTTGAAGATTAAATCTTCCCATTCTCTCCACGTTATATCGTCATCTAGTACATCTGAGTTTGGAGTAAGTCCTGAAGCAATTAATGCATTACTCCAACAAGAGAGATGTCTTTGTGTAGCATTAATTAAATCATGTCTTTTCATTCTAACTAGTTCTGTTCTCCGAGGTGTTCTGCCCAACAATCTATGGATTTTTTGTAATTCTTTGATTATCTTTGACCTTGGCCATTTGTTCATTTCTAATACAATTGGTAATCCTGCTTCCCCAAGGAAATTGTTATATGTTCCAAAATATTTAAGTCCTGCATTAAGGAGATCATATTTGTTAATTCTTTTTAGTTTACGCATGCTTGGACTATGACCTATTTGTTTGTAAATTTGTTTTATTTCTTTAATTGTTTTATCTTTATTCCATTTTCTTTTTAGTGGCTTAAATCCTGCAGCTTTTAGTGCGTTTCTCCATCCCCTAAATCTTCTTCTTGCAACACTGTTTAGTCCTGGGCTACCTATTTTTGTTAACTCTTTTCCTGTTGGAATTCTTCCGATTTCTTTTACTACTTTTTTTATTTCATTGATAATTTCTTTTTTTGTCCATCCTTTTTGTATTGGCCTAAATCCTGATGCTTCTATTGCAGGTCTCCATCCACCAAATAGTTTTACAGCTTCATATAGTAAATCATTCCTTTTCATTTTTCTCATGTAATTATAATTTAAATACTTCCTGTTTTCTTTAGAAAGTTTTTTAACTTCAAGAATGAATTCATCTTTAGTTCTAATCTTTGGCCTCCTCTTCATTTTACTTTTTTTATTTGATTTTTGTTTATTATTCATACTATCCTCTTCTTTGGAATGATAAACTTGGAAATCATTGTAAAAATTAGTTGTAAATTTAGAGAAAGGTTCAGGATATATAAACTTTTCGTCGACAAAATTAAAACTTTCTATCATTGATAATACCTTCTTTGTTTGTTTATTTCGGAATATTTCCGGTTTTTACTTATCATTGAATGCCTCTATTATTTTTTCTTTGAAATTATTGTAAACATACATGCAAGGGATAGAGAATTCTAGTTCTTGCATTACTTTATCTAGTTCTTTGACGTCTACCCATTTGTACTCGGAGATTTCTTCTTCTAATGGAACAACTGGTCCGTTATGAATCAGTTTGTATAGGTATGAAATATCATTATTTAAGTGTTTGGACTTATATCTATATTTGAAGAGAAACTTTGGTTTTGTGTTCTTTGCTCCTATTTCTTCTTCTATTTCCCTTACAATGGCTTCGTCAGGTGTTTCACCAGATATGACCCAGCCGCCAATTCTTAATGCCCATCTGTTTGCGTATGCTTTTTTTACTGCGGCTCTTTTGTGAATAAGTAGTTTCCCTTCTGAGTTGAAAATTAATGCGTCTGCTCCTCTTCTTAGTAGGTTTTTTGTTCTTGATTCTTCCTTGGGTATTGATTTTATTATGTTTTCATCTTCATCAATTAGGTCTACGTATTCTTCTTCCATTTTTGTGCCTCCAAGTATTCCATAAATGCTTTTTTGCTGTCTGGGCAGAACTTTTTAGTTTTCATAAGTTTTTTAAGTTCAGTCATTGTTACGTATTTGTATGATTTTACTTCTTCTTTTTGTAGATGGGGTTTTTTGTTGAATATTAGTGAGTAAATGTAGTAAACTGTTTTGTTATCTTTTCCATCATAAATACTTTTGAAAAGAAACTTTGGTTTTGTATTCTTTGCACCAATTTCTTCTGCAATCTCTCTTTTTGCGCATTTGTCATATGATTCTCCATACCTAACTGTTCCACATAACATAACGTCGTAATAATTCGGAAAGACATCTTTTGTTGCTGTTCTTTTTTGAATCATAATTTCCCCTTCTTTGTTGTGTATTATTACACCAATGCTACGATGCATTAGTTTCTTTTTTCTCATTTCATCTCTAGAAACTTTTTTTATAACCTTATTATTTTTTGTTATATGATAAACATATTCCATTATATTTCACCATTCCTTTCTTTCTTTTTGATTTCTTCCCAGACATTTATTGCTTCCTCTTTTGTGTTGATTTTCATATCTCCAAATACATATGGTTTTCTTCTTCTATGTTTTTTTATTATGTTGTCTAGTATTTCTTTTATATCAAATCCTTTTTCTTTTTCTGCAGCAATTATTAGGTGTAATGCATCCCATAGAACATCTCCAAGTTCTTCCTTTAAATTTTCATCGTCATTATTTTTTAATGCTTGTTCTGCTTCGTCTATTTCACCTCTTAATTCATTAAATGTGTCTTGCAGTTTGAATTCTCTTGACCAAGGACAGATTTCTTTTGCTTTTTTTAAGTCCAGGTACAATATTTCAAAACTATCTTTCATCTTTATTACCTCTTTTTTCCATCATTTTTATAAAATCATCAAAAAGAAATTCTGTATCTCTTGGCCCAGCACAATGTTCTGGGTGGAATTGAATTGCTTTGAATAAATTTGATTTGTGTTTAATGCCTTCGTTTGTTCCATCGTTTGCGTTTGTAAACCATGGTTCCCATTCTAAGGGTAGTGTGTTTTCATCTACAGCATAACCATGATTTTGTGGTGTGATAAAACATCTTTTTGTTCCGACTTCAACACAAGGTTGATTTTGTGATCTGTGGCCATATTTTAGTTTATATGTGTCAGCACCTGCAGCTAATGCTAGGATTTGGTTTCCTAGACAGATACCAAAGATTGGAATCTTTTTTTGTAACGCTTTTCTTAGGTTAGTTATTGCAGTTGTGCACATTTTTGGATTCCCTGGTCCATTTGATAGAAAAATACCGTCGTATTTCATGTCTGAGTTAATGAAATCATAATTCCACGGAACTCTTATTATCTTTAGGTTTCTTTTTAACATTGATCTTATTATGTTATATTTTACACCAAAATCAATTAAGAGAACTGTTTTTGTTGGAAGGGTGTTTTTGTTTTCGTATGTAGTCGGTTCTTTACAGCTGACTTCTGCTACAAGATTGAGTTTATTTGGATCTTCGAATTCTATGACTGTGTTAATTGTTATTTTCCCTTGCATTACTCCTTTTTCTCTAAGTTTTTTTGTTAGTGCTCTTGTGTCTATTCCGTGTAATGCTGGAATGTTATGTTCTTTTAGCCATTCTGAGAGTGATTTTGTCGATTCCCAGTGGTTGTAATTGTTAGAGTAATCTGATATGATTAATCCTCTGATTTGTATTTTCTTTGATTCGAATTGTGTTGGTAGTTTTGTTAATGGGTCTGTTATCAGTTCAGGTACTCCATAGTTTCCGATTAGTGGGTATGTTAAAACAAGAATTTGTCCGTTATATGAAGGATCTGTTAGACATTCTGGATATCCAACCATTCCAGTGTTGAATACAACTTCACCATTTATTGAATTATCTGCCCCTATTACATTTCCCTCAAAAGAAGATCCATCTTCTAGTATTAATTTTCCTTTCATACTAGAGGAATTTGGAGTGTTTGACAGTTTAAATGTGTTTTTGTTTTTTGTTTTGTTCTTGTTGTTATCTTGTAATAGTACAAAAAGTTTTAATATACACCTTGTTTTATTTCTTGAGTCTGGGGTGACACATGGGATTATTTAATAAATTTAAGAAGAAAGAAGAACCTAAACAAGGATTACTGTCTCTTGAGGATTTGGATGAGCCACCAGCTCCAGCTGAAGGTGTTCATAATACTTCTGTTGAGGTTTCTGACTTAGAAGTGCCTTCTGTTTCTAAAGATAGAGATGATGGTGTGCCTAATTTGCCTAGGGAGTTAAAGAGTGGTGGCGAGGTTGAATTTCCGATGCCCCCAAAAACTAATATGGGTATGGATGAAGAGTTGCCTAAACCAACTATGGCCGAGAAACCACCAGAGCATGAAGATGTTCATTTTATGGATATTCCAAAAACTCCAAATTTACCTTCTGTAGGACATGAGGAGAAGGTTTTTGATCCTTTGCCAAAACCTGTTGAGGAGAAACATGAACCTGTTCCTGAACAGGTTTCAGTTGAGGAACCAAAAACTATGAGAAAACCAATTATTTTTGCAAAAGAAGGGCTAATGAAAAGACCTCAAGTTCCTATTGATGTTAAACCAGTACATTTTGTTACAATGGTTGTATTTGAAGAGTTAGTTGATGTGTTGAATAGTTTATTAGATGAGACACATCTTTCAGATGATACAATGTATAGATTGAATGATATTGCAGAACAAGAAGAGAGATTATATGGTCGGTGGCATAATCTATTAGATGATGTTACAGATAAGATTGATTATATCGATAAAAAACTATTTAGTTTGTGAATATTTAGTTGAAGCTAAATATTTAGATCCTCCCCACTATCTTAACACAGTTTACGTGTCCCACCCCTAACAAGGGAAGTGAGTACACACAACTAATAATAAGGGTGAATATATTATGACGGAACAAAAACCAGTGTTTGTAAAACTTGACTCATACAAAGAAGTATTGACTTTACTTAATTCAATGAAAGTTAAATTAGATAAAGCTAAAGAAACTTTAGAGGAAGTTAAGAAGTTGAAAAAGGATGAAGAGACAGAGATTAATTTGTGGGAAAATAGTATAAATGAAGTTGAGAAAAAGATAATGTTTGTTGACGATGCTCTAGGGGAGCCTTCGAAAGTAAAATGAATGAACAAGAACAAGATTTATTTTTTGTAAATATAAATGATCCTGCTAGTATTAGGAGGAATTTGTTAGAAAGTTCAAAAATGGTTATTGGTGTTTTTAAGAGGTACGAAGCTTTTGATGTTATTCGGAAGAAAAAACTTCTTAAAATGAATCAGTTGAAAGATTTGGTTAATATTATCAAGATTTCTACGAATGAGATGAGAAGAATTGTTCCAAAGGTTAAGCTGAAAAAGAAGAAGAAAGTTCAGAAAGACATAAAAGTTATGCCCGGAATGACTGAGAGTCAACTTGACAGGATGGAGATGGAATTAGCTGATATAGAGAATGAGTTGGGTAAGCTAAGTTAGGTTATTTCTATGTTAAGACTAAAACCTGAGTTTGTTAAAAAGATGAAGAATATGGTGGGTAAAAAGAGTATTAAAGTAGATGA
The DNA here is from genome assembly GCA_964452935.1 of uncultured Methanosarcinales archaeon. Taxonomy (GTDB): domain Archaea; phylum Nanobdellota; class Nanobdellia; order Woesearchaeales; family DSVV01; genus CAYVNO01. The sequence continues at coordinate 6,771 of CAYVNO010000021.1, read as the reverse complement.
TTTTGCGAGGAGATATGGTTTAAAAATAGATGATTCTAAAGAATGTCTTAGTTAACTTTATAAATGAAATAAGTCTTCTTGAATAAATCCCTTATGTGGGGGTGCCGGAGCGGTCAAACGGGACTTTTTAGTTTTGGACCAAACGGGATAGTGTTTCGGTGCATTGGGCATTAAACATCTAAACTCAAGATTTGAGTGCTGAGGTTGACCACCAGTGAAGAACTCGATGAGCCATCTATTGGCTTAGTGCCTTCGAGGGTTCAAATCCCTTCCCCCACATCTTCTTATATTTTATATCATAACTTTTTAATATGATTGATTGTTTGGGATTTTTGAGGTGATTAACGTGGTAAATGTAAAATCTGAAGGTGAGAAGTATAAATGTGAAGTTTGCGGTAATGAAGTTTGTGTTACTAAAGTGGGCGGTGGAGAGTTATTTTGTTGTGGTAAACCAATGGTTTTAATGACAGAAAGTTGTTCTTGTGATTCAATGGCTCCTGAGAAAGAGGTTGTTTCTGAAAGTGAGGTAAAAAGACCAGCAAATCCTGCAGAAATGAATGAGAGTGAGAAAAAGCACACTCCTGTTATTGAGATTGGTGCAGATGGAGTAACTGTTAAAGTTGGAGAGATCACACATCCAATGGAAGAAGAACACTATATCCAATTTATTGAGTTGCATACAAACGAAGGTGTGATTGCAAAGAAAGAGTTAAAACCCGGAGATAAACCTGAAGCAAAGTTTGATAATGTTCCACTGTCGACTGAGTTAAAGGCAAGAGCTATGTGTAATTTACATGGGCTGTGGGAGAGTGTTTAGCTGAGCTAACCCCTCATCTTTTATACCATATTTTTATATATTACTTTAGTTATTCTTTTATAATAATGAGATTTACAGATATTTTAAAAAATAGATTTATTTTGCGTTCACCACTAATTCTGACGCATCGTATCACTTCTTTATGTAATTGTAGATGTAAAACATGCGACTTATGGAAAAAGTCATCCGAATACAAGGGGGACTTATCTAAAGAAGAGATCTTTGATATGCTTGAGAATGCAAAGAGTGCAGGAATGGTTGGGTATGCTGTATGGGGTGGAGAACCTTTTTTACGTAAAGATTTGCCAGAGATCTTACAATATGCAAAGAAATTGAATTTTATTACAATGGTGACTACAAATGGGTATTTATTAAAAGAGAGATATAAAGAGATATCACAATTTACTGATTTTTTAACGGTTTCTATTGATTCTCATGATGATCTTCATGACGAAATGCGTGGTGTCAAAGGAATACAAAAAAGGGCTGTTGAAGGAATTAAATTGTGTAAAGATATAAAAATAATTGTTATCAATAGCGTTATAAGCAACTTAAATATAGAAAAAGTAGACGGATTGTTGAATCTTTCTAAAGAATTAGGTGTTTCACATGCTTTTGAACCGATGGATATTGCTTCAGAATATTTTGAACCGAATAGTCAATTTAGACTTAATCAAGATGAATTGAAACTGGTATTTTCAAGAATCATGAAGTTTAAAAAAGCAGGTTTTCGTATTGCTAATTCTACTTCTTATTTACAAAACTTTTCTAAACAAAAGAAGTATACTTGCCATGCTCCTAAAATGATGGTTACAGTTAGTCCTCATGGCGACATTAGTTTTTGTACAAGTGATTACTGGGGGAATGTTAAAAATAAAAAATTTCGAGAAATCTTTGCTAGTAAGGAATTTAAGATTTTTTCTAAAAGAGCAGAAAAATGTAATAAATGTGATGTTTCATGCGTTATTGAATTATCTCTTTTATATCAATTGAATCCATTTTATTTATTTGATAAGGTTAAGAATTTATTTATTAAATAAATCATATCCTCTTTTTACTTTTTCAATTAAATTTATATTATCCTTCCTATTTCTTTCTTTATGACTTTTGAATCAAAAGTATATTTGCCATGGAAAGCTAAGGATATTATTAAAGAGGACCCATTTATTATTCAACTTGAAGGTAAGTTAAGGGCTACAGTTGTAGAGAATCCAATTACTTTTGTTTATGGTGCGTTTGGTTCTGGGAAGACAACATTGGTTAAGAAAGTTTTAGAAGATCATTCTTATGCTGATTTGAATGGTTGTATTTCTCGGCGTGATTTTTTGAGTGGTTTGGGGGATGAAGAAGATGGTGGACCAGTGATACTTGATGAGTTGAGTTGTCTACATCGTGTTGCAGGAAATGAAAATTTAGATATTGATGGTGTTGTTGATTACTTACAAGATGTTTCTGCAAAAAGAAGAGTTGTTTTGATTGGACCCCATAATATGTTTAATGGTTCAAGTAATTACATTAATCAGATTTTACAACATGAAAGAATGCAAGGTTCTTATGCTCTGGTTCCTGTTCCTACATGGCCAGATGAGTTAATGAAGAAAGTTGTTAAAGATGGGTTTGATCTTCCAGAGGATTATGCTTCAGATGTGGTTGATGTTTGTATTGGATTGCCCAGAGTTTTTAATTTTCTTGTTCCATCTTATGAAGAGTGGAGGAGTCGTCAAGAAGGTTTGCCTTTAATTGATAAAAGTGGCGCATTACGTTATTTTTTTGAGGTGAATACTTGCGATGTTATTAATGGGATGGTTAAAGGAGAGGTTTCTGATAAAGAAGCTATTGTTTTTCTTAAAGAGGTGGGTTTAGTTAAGAGAGTAGATGAAGATCCTCTTGTTATAGTTGGTGAACAAGGTTATGGTTTAAGATCTTCTTATTTTGAGTATAATGTTAAAGGTAGGCTTAGATTATCTAATGGTCCAGAGCCGGAGTCTAAGAGAATTTTACATAGTCCTTGGGGATAGTTTAGGTAATTTTATATACTACTTCTAATAAGTTCACTATATGATTGAGATATGTACTGTTGGTGGTTATGAGCAAATAGGCAAGAACATGACTGCTGTTAAGGTTGATGATGAGGTCGTTATTATAGATATGGGACTAGATCTCGATTCTTATATTAGATATACTGAAGAGGAGGATGTTGTTAAAGTTAAATCTTCTAGTTTGTTAGGTGTTGGTGCTATTCCTGATGATTCTGTAATTAAGGATTGGAGAAAAATGGTTAAAGCTATTGTTCCGACACATGCACATTTAGATCATGTTGGTGCTGTTCCTTTTATCTCAAACCATTATAAAGCTCCGATTATCTGTACGCCATATACTAAAGAGGTAATTAATGCGATTGTTAGAGACGATAAAATAAATTTAAAGAATAAAATAAAAGCGATCTCTCCAAATTCAAAATATAAGTTAAAAAACATAACAATTGAGTTTATCAATATGACTCATTCTACTCCTCAAACGGTTATGGTTGCGTTGCATACAAAATATGGCGTTGTGTTATATGCTAATGATTTTAAGTTTGATAGTAATCCTGTTTTAGGAAGAAAACCAAATTTTAAAGCTTTAGAGAGTTTAAAGAATGTTAAAGTTTTGATTTGTGATTGTACTCGAGCAAAAGAAAATATGAAGACGCCAAGTGAAAGTGTTGCAAGAGCAATGTTAAAAGATGTTATGTTGGGTGTAAAGACTGAGGGAAAAGCAATTATTGTTACTACATTTTCTTCACATTTGGCTAGATTGAAGTCGATAGTTGAGTATGGGAAACAGATTGATAGAAAGATTGTTTTTTTAGGAAGGAGTTTATCAAAGTATGTTAATGCTGGAGAAAATATTGATTTAGTAAATTTCTCAAAGGATGTTGAGATTGTTGGTTTTAGAAAACATATTAAGAAAAAATTAAAGGAGATTGAGAAAAAGAAAGAAAAGTATATGCTTGTGGTTACTGGGCATCAAGGTGAACCAAAATCTGTGTTGAGCAGGATTGTTAATGGTGAATTTAAATTTAAGTTGGGATATGAAGATAATATTATTTTTTCTTGTACTGTTATTCCGCATCAAGTAAATATTGATAATCGGGAAAAGATGGAGAATTTATTGATGGAGAAGAGGGTTAGGATTTTTAAAGAGATTCATGTTTCAGGACATGCGTCAAAAGAGGATTTGAGAGATCTGATTAATATGACTAACCCAGAGAATATTATTCCTGCGCATGGTGAGGAAGATATGAAGAATTCGATGGCTGATCTTGCTTTTGAGATGGGTTATAAGGATAAATTTATACACCTAGTTAGTGACGGAAGTAGGTTATCTTTTAAATAAACTGTTTCTAGAGTATGATAATCTTTATATATCAATATTAGTTCCAGTTTGTTAATATATAAAGGGGGAATTAATATGAGACTAACATTAGCAGAACCAAAATATCTTAAGGATAGTATTTCTATAATCAGTGATCTTGTGAATGAGGCAAGGTTTAAGATCACTCCTAACGCAATTGAGCTAGTTGCTATGGATCCGGCAAATGTTGCTATGGTAATTTTTAAATTATTAAGCAGCAGTTTTATAGAATATGATGTTAAAGAGGATACAAACTTAGCTTTGAATTTAAGTAACTTGAAACAAGTTATGAGAAGAGCAAAACCAAATGATATGGTTACATTGGAGTTGGAGAAAGAGAAGTTGAATGTAATCTTGAAAGGAACAACTAAGAGAACTTTTAGTTTACCAATCATTGATATTGAAGAGAAGGAACAGAAGATACCAGATTTGAGTTTTCCGGTTACAATTACTACATCAACACAACAGTTTAATGAAGCTATTGAGGATGTGGATATTGTTGGAGAAAGTGTTGCTTTTATTGCAGATAAAGAGAAGTTTGTTGTTTCTGCAGAAGGAGATATGTCAAACGCATGTATTGAGATTACACCAAATGAGGAGACACAGATAATTGCAGAAGGAACAGAGAAAATAAAAGCAAAGTATTCAATTGAATATTTGAAAAAGATGATTGCGGGCGGAAAGTTAGCAAGTAATGTTACTGTTCGATTTAATAAGGATTATCCGTTAAAGGTCGAGTATAAAGCTGTTGATAAGTTATTGTTAAGTTTTATTCTGGCTCCAAGAGTTGAGAATGATTAATTTTCTTTAATTTTTTATTGTTAAAATGTTAGGTGATTGTGATTTGGGTAGACGTGTAACTTTGGTGGGCTTAGCTTCTGCTTTTGGTGTTGTTAGTCTTTCTAAAGTTTTTGCGTTAGAAAGGATTGTTTCTAACAATGTTGCGTTTGGTGTTTATGAATGGCATACAGATATTTTAGCTACTAGATTTTATATTGGAGAATTCTTTTCTGAAGGAAGTACTGCATGGGATCTCAGAGCAGTTGAAAGTTTTGGTGGGATTGATAATCCTAGAAGAAGAAATAGATATTTTCCTAGAGATTTTAAGCCTAATCAGAATCCTTTTTATGTTGCTTTGCCTTATTCTGATCTAGACTCAAAAGCTAGGAGAAGATGGGATGCAAAAAGGTTGCCTTGGTATGATCCTAATTTTGATGTTGATGGTTATTCATTTATAATGAATCGGTGGATTGAGATTGATTATGGTGGGAAGAGATGTTATGCTCAGATTATTGATTGTATGCCTTCAGATGGTGAGAATGGTAATTTTGAGTGTGATGATTCTGATTATGTTTTAGATAATGAGAGACCGGTTAGAGGGGATGATGTTGGTATTGATGTTTCTCCTGCTGTTAGTACTTATTTAAAAATGAGTGGTTTAAATGGAGGACATTTTGATGCTTATGTTTCTTGGAGATTTGTGCATGAGGTTGATGTAAAAAGAGGGCCGTGGAAAAGAGTGATTAATGATTCTCATTTTGTTAACTGGACTTGTGGAGATAATTCTTGAGTTTTATATTTAAAAAATAGAAAGCTTTATACAATAAAAATTCTTTGGAATTTTTAAGCATAAATCTTTCTGAAATCTTCTTTAGTACGTGAAATTGAATTTATTATGTGTGAGAAATAGAAAGATTTATATAAGGGTATATAAGTGATATAGTTTATAAAGTTAATAAAAGCTATAGAGTAAATAAAAACTATATAAGTTATTGGGCTTATATATGATGAAGAAATGCTAACAGAGAAAGAGATTAGTGTGTTGAAGTTGAAAAAAGAGGGATTTACTCAGATTCAAATAGCTAAAAAACTCAAGATAAGTCAGCCAGCTGTTTCTATGTTTTATAATAATGCGATGAGAAAGATTAGAGACAGCCATGAAACTGTTAGATTAGCAAAGGGGATGGGGTACAAATGAGTAAAATGTTACATAAGATTTGTATTTTGTTTTTGTTAGTGTTAACATTTGTTTTGTGTTCTAGTTTTGCTTTAGCTGCTTATCCGAACTGTGATGGAGATACTACTGATGGTTTGTGGACGATAAGTGATGAACAGACAATTACTTCTGATCTTAATTGTAGTGTTATTACGATTCAAGATGGTGGGAGTTTAGTTATTGACTCGAAGACAAATGGTTCGCAGATTGTAATTAATGCGACGAATATTACTATTGAGTCTGGTGGAACTATTAATGCGAATAGTTATGGTAATTTGGGAGCTACAGCACTTTGTACTAATGGTACTGGTCCTGGTTGGGGTGCATCTAAGAATAGGATGGATTATGTTGGTGGTGGTGGTGGAGCTTATGGTGGAGCAGGAGGAGATGGTAGTGTTCAGAGTGGTTATAAAGGATTTGGTGGGGCTGCTTATGGAAGTGCGCTGCAGCCGATAGATTTGGGTTCTGGTGGCGGTGGCGGTTCTGAAGGAGGTTGTGGTGCAAGTGCTACTACTTATGGTGGTAAAGGTGGTGGAGCTGTTAAAATTAATGTTACTGACAC
>CAYVNO010000020.1:0-33590 GCA_964452935.1 uncultured Methanosarcinales archaeon | reverse complement strand
GGTGTAAAAACAAAGTCAACAGGCGCAGCCCTATTAACAGGAAACCTAACAGTTCTAATCTACGATGCACTAACTTCCGGAACACTAGTATACAATGAAACATATACAAATGCTATTGTAAACGGTTCATGGAACGTTATGCTTGGTGAAAATGGATCAAATCCCTTAACATTAAACTTCAGCAAAGTTTACTATAAAGATTATACAATAAATGGTGAAGATACAGATTTTAAAAACATGACATCAGGAGCAACAGTTGAAAGACAGTTCTTCTTCTCAGCTCTAGGAAGCGTTGGCTCAGAAGATATACAAGCAGGCAACTTCACATTCGACACAACAACACTAGTTGTTGATGCAACAAATAACTGGGTAGGAATAGGAACAGCAACACCAACAGATGCATTACACCTGCTTTCAGAAAATGCAACAACTATTAGATTACAAACCTCAGGTACTGGTAATATTATTCAAGGGTACAGATCAAGAGGAAGTACAGCTAGCCCAGTAACACTTAATAACAATAAAGCAATTCTACAAGTTGATGGACATGGATATGATGGTACTAGTTATGGTACACCTCAAGTCCGAATGCAATACAGATCAGCAGGAACTTGGACTGCATCAGATAAACCAACAGATATCTTATTTTCGACAACTCCCGCAGGTACAACAACACTTACTGAAGTAATGAGAATAACTGCACCAGGTAATGTTGGAATAGGAACATCAAATACTATGCACAGATTAGGTGTTGCAGGTTCAGGAAATTTCACACAAACAGTCTACGCAAACAACTTCTCTGCGCAAAGTGCAGGAGCTAACATAGTCTTTGTTGACTCAAACGCAGACGATATAATGCAAATATCTAATTCAGGTGAAGTAGGTATATTAGGAAATCCTCAATCGGGTGTTGGTTTATACGTAAATCAAGCAGTAAACGTAACACAGGAAGTCAGAGCAAACGCATTTGGAGCTCAACAAGCAGGAGGAAACTTATCTTTTGTAGACACAGATGGATCACAATTAATGGTTGTTAGAAATGGAGGAAATGTTGGAATTGGTGTAGCAGATCCAACAAACTCACTTAGTGTATCAGGAGCAATCGATGCAGCATCAACAGTTTATGCATACGACTTTTCAGGAACAGGCGCAGGAGGAAATAATATTTCTTTCCTTAACTCAGGAAGTGCTGTAGTAATGAAAATGTTAGACACAGGTCAAATGGGTATAATGACTCCACCTCAACTATTATATAACTTAACTGTCGAAGGAAAAACAAATATGAGTGGTAACTTAACAGTTGGTAACTACTTTGTTCTAGACGGAGCATCAAACACACTATCAACTCCTTCAGGGAGTGGAGATCTAACTCTCTCTGTCGCTGGAACAAGTTATACATTCACAGATAACGGCAGACTTAGCGCAACAACAGAAATATTTACTGGTGTAGTTACATCTGACGCAAACACACCACAACCAGGAAACCTATCTTTTAACAACAACAACTCAGCAGAATTCATGAAATTAGCAACATTAGCAGGAGGAGAAAGAAGAGTAGGTATAAACACATCAACACCAACACATGAATTATCTGTAAGTGGAGATGCAAACTTCTCAGGAACAGTTTACTCAGGTAACCTATCTGTCACACAACCAGGAGATGACTTATCAATTCTAAACGGAGCAGGTTCAGAACTAGCAAGATTCAAAGATGGGGGATTTGTAGGTATTGCAACAGATACACCAACACACACGTTCACTGTAGAAGGTAACGCAAACGTCTCAAGCACACTTCATGTCGGCAATATTTCCATTGAAGGAACTTCAGGTAGCACAGGCACACCAGTGATAAATGCAACCGGACTTTACATGGATATAGGAACAGATGGAAATATGGATGTCCAATTCGGTTCTGGAGGAATATATATGCAAGCAGCCCCTTACAGAATGGATGCAGCAGTATATCAAGGACCTTATGGACAAAATCTATCCTTAAGCAATTGGGGAGATGTTGTGGTAATGAGAGCAGATACTGCATGGACAGGGAGTACAAATAACACTGTAACTTTTTTCCCAGGTGGCACAAACAATTCAGTCACCATCAACGGAACTCTAAGAGTAAATCCAACCGTAGCACCAACTTGCGGAACATCAACAGCAGGAACAATCTATTTCAATAGTGCAGACACAGAGTTTTACGGGTGCACTGGAACAAACTGGACAAAAATTAGCTAGGTGAAAAAATGAAAACTATAAACCAAATCATAATATTGTCGTTGTTTTTACTAATTTTACCTTTAGTTTCTGCACACAACGCATCATCAACAACTTACTCAGTCGAAGCAACAAACACAGGCCTTGCAGGATCTAACGCATCATCAACAACTTACGAATTAGACGACACAACATCTTATGGGGGCACATCTAATGGTTCATCAACAACATATGAATTCCAAGCAAGTTGGGCAAACACCTTTTGTGGAGATGGAATATGTAATGGTGGAGAGAACTGTTCTGTCTGCTCAGGAGATTGTGGAACATGTAGTTCAGAAGAGGAAGAAACAACCACAACATCAACACATAGCGGTGGAGGCGGCGGAGGAGGTTATACCACAACAGATCTCTCAACTACTCCATCAAAAACATTCAAACTAAGTGAGGGAGAATACACAAGATTCAGATATCAAGGAATCTCACATAAACTAACAATAGATGATTACAATAGTGTTACAGAAACAGTAATAATCACAGTAGAAAGCACACCAAAAACAATTACATTGCTAAAAGGTGAAACACAACATGTCGACGTAGATGACGACGGAACATACGATGTTTCTGTCACATTTAGCTCAACATCTGGTTCAAACGTTAATATCTTACTAGAAGTATATGCAGAAGAAGAAACACCAGAAGAAACAATCTCAGAACCAATTACAATAACAACAGAAGAAGAACCTGAAGAAGAGGTTATCGAAGAACCTGAAGAAGAGAAAACATTTGAAGATATTATTGCTTCAGATGAAGCACCACTACCAACTGAAGTAGAAAAAGGTTCACCAATAGCAATAATCGCAGGAATAATATTACTAATCCTACTAATCGCAGGAGCAGCATACTACTTCCTACATTATAGACACCATTATATTTAATTTTTCATTTCTTTCTAATCAATAAATATATAAATATATGACTAAACCCATAAACCATGAAATGTGAAATATGTAAAAACAAAGTTCAAGAAATATTTCTAAAGAAAATCCTAGGTACACATATAAAAGATCAAAAAGGAAAGAAACATGTGATATGTTTTGAATGCCAAAAGAAATTCAAAACAAAAGAAGAAGTTCTAAACACGATTTAGCCTCTGTAGCATAGTCGCTATTGCGGTTGATATCTATTCAACAATCGTAATCAACAGGTCGAGGGTGCAACTCCCTCCAGAGGCTCTATCATTTTCGTAAATTTGTTCGTACGATCACATTAGTGATAGTACCAGCTGGCTTTTTCCCAGGTTTTACGTACGTAAAAGCTGTGCGACTTCATCCAGAGGCTTTTTATAACACTATATTCAAATACCTTAACATAATATTTATAAATAAACCTTCTTCCCTTTACTTAGCAAACGGAGGGATATTATGGGTGAACAACTATCAAGAGAAGTAGAACAAAGATTTGTAAGATTAATGGAAACAAGATACCAATGGGTATTATCACAAGTTAATATTCAACTAGATACATTATTAGGAGATATTCATGCACCAACAGAAGTCTTAACAAACCCCTATACATTTGAAGATGTTCCTAGACTTGCTTTTGAATTAGGTTCACTGCCTGAAGAAGTACCAATTACAGATGCATTAGAATATGAAACAGGAAACGGCCTAAACAGTGCAAACACAGGCCTAACAGGAATTGCAGAAGAGATTGCAATGAATGTTATCTATGAAGCAGCATTTGGTGACCCAACAGAATATGATCTAGGTAGATTCTTTCACGAAGGAGGAATAGATTTATCCCTGTTAGTACAACCACAAAGAGGGGTTGAATATCATAGTCCAGTATATTTAGCTTGCCTAGTCAAAGAACATGTTGCAGAAGAACTAGGTTCATATGTGGTGGGAGGAGGAATTGAAGAACCATCTGAAGATTGTTCTGGTTTTCCATGTGCAGAAAGACAGGCAGCATATAAACAGGCTACAGCTGCAGCAAACAAGGCATACGCTCAACTACCAGAAGACAGAAGAATGATTCTTGAAGCAGAAACAAACGGAATGCCTTTAACAGATCTAGCTCAAGAAATGGGCAGGAATCCTAGCACAGTTAGATCTCAACTAAGAAGAGCTAGAAGATCTCTCAGAAAAGCAGCACAGCCATACCTGCCATAAACCTTATATACTTTTAATCTTTTTTCTTTCTTATGCTTTGGTTAATATTAGGAATAATTTGTGGACTATCGTTTGCTTTAGTCCACACAGTTAGCAAAATAGTTGTTAAAAAAGTAGATCCATTATATCTTTCATATACAAAATATCTCTTTATCTCAATTTTATTCTTCCCTTTTGTTATAATTTTATGGCCGAAATTTATCATTAACATCAATTTTATCATTGCATTGATTGGAGTGTCTATTATTGTGATAATTGCACAGCCATTAATGATGATCTCATACAAATATGGGGACCTTTCCAAAGTTGTGCCATTATTGTCCATTACCCCTATGATTACACTTCTAATTGCATTCTTATGGTTAAAAGAACTACCAAATGTTCTCGGGATTTTTGGAATATTATTAATTGTATTTGGGACATATATCTTGAACATAGAAAAATTAAGGACAGAGGGCATTCTTGGACCAATAAAGGCACTATACTACAACAAAGCTTCAAGATATATGCTACTAGTAGCAATTATCTTTGGAATTGGTTCAACAATAAACAAGTACGCAATAAACATATCTAATGTGATATCTCAATTATTCTTAGCGTCATATTTTATACTCTTAATATCAACTATACTCTTGCTAATCAAAGATAAATCTAAGTTTATCAAAAAAACAAAAAAGATAATAAAATCATCTTACAAAGGATTAATATTAATATCCTTACTACATATTGTTGTAATTGCAACACATTTCACAGCATTATCTCTAACATACACTGCTTACATCATCGCTCTAAAAAGAACTTCAGCAGTTTTTGCAGTAATTCTCGCATACTACATTTTCAAAGAAAAGAAACACTTCTGGACATGCTTTATCGGATCATTAATTGCAATACTGGGGGTAGTATTATTAACAATAAAAATATAAACCATACTAGAATTCCATAAATTATGACAATATGTGAAACAGCTAGAAACATCCCAGTCAAAGCTACAAAAACAGCATTCAGAGTCTATAGAGAATACCTTATGCACAGAAGACAATGCCCAGATTGTTATACCTGGAACAGATTAGGTATAACTATCGCAGTACCTAAAATTGATATAGAGGTCTCAATTGAGTCTCTTCTCAAATCAGCACTCAGGCCAATCATTCCTTTTGCAAATTATGAACAGCATTACCAATGCCGACAGTGCGGACTAGAAGCTCCATCCTATCAATTCAAAAAAAGAAGAGGTTGGAGAGTAAAACTAAGACAAGCATACGAATCAATAAGATGAACACAATAGAAAAAGCAAATAAAGTATTTCTTGAAAACTTTCCCGCAGAAGTCTATTTTGAAAGAGCTATCTTTTTCAGTTGGTATTGTGAAATAGGGGATTGTAAATATTGTTATATGTCCACTCAACCAAAGAATAATAAAATAGCAAGAAGAACAACAGAATCAATCCTAGCAGAAGTAATTCTATGTAAAAAACTTAACTGGGACTTTGGATTTCTTTCAGGAGGACATAACGCATTCAAAACAACAGAATTCCAAACATTACTAAAACTAATCCACCAAGTCTACGGAAAAAAGTTCTACATTAACATTGGCCCATTAAAAAACTCAGAATTAAGTAAATTCAAACCATACATAAAAGGAGTTGTAGCAGCAATCGAATCAGTTAATCCAAAAATTCACAAACATGTCTGCCCTTCAAAACCACATAAACCAATGGAAGACATGCTAAAACAAGCTACAGACCTAAAACTAAAAAAAGCAATAACTATTATTCTTGGACTTGGAGAGACAATTGACGACTTCAAACTACTAAAAGAGTTCATAGAGAAACACAAAATCAACAAAATACATTTCTATTCATTGAATCCCCAAAAAGGAACAATCTTTGAAAAAACACCTCCACCAAGATTAGAGTACTACAGCGAGTGGATCGCATTAACTAGAATAAATTTCCCAAAAATAAACATTGAAGCAGGGATCTGGACAGACAGAACAAATTGGGTCTCAACTTTACTAAAAGCAGGAGCAAATTCTATAAGTAAGTTTCCAATTATCAAACAATTCAACTCAAAATACACAAAAGATATACAAACACAATGCAAAAAAGCAAATAGAACATTAAAAAGTAACATCTCAGATATAAAAGACATTGATTGGAACACTGAAATAAACTCTTTAAAAGTAAACAAAGAATTAAAAGAAAAAATAAGAATCAAACTTAATCTGTATCTTAAATCTCTAAAAAAGAGAAAATAATATAAACCCCCTAACTAATGGATATTTATGCTTCTAGATAAGAAAATAAGACAGAGAGTCAACAAAATAAATGAAAGAACTAGAAAAAAGAATCTAAATTACTCTATATTGGAAGGATCAGCATATGCAGCTTCATCTTCTGTAGCAGATACTTATATGAGTGCATTTGCAATAGCCTTAAACGCAACAAACACTCAGCTAGCAGTCCTCTCATCACTCCCAAGACTTGCTTCATCATTAGTACAACTATTCACAGCAGAAGTCGTCGAGAGATTTAAAGAAAGGAAAAGAGTAATAATGATGGGTGTTCTTTTACAAGCATTATGTTGGATACCTATCTTTATCCTACCTCTAATATTCAAATCATTCAGCCTACCATTCTTAATCGCTTTCTTCACACTTTATATAGTTCTAGGAGAGTTCATTGCACCTGCTTGGAACAGTATGATGGGAGATATTGTAAAAGAGGATGAACGTGGAATATATTTTGGAAAAAGAAATAAAGCAATTGGTGCTGTCGCAACTAGTTGCGTTGTTATTTTTGGAATTATATTATATTCATTTGAAAATATCAATGTCTGGATAGGTTTTTTCATACTCTTTACATTCGCATTTTTAGGAAGATGGTTATCTTGGGCATACTTCAAGAAAATGACAGAACCACTCCACACACTAAAAAAGAAAGCAACATTCACTTTCCATGACTTTATGAAAAGATTAACAAAGACAAACTATGGAAGATATGTTATCTATCACTCATTATTTAGGTTTGGAGTTGCAATAGCCTCACCATTCTATTCTGCATTTATTCTTTACAGTCTAGGATATAACTATTTCCAACTTATGCTTATATTTAGTGCAGCATCTGTTGTAACATTCTTAACAATGGTCTATTGGGGGAAACATAGCCACGTCTTTGGTAATAAAAAAATAATGTTTATTACAGGGTGGTCTATCGCAGGCATTCCGTTTTTATGGCTTATCAATGGGGGAGTTATCTATTTTATTATAATTCAAATGATTGCAGGATTTGTCTGGGCAGGATTTAACCTCTCAACAAGTAACTATCATTTTGATGCAGTAAAACCACACAATAGAACAAGAGCAATAGCTTATCATAACGTAATTCTCGGCATCCTATTATTCATTGGATCCTTGTTTGGTAGTTTTATAGCAAATAACGTTACTGTCCCGTCTTTCTTAGTTTCTCAATATCAAATAGTTTTTTTTATCTCAGGATTAGTGAGAATACTAGCGCTGTATAACTATCTTCCTTTACTAGAAGAAAAAAGAAAAGTAAAAGCATCTGATACAACAAAACTATTCATAAAACTAGTCGCAGTAAGACCAATCTCAGGAATAGTCTTTGAAGTTAAAAAGAGTGTAGACACAGGAACAAATCAAATAAAAAGGGGATACAACCACAGCTCATCTCATCTCAAAAAAGGATACACCAAAATACACAAACAAATAAAAAGACTCAACAAGAAAGAGAAATTTCCTCTAAACAAGAGATAGCACTCAACAAAGCTAAATAACTGGTTCTTGGATTTTCACTCTGAACATTTTCAATCTTAAAATTCATAACACCAAAATCTCCCTTTACAACTATTTCATGAATATTCTTATCAACACTAGGATCACAAACTATCTTTACATTTACCTTATCTATATCTCCAACAGCAATAGCTAAAGCAGCTGCAACATTAATATTTCTAGGAAACTTTTTTACAGCCTCTTTAACACCATCATCAAACAAAACCTTTTTCTCCCTTACATCACCTAAACTAGAAGCAGGTTTTGTAGTGACTAACTCAGCACTCTCAATCTCTCCACATCTAGCAGCCCTTACAACATCTAGCCCCCCTATAGATCCAGAAGGAACATGTACTTTAACTCCACTATTTTTAGCTTCTTCTAATAATCTTAAATTCTCAACTAATCCTCCACAACTCATTATCATAACATCTTTTTTCTCACAAATACACCTCTTCACCAAATCAATAACAATCTCAGGATGAGCAGCCTCAATCACTAAATCACACCTCTTCACCAAATCATTAATCTCTAAAAACTCAACCCCTTCATAAGAGTCAATAATCTTCTGTGCTTTTTCTTTTTCAATATCATTTACAGCAACTAACTCACATTTTTCCATAGATTTAACTCTCTCAGCAAGTTTCCCACCAATAAAACCACATCCAATAATTCCTATCTTCATTTTCACTTACAAATCTCAATCATCCTATTCAAAGCTTTCTCTGCATTTACTCTAATCTCTTCAGAAATCTCAATAACATGCTTCCCCTCTCTCAAAGCATCTCTAACTAAATCTAATGTAATAAACTTCTGATTAAAACAAACACCAGCTCCAGGATAAAACTTCTTTTCAGGACATTCTATCTTTAATCTCTCAACCATCCCTTCTTCTGTTACAATGATAAACTCATTTGCATCATTCTCTTTTGCAACCTTAACCATCCCTTCTGTACTACAAACAAAATCAGCTAAATTAATAACATTCATCGGACATTCGGGATGAACTAAAACAACAGCTTCAGGATGATTCTTCTTAGCTTTCTCAACAATTGATGGTATTACAGCACTATGTACATAACAATACCCATCCCAAAGAATAATCTCTTTATTAACTTTTGATTTCACATAATTTCCTAGATGATAATCAGGAACCATAATAACTTTTTCAGCATCTAAACTCTCAACTATCTTAACAGCATTCCTCGATGTACAGCAAACATCAGATACCGCCTTAACATCTGCTGAAGTATTGACATAACAAACCACCGCCGCATTCTCATTCTTTTCTTTTAACTCTTTAATGCCTTCAGGAGTAACCATTGCAGCCATCGGACATTTAGCAGATAAAGCAGGCAATAACACTTTCTTATTAGGATTCAATATCTTAGCAGACTCAGCCATAAAATCAACACCACAAAACACAATAATCTCAGCATTGGTCTCTTTAGCAGCTTTAGCTAAAGCAAACGAATCCCCAATAAAGTCTCCAACCTCATAAATCTCAGGCCTCTGATAGTTATGAACAAGAATAACAGCATTCTTCTCATCTTTCAGTCTCTTAATCTCATCTATAAGCTCTTTATTACCCATGTGAGCTAAGAATCCAAGTTTATTTATATATGTTTTGTCCAATTTCTACTTTTACTCACAGCCTTCTTCCACATAGAATACAAAAATTCCCTCTCTCCTTCATCCATCATACTCCCATATTTCCTACTAGATTTCCATCTACCCTTAATTTCATCCCTACTTGACCAAAAACCAACCGCTAACCCACTTAAGAACGCAGCACCTAAACATGTTGTCTCACTTACAGAAGCAACATCAATCCTACAATTCAACATATCTGCTTGGAACTGCATCAAAAAGCTATTAACAACCATGCCTCCATCAACTTTCATCTCCTTCATTCCAATCTCAGAATCCCTCACCATTAAATCAACAACATCTTTGTTTTGATAAGCAACAGATTCAAGTACACTCCTAACAATATGTTCCTTTTTCGTCCCTCTAGTCATCCCAATCATTGTCCCTCTTGCATACATATCCCAATAAGGGGCACCCAACCCAGCTAATGCAGGAACAAACACAACTCCACCATTATTCTCCACACTCAATGCCATTTTTTCTGTCTCAGAAGCATCTTTAATTAAACCTAAACCATCTCTCAACCATTGAACAGCTGCACCACTAACAAAAACACTTCCTTCTAACGCATAAACTACTTCATCACCAATCTTCCAACCAATAGTTGTTAACAAATCATCACTATTTACCTTTCTCTCCCCAGTATTCATTAAAATAAAACATCCTGTCCCAAAGGTATTCTTAACATCTCCTTCACTAAAACAACATTGCCCAAACAATGCAGCCTGCTGATCTCCTGCAATCCCACTAACAGGAATTCCATTAAAGTGTCCATAAACCTCTGAACTTGATTTAACTGCTGGCAGCATCTCTTTACTAACTCCCAAAACATTTAGAATCTCATCATCCCACTCAAGTGTGTTAATATTATACATCAATGTTCTAGAAGCATTACTAACATCAGTTACATGTACTCCACATAAATTCCATAAAATCCATGTATCAATCGTACCAAACAAAACATTCTCACACTTTACATTATCTAATATCCACTTCAACTTTGTCCCAGAAAAATAAGCATCAACCACTAACCCACATTTCTCCTTAAAATTAATCCCTGTCTTCTTCAACTCTTCACAAATCTCTGCAGTCCTTCTACATTGCCAAACAATCGCATTATAAACTGGTTTCCCACTCTTATCCCACACAACTGTGGTCTCTCTTTGATTAGTGATTCCAATAGATTTAACATTCTCCTTACCAACTAACTCTATCACTTCATCAAGCAATCTCCTAACAACAGAAATAATCTCCAATGGATCATGCTCTACCCACCCTTGTTTTGGATAAATCTGCTTAAACTCAGAATATCTCTTACAAAGAATATTTGTCTCTCTATCAAACGCCATAACAGTGATCCCAGTAGTTCCAGCATCAATTCCTATTACACACTCCATAAATAAGGGTATAAATAGGAAAAATATAAATATTCTCCCTACAAAGACACACATATGCCTTCAAAAAAACTAAAAATAGGATTTTTCACATTTACATGCTGCCAAGGCTGCCAATTCACAGTGTTATTCATAGACAAGATCTTTGATATTCTCAATAAATTCGATGTCCAGTACTTTCATCTATTGAAAGAGAAGAACAGACACACTAATTTTGACATAGCATTTGTAGAAGGAGCAATAACCACAAAAAGAGAGATAAAAAAACTAAAGGAAATCAGAAAAAAATCAAAATATGTTGTTGCATTAGGAGCATGTTCTTGCCATGGGGGAATCCCCTCTATGAGGAATTTCATTGATAACAAAGAGTTAAACAAATATGTCTATAACCAAAAAATGCTCAACGACTCAGTTGAGGCAACAGGAATTGATAAATACGTAAAAGTTGACCATTATCTAAGAGGATGCCCAATAATAAAAAAAGAGTTCATAGAATTCCTAGAAAACTACTGTAAAAAATGCGAAATGGGAGAATTTATCGGACCAGTCTGTAACGAATGCCCAAAAAGAGGTAAGAACTGCTTTTTACTAAAAAAAATAGAGTGCTTAGGAGCAATAACTCATGGCGGTTGTGATGCTATCTGTCTAAAAAATGATATTCCATGTATTCTCTGTAGAGGTCCCCTAGAAAAAGCAAACTTTGCAGCAGAAATTAACTTATTCAAAAACTTTGGATTATCAGAAAAAGATATCTACAACAAACTAAGAAAGTTCGGAGGGATGAAATAATGGAATGTAAAAAAGATTCAAACCTAAATAAATGTAATTGTACATATCAAGGATGTCCTAGAAAAGGGATATGTTGCGAATGCCTACATTATCACCTATCACAAAATCAACTACCTGCATGCTGCTTTTCAAAAGAAGCAGAAGCAACCTTTGACCGTTCATTTGCAAAGTTCATTAAAGATAAATCCTAAAATGAAAACAATAAACCTAAATCATATAACAAAAATAGAAGGACACGCAAAACTTCATGTAAAAATAGAGAAAAATAGAGTAGAAAAGGTAAAACTCTCAACATTTGAAGGTTCAAGATTCTTTGAAGGAATTCTAAAAGGAAAGAAATACAATGACATCTCTCATATCTCTTCAAGAATTTGTGGGATATGTTCTGTTGTTCACTCAGTCACAGCATTAAAAGCAATAGAAAACGCATTCAAAATAAAAGTCTCAGAACAAACAAACCTTTTAAGAGAACTTCTCCTAATTGGAGGAACAATCCAAAGCCATGTACTTCATTTATACTTTCTAGTTCTTCCAGACTATCTTGGATATGAAAACGCAATCAAAATGGCTGCAAAACATAAGAATTACCTAAAATGTGCACTAAAAATAAAACAGGCAGGTAACAAAGTCGTAAGAGTAATGGCTGGTAGAGATATTCATCCAATTGCAGCAGTTCCAGGAGGGTTCTCAAGAATTCCCAAACAAGAAGATCTAAATGAGTTACTAAAACAACTAAGAGATGCAAAAAAAGATGCACAAGAAACAGTAAAACTTTTCAAATCTCTGAAATGTCCAAAATTTGAGAAAAAAACAGAGTACTTTTCATTGTTCGGAGAAAAACCATTCTATTCAGATAAAATAATCAAATGCGTTGGTCACAGATGTCTCCCAACAAACGATTACCAAACCCATTTTAAAGAATACCTAAAACATGGCTCAACCTCAGAATTTGTCGTCAAATCAGGAAAGTCATATACAGTCGGAGCCTTAGCTAGAGTGTTAGACAACCGTTATTTCTTATCAAAAAGATCTCAACAATATACAAAATTCATAGAAAAACAACTATTCAACCCATTTATGAATAACCTAGCACAAGCAATAGAAATTTATGAAGGAATAGTAAGATGTATTGATATCTTGGAATGCAATAAATTCAAACAAGAACCAAGACCAAAGATTAAACCAAGAAAAGCCACAGGAATAGGAGCTTCAGAAGCTCCTCGTGGAATGTTATTCCACACATATAAGTTTGATAAAAATGGTTGTTGCACATTTGCCGACATAACAACTCCAACTTCACAAAACCTACAAACAATGGAAGAAGCAATCAAAGAATACATTGATTTAATGTTAAATAAAAAAACACCAAAAGATAAAATTAAACATGAAATACAAAAACTAATCAGAGCATATGATCCTTGTATGTCTTGTTCTACACACTTCCTTGAGTTGAAGTGGGAAGAGTCTTAAGTATCTCTTTCACTTTCTCAAACACTCTCTCTTTATCTCCATTAATAGGTAAACCAATTATCTTAACTTTTTTTATTTCACCCATCTCTTTCATTATTAACAAGAAGGTACCTAAATCAAAATCATGTGCAGAATTTAATGTTCTTTCCTTTAACATCTCCAAATCCTCAATAATCATGACTTCATTAATCCCCTTAACAACATCAACTATCACAATCTCACTTAAATCACCATTCCACTCGATTAACTCATCAGGGTAATTGCACTTAACAACATCAACTCCTTCCTTTATCAACATATCAGCAATCTCTTTACCTAAAGCATCATCTTTTATGAATTCGTTCCCAAAACAGAATATCTTAGACATACTCATCCTTTCCACCTTTCTTCATCTTCTCAACAACCTTTTCTCTAACACTATTATCAACTTCAGCAATCTGCGAATTAATAACTTCATCTCCAACTTTCTTCAACTCATCATCACCAAACTCTTCTAAATACTCTTTAAATGTCAACAAACAATTTGCCAAACAAAACTTCTTTATCAAACCTGGCTTTGCTAAATCCATAAAATCCTTCCCAGTTCTTCCAGACCTATAACACGCAGTACAAAACGAAGGAATATACCCTCTTTTACAAATCTCTTTAACAACATCTTTCAAACTTCTATTATCAAATAAACTAAACTGCTCCCCATACCCTTCCGAAGAATACCCTCCTGGTGAAGTTTTAGAACCAGCACTTATCTGTGAAACACCTAGATATAATAACTCATCTCTTAACTCTCCCTTTTCCCTAGTCGATAATATTATCCCTGTATAAGGAACAGCTAACCTCAAAATAGCAACAACTCTTTTCAACTCATTATCACTAACCGCTTTTGGCACCTTAAAGTCAACACCTTCTGCTGGTTCAATTCTAGGAACAGATATTGTATGTGGTCCAACATAATTCTCTTCCATAAACTTCGCATGCATTAATAACGCTAAAACTTCAAACTTATAATCATACAAACCAAACAAAACACCAATTCCTAAATCATCAATACCAGCTTTAAACGCTTCACTCATAACTCTCAATCTTCTATCATAATCTTTTTTAGGACCAGAAGGATGCATTTTACAATAAGTTTCTCTATGATATGTTTCCTGAAACAGTTGATATGTCCCAATCTCACACTCTTTCAACACGTCAAAATTCATTGGAGCACAATTAACATTTACTCTCCTAATTCTATTTCCATTATACTCAACAGAATAAACAGCATCAACCATCTCTTTAACATTAACCTCTTTCTCACCTGCTACCAACAACAACCTCTTCTGCCCTTGTTTTAATAACTCTAAAACCTCTCTCTTTATATCTTCAACACTCAACGTCTTCCTCACAACATCATTACTCTTTCTAAACCCACAATACAAACAATCATTAACGCACTCATTTGTAACATACAACGGAGCAAATAACACAACCCTTTTTCCATAAATCTCATTCTTAACATAATTTGCAGTTTCAAACAACACATCATCACTACAACAATTCAACAACCCCCCAACCTCTTCCAAACTCAAACCCTTTAACTGCTTAGCCTTTTCAATAATACTCATTACATCTCCTTCAGAACTTTCCAAAATCCTCTTAATCTTTTCTTCATCAATGATTTGATTAGTTGTGCATTTCATTTTCATAGTCAAGGGTGGGCCAATAGGTGTTTCTGTTAATGGTGGGGAGGCCCAGAGTGTTTAGCATTGCTAAACACCTCTTCCTAAATCTGTCGGTAATCTACCCAACGAATACAATAAATCACTTGCTTCTTTAATCAAAACAGGAACACTCTTCTCAACACCATATTTCCTTGGATAAATCTCATAATATTTCTTATATTTATCTGGAGTTAAATTAATCATTAACGAATTTGCTCCACTCATCAAACCTTTCCTACGACCATACTTTTTATCAAGGGTTTCTAAAGCAGTAGTTACCAATATCCTTGACTTTGGATCAATTAATCTAGTTAAAGCAATAACCTTTAGCATATCATCTAAGATTATCTTCTTCTCTCCTCGAAACTTAGTACAAGGATGTGGAATAAACGGACCAAATGAATACATCTCAGGATTAAACGATCCAGTATACAAAATATCTTTCACAACATTCTCTGGCTTTTGTTTAGGTAAACCCACTAAAAAACCAGTTGCAATTAAATACCCAAGATCTTTTAACATCTTTAATGTCTCAATCCTTAACTCATAGTCTCCACCATGCATCTGATCATATAAATCCTTATTATATTCTTCAAATCTAAACAACACCCCTCTCGCACCCACATCATACAACTCTTTATATGTCTCAACATCCCTAACACCAATGCTCAAAAACAGTAAAACATTACATTTTTCTAAAATTCCTTTAACAATCTTAACCAATTTCTCTTTTGTATACCAGAAATCCTCTCCACTCTGTAAAACAATAACTTTGAACTGCTTCCTCTCAACAGAATCAACAACACACCCAATTACCTCTTCCTCACTCATCCTATACCTTTTTAATTTAGTATTCTCAACATTAATCCCACAATAACTACAGTGATTTTTGCAATAATTAGAAAACTCAATCAACCCATGAACACAACAACTATTTCCAATACTCTTTGACCTTAGGTTATTAGCAACACTAAATAAATACTCCAAATTCTCTTTCTTGTAAGTATTTAATATAAACAACGCCTCAACTTTAGAGATGGGCATTCCCTCTAACACTTTCTCAATAACATGCTTAAAATTAGAATCAACACCTTCTATCTCTTTAATCTTACTTAATCTCTCATCAACATCCTTCAACTTATCAAGTCTACCCAACCAAACCTCTAGAAACTTCTCAGCTTTCTCCTTCTCAACCACTTCAATAACAATCCCTGCCTGGACATACACATATTGACCAATTTCAACATCAACAAAATCAATAATCGCTGTTCTTTTCTCTACTTTATAATCAATTACAGCCTTATTCCCCCTAATCTCAACAATCTCCCCAGGTATAGCTAAACACATAATAAAAGAGAATATCTATGTGTTTATATGTATTTCTACAACATCAACCAACATAACACAAACATAACAACCAATGAAAACAATGTAGGAAGGATCCCAGCCTTCACCATCTCCCTTGTATTAATGTGTGTGAAATTATAGACAATTGCATTTGGTGCTGTTCCTGGAGGCATTAAGAATGTACATGAAACACCAATCGCCATAGGAATAACCAACGCAGCCTTACTAATACCTAAAACATCACTCAACCCAATCAAAACAGGGACCATTATTGCTGCAGTTGCTGTATTCTGTATAAACTGAGTAATAATGATACTAAAAACAACCAAACTAAAAACAATAAACAACGGATTCGTAAACCCAGTTAACTCAATAAATCTCAAAGCAATCCAATCAGCAGCTCCTGTACTCTGCATTGCACTACCCAATGAAATAGCTCCTCCTATCAAGAACACAACACCCCAATCAGTATGGCTCTGAAAATACTTCCAATTATAGACAAAAATAAACATTAAAATCATCCCAATTAACCCAACAGTAATGGTGCTCAACCCATGCAAGGGAGAAGTCATCCACAAAGCAATAGTCAACAAAATAACTAAACCAGAAATCCTTTCTTTCCTACTCATAACACCAAACTTTTCTTTCTTAATCTTAACTTTGTGTGAAGTTGGTTTAAAATAAAGTAAAAAACTAACATAAAGGAAAAACAATAACGCAATCATTACTGGAAAACCAATCTTAAACCATTCAAAGAAATTCCATCCTAAAGCCTCTGCTGCAATTATATTTGGTGGAGTCCCAATCAAAAAACCAATCCCACCAATATTTGCAGCAAACGCAATCGCTAAAAAAAATGCAAGCTTATGTAAACTACTTCTTTTCACCATGTGAGTAACTATTGGTAACATTAGAATAACTGTCGCCGTATTACTCATAATCATAGATAGGAAAGCAGTAATCCCAATACAACCCAATAAAGCCATTTTCTCTGTCTTACAATATTTCAATATCTCATGTGCAATCCTTTTATCTAAACCAGTACTAACCAAACCAGTTGCAATAGCAAAACCAACAATAATAACAAACAGAGCACTTGAACCAAATCCACTTAATGCCGTTTTAGCATCAACAGTTCCTGTAAATAACAACATCAAAACAACAATAACTGCAGTCACAGATAAATGGATAACTTCACTTGCCCATAAATATGCTGTTATTAAAAAAATAAATATCGCTTTCCATCCTTCAGCACTTAAACTTTCAGGTCTAGGAATTAAAAAGTACAAGAATACAATAATCAAAACAGGGAGTAACTTTAACAACACATGTCTTGTTTTCCCACTAATTATCTTCTTTTTCCATCTCATCGACAACCACTTTTTTCAAAACAATATCTTCTCCTTCTAAAACCTCTGGTATATTCTCACACTTCGGACATATAAAAACATTGTGGTCATGACCCTTTTCCAACACTTTAGGATCTCCCTCATATCCACACTTACACCTAACAACAGCCTTCTTCTCAATAACTGTAACTTTCCAATCAACTAACTCTTCAAGAACATCTCTCATCTCATTAATGGGCAAATGCCCTAACTGTCCAACTTCTACAACTATCTCCTTCACCACACCTTGTTTTTGTGCAGTTTCAATAATATCTTTGGCAATTATAGTCTCATGCATCTTACTTCCTCATTCGTACCTCAGAGCATCAACAGGTTTCAACATTGCTGCTCTTATCGCAGGTATTAATCCTGAGATCATTCCAACAATAAATGCAAATAATATTCCAAATAAAACTAAAAATATATCAATCTTAATATTCAATAAAGTAAATCCAAATATCTTTGCACCATATTCAACCATAAATGCAACAGTAACGCCTATCGAAACTCCAATCACTCCACCAATCATCCCAATCAAACCGGACTCAATCATAAATATTATCATTATATCTGAATTCCTTGCACCAACAGCTTTCATTACTCCAATCTCTCTTGTCCTCTCTAAAACACTAGTAAACATAGAATTCATTATTCCTAATCCACCAACAAATAAGGAAATTGCAGCAATTCCTGCCAACACAGCCTTAACAACACCTAAGATTTGATTAAACTGTTCCAAAAGCTGTGCAGGAGTAAAAATATCAAAATCATCGTCTCCTCTTTTTCTCTCTAATTTCCTCTGTATTACATCAGCCATCTTTTCTGTATCTAGTCCATCAGCAACCTTAACAACAAAAGCATTTACAATATCTGGTTGATCAAATAATTCTCTTGCTTTTTCTAACGGCAAATAAATTCTGTCATCAATCTCATTCCCCATCTTTTCAAATATCCCTATTACCCTAAACTTCTCATCATCTAAGTATATACTATTCTTTACATCTATCTCTTTATCAAAATATTTATCCGTTTGGTGTGCAATATCATAACCAATTAAAACAGAGTTCTTATCTCCAGGAAGAAACAATCTCCCCTCCTCAACATCCACATCTACATCCAAAAAGCCTTTATCTCCTAACTCAGTATCATAAGCCATTATCATAATATAGTTTTGCAGATTATTGTACTCAACAGTTGAATACTGCATTAAAAGTGGATTAACATACTCAACACCAACAATAGTTTCAATATACTCTCCATCCTCTTTATCTAATCCCAAATCTCCGACAGGTGGTCCTCTTAGATTTGCAGGAACAATCCTAATATTGCTTACACCCATATTACTAAACTGATCTTCAATAGCATTACTCATTCCATCCCCAATTGAAATTAACGCAACTATTGCAGCAATACCAATAATTATACCTAATATGGTAAGCCAAGCTCTTAACTTTCTCTTCCTCAAGTTCCTTATACAAAATAAAGTATAATCTTTTATCATATTATAACCTCAACGCATCTACAGGTTTTAATTTAGTGGCCTTTTTAGCTGGTAAAAACCCAGAAAATACTCCAACAATAAATGCAAAACTCATACCAAACAAAATCAATAACGGATTAATTTTAATTAGTAATAAACTAAATCCTGCTTGTGCTGCACCATACCCAACTAACCACGCAATAGACGATCCAACAATAACTCCCACTACTCCACCAATCAACCCCATTATTCCTGCCTCAATCAAAAAGACCCAAAGTATATCACTATTTGTTGCACCAATTGATTTCATTATCCCAATCTCTTTCCTTCTCTCTAAAACACTAGTATATACCGAATTCATTATTCCAATTCCACCAACTATTAAAGATATCGCAGCAATACCTACAAGAACAATCTGTACAATCAATGTAACATTCCCTAGTTGTGCAAGAATCTGTTCCGGTGTCGATACATCAAAATTATCATCTCCTCTCTTTCTCTCTAACACTCTTTCAATCTTCTTAACAATCTGATCAATATCTTTTCCATCTTTTACTACTAAATCAATCACATTTACAATCTCATGTTGATCAAATATCTCTCTAGCAGCATCAATTGGAGCATAAATCTGGTTATCATCTTCAGGATTACCAATCTCATCAAATATTCCAACAACCTTCATCTTTCTCCCATTTATCTCAATATTATTATTAATACGGATCTCCTGTTTAAACCCATCCTTTGCAATTAGATGGCCCAGCATTACAACATTTTCTTCTTTATCTGTGAAATATCTCCCATCTCTAACTGAAATATCCATGCCTTGAAATCTTCCTTCAGCATCATCACTAGGAAATCCAATTAAATTATAATTGTACTTTTCATTACCATACCTTATAACAACAGATTCAAATAAATAAGGAGTAACATAAACAAAATCAGGCATCTTCTCTAAAGTTTCAACATCCTCTGTTGTTAAACTTCCACTAGCACCAGTCAAACCTCCTTTTGCCATAATAAATATCCGATTAGAACCAATCTTTTCAAACTGTTCTTCTATAGCATTATTCAACCCATTACCAATAGAAATCAAACCAACTATCGCAGCAATACCAATTATTATCCCAATTACAGTTAACAATGACCTAATCTTTCTATTCCATAAATTCTTCCAAGCTATTTTAACAAAATCAGTTTTCATAAAGACCTCCAAGAAAGAAGAGGATTACTTCTTCCTCTTTTTTCTTCTAAAGTAATAGTAATAACCTATAGCTCCTGCAGCTATCACAAAAATTACTATGAAAAAATAGCCTGTTCCACCTTCTTTCAAACCGTACTTTGCTGCCTCCCTATTACTAAAAAGTTTCATACCTAACTCAATATCCTCTACATAAGCTTTATTGAAATTATCTTTGTATGAAAGACTAAATAATAAAGGAAGATACTCTTGATGCTCCTCAACATATATATCAAACTCTGCAGTCTCATAATCATCTGGTTCAAGGTTTCCCAAGTAGATTGTATCTGCAGATAAAATGGTATAATCCTCACTCTCTTTTAACTCCAAGGTTGCATAATTGATATCACCAGCTCCAACATTAGATAAACTAATGACTAAATCTCCTCTATTCTTTGCTTGATATATCTCTGTCTCTTCTAAGTTTAAGATATATTCTGGTGTACTATCTACAATCATACTAACATAAATCTTTTTACTGTGTGCATTGCCTGAATCATCAGTATAATTCATATTCAAAGGAACTTTGTATGATTTTAATTCTGCATCAGCGTCAACTATCATTGTTCTTTGAACACTAATATCTTCTCCTGAATTTAATCTAGAAATTATTATCTCATTAGATGTCCCAACAACTGAAAACTTTGTTGCATTCTTTGTATCTATCTCTATACTTATATCTTTTAAATCGTTTCCTCCTTCATTTTTAACATTGAATGTAACTTCTGCTGACTCACCAGGTCTTATTCTTTCTGGTTCAGTCAAAACTTCTGTAACAGAAATAAACGCTTCTGATGTTCTTATTCTCAACTGAAATGAATCAAACGTCTGCCACTGCCCAACTGCTCCTTCATTCTCTGTCTGATACAATAACTCTAAATCATACAATCCTTCTATCGCATTAGGGTCAACAGCAACCCTATAACTAACCGTCACTTCCCCCGTATTAATCTCATCTGCATCATAAACTCCAATATCGCCAACATACTTCTCGTCACTCCCATCTTCATACATACTAAACGGGAACTCAGGATCTAACTTAAAAGTAACCCCCTTTGCAGAACCAGTTCCTTCATTTTTAACACTAAATATCAAGTCAACATAATCTCCAGGTTCAATCGGATCAGGATCTTGATAAACTAAACTTGCTGCTAAATTAGGATTATCTACAATCTGTGCATTTACAACACAACTAAACATAAATACAACCAAAATTCCTAACAATAATATTTTTTTCATTTTAAATTCGCCTCCTTTGAATTTAAATCCACATAGCGGATTTGTTTACTTCTTTTTATAACCATTATGGTGTGTTTTTATTACAACACCATCTCTTAAATATTCTACTCTTTGAGCAAACTTACTAATCGTCTGCTCGTGTGTAACCATTACAATTGTTTTCCCTTGCTTATGTAATTTCTTCAAAAATTCCATAACTTTCTTCCCTGTTTTTGTATCTAGATTTCCTGTTGGCTCATCTGCTAGTATTACTTCAGGATCGTTAGATAACGCTCTAGCAATTGCTACTCTCTGTTGTTGTCCTCCAGATAACTCTGTAGGCCTATGATGTAATCTCTCTCCTAACCCAACCATCTTAAGCAACTCAGTAGCTCTTTTCTTTCTTGTTTCTGCATCTATTCCTTGAAAAGTCATAGGTAACATAACATTCTCCAACGCATTTAACGTCGGAATTAAATTAAATTGTTGAAAAATAAATCCTATCTTTTTCCCTCTGATCTGTGCAAGATCAGACTCAGTCATATGAGAAATATTTTTACCTTCTAAATATATTCTTCCTCTTGTGGGGATATCTAAACAACCAATCATATTGACTGCAGTTGATTTACCACTACCACTAGGCCCCATAACTGCAACGAATTCTCCATGTTTTATCTTTAGATTAAGACCTCTTAAAGCATTAACTTGTACATTACCCATCTGATAAATTTTCCACACATTATCCAATCTAATAATGCTTTTTTTATCTTTCATCTTCATCCTCTTTTTTTCAGAACCTTTTGTATGCCTTCTAACATATTAATCATCTTTCCAAGCATCTTTTCTGAAGCAACAACCTGTTTATAATAGCTTTCTACAATCTTCATCTCTTTTTTTGAATATTTTGACTTATCCTTCTTATACTTCTCTATTATCTGAGGGAATCTTTCTTTTGTTGGTAATATGACTTTGTCATATTTCCTTTTCATAATCTGTATAAGCATTGAAAACATGTCTTTTTCCATATAAAAGTAGATCTTTCTAGATCTGGGTTTTTTAATCCTCTTTACAATATACGCTCTTTCCATAAACTTCATAGCAGTACTCACAGAAGATAGACTATATCCAGTTCTTTTTGCAAGCTCTTCCAAAGCCACCTCTTTTGGCTCTACATATAAAATCCCCAGAATCTTTGCTGATAAATCGTCTAATCCATCAACTTTGCTGTTCTCAGCTACAATATTAATAAACTCTTCTTTTGCCGATTTCATTTTTACCAAACAATAACTTTCTGAACTTTCAGTATATACTGAAAGTTATGGTTAAAAGAGTATATAAATGTTTCGTTATAAAACATAGTCAAAATCAAGAAAATATATAAATAAACCATCTCTCTAACACACCATGAGAAAACCTAAAGAGAATAAATTTTGGAATAAAAGGAATGTAGTTTCACTATTCTTTGTATTAATTATGGCAACAAGCGTCCTAGGTATGTGGAAGGGAGGCTCTAATCCTACCCAATCATATAATGATTATAAGTTTGAACTAGATGGCAACTACTTCACAACCGAGGTAAACGGAAACACTGCTAAATTCCATTATCTGCCTGATTCAGTTGAAAGTCTCGAACTCGCTCCAGAAATTTCCCAAACTTTAGAACAAGCATACGCAGTTACACTACTTTTTGACCCAAATGATGAATTAATACAATCAATTGAGCTACTTAGAATGGAGTTAGGTACAGAAGATTTCCCAATACTATTGAACAAGGGGTTGATTGTAGCAGTAACCAACACATCATCATTATATCCTACTCTAACAGCAACAGATTGCACTCAAGCAACACCAAACTCCCCAATTTTATACCTAAAAAAAGCTGAAAACACATCTATAACAATTGATAACAGCTGTATAACTCTCTCAGCAAGGTCTTCTTCAGATCTTTTTGCATACAAAGATAGAATAATGTATGGCCTACTAAATATAATAAACTAAAATGAAAAAGAAAAAAAACAAAACATTAATTCCAGACTTACCAGAACTAAAGGATAAACTAGAGAAAGATCCAAAGCCACTGACAGAAAAAGAAAAAATGCATACAGAGGAGTTTGAAGAAATAACTAAAGAAATGAATAAAGAAGAAAAACAAATGGCAAAAGGAAAAATAGAAGAACCAATAATCGAAGAACAAGAAAAAGACATCTCAAAATATTTTTATCTTGCAGTTGGACTTATACTATTAATACTTGTATTCCTATTTTTACTTCCAAAAATATTTGACACAACCCCAAAAACATTGGATGAGTTACACCAAGAAAATCTTTTAGAAGGGAAGGACACAGACACAGCATACGTCTACAATGGATTTAGTTTTATTTACTTAGATGGTCTGTGGTACACACAAATACAGAACAAGCACTCAAATATTTTGTATGATGTTCCTCTACACTACGGACCAAAAGAAGTATCAGACATCCCATTAATTGGAGATCCAGAACCATTCTTTACTTTAATAGCGAACAACTCTATAGCAAACTACGAATTCCAAACATATCTAACTTTTGACCCAACAGGAGATCAACTACAATATGTTGGATTAGGAACAGGAGAACTCACACAAAACATGGCAACAATATACAGCCTCGCATTTATACCTGCATGTACTAACAATAACAACGAATCATGCCAAGATACACCAATAATTACTTGTGAATCAACAGAAGATCCAGTTATTTTTATTAATGTAGATGATGTACCTTCTGTGGAAGCAGAAGGAAACTGTCTAACAATCCAAGGAAAAGGATATGATATAGTCAAAGCAGTAGATCGTCTACTTCTATCCTCTTTCGGAATCATCAAGTAGGTGCCAAATGACTCATTATTATGATGAAGATCAAACATCAAAATTAAGAATAACAAAAATAAACACAACACTTCTAGAAAACTCCTTTGACTTATATACTGCTTCAGGAGTATTCTCAATAAAAAAAGTAGATAGGGGCACAGAGGTATTAATAAAAAACGCAATCATAAAAGATTCATGGAACATATTAGATTTAGGTTGTGGGATTGGTGTTATAGGTATAGCAATAAAACTAGCTTTTCCAAAAACAAAGATAACTATGAGTGATATAAATAAAAGGGCAATAAAAATAACAAAAAAGAACCTAAAACTGAATAAAATAAGTGATATAGAACCAATTCATTCAGATTTATTTGAAAATATAACTGGAAAGTTTGACACAATCATATCAAACCCCCCAACACATGCAGGAAGAGAGATATGCTTTAAAATCATAGAAGAATCCCCAAAATATTTAAACTCTGGAGGATTATTACAGATTGTAGCCAGACATAACAAAGGAGGTAACGAGTTATCAAAGAAAATGGAAAAAGTCTTTGGTAATATCAAACACACCGCAAGAAAATCTGGCTTTAGGGTATATGTTAGCGAGAAAAAATGAAATCAAACAAAGTCTTAGTAACAACAAAAGGACAGAAATTCTTTTTCAAAGGAGAAGATCTACACACCCAATTTGGTTATGTTAAAAAAGAGGACATAAAAAAAGCAAAACCAGGAACAAAAGTAAAGACTCACAAAGGAAAAGAGTTAATAGTTTACACATCAAAATTCTCAGACCTTTTTGAAAAGATAAAGCATGGTGCTCAAACAATCCCAATCAAAGATGTTGGATTTATCGTCGCAGAAACAGGTCTACAACCAGACTGGAAAATTGTAGACTCTGGTTCAGGAACAGGTGCTTTATGTTGTATGTTAGCAAACTTAGTGCCTAAGGGAAAAGTAAACACATACGAATTAAGAGAAGATCATCTAAAAATTGTTAAACATAACATTAAACATCTTAATCTAAAAAATATTGAAATAAAACAACACGATATTTACAAAGGAATCCCAAAAAAGAACCTTGATTTAATTACTTTAGATCTACCTGAACCTTGGGAAGTTATTTCACATGCCGCTGCTTCACTAAAACCGGGGGGATTCTTAGTAAGTTATTCTCCTTGTATCCCTCAAGTGAGTGATTTCGTCGATGCAGTCAAACAAAACAAGAAATTCATCTACCTAAAAACAGTAGAAATCATAGAACGTGAATGGGAAATAGATAAACGAAGAATAAGACCAAAAACATCCTCAAGAATAGGACATTCTGGATTTATAAGCTTTGTAAGGAAAGTTTAATCCCCAAGATAACATTTATAAGCCCAACATTCTTCCTAAATTGACATGTTAAAAGAACTATATCTAACACCTGAAAACATAAACCAAAAGCCAAAAGAATGGCTTAACACACTGACCAAATACAACAAAAAAACAACACATCAACCAAACAATTGTGCACTGCTAGTAATAGATATGCAAAACTACTTTCTCAATAACCAATCCCACGCATTTATTCCATCAGCAAACACAATCATACCAAACATTAACAACCTAATCTCAATATTCAAAGAAAAAAACATTCCAATAATCTTTACAAGACACATTCAAGATAAAAATGACAACAATGCAATGCAAAGATGGTGGGACGACCAAATCTTTGAAGACACAGAACACTCACTAATAACAGATAAACTAAACACAGAAAACACAACAATAATAAAAAAGAGTAAATACAGCGCATTCAATGATACAGAACTTAACTCAATCCTAAAAAAATCTAACATAAACACAGTAATCATAACTGGAACAGTGACTCACCTCTGCTGTGAATCCACAGCAAGAGACGCCTTTATGAACGATTTTAACGTTTATTTTGCAATAGATGCAACAGCATCTTATAATGAAGATTTACATCTATCTAGTCTAAAAACACTCTCTCACGGATTTGCTATTCCTATATGTACAGGTGAAATAATTGAAAGAATCAAAAATCTATGACACAATAATAATCGGAGGAGGGCCTGCAGGAATCTCTGCAGCCATTCAGCTGAAAAGATCAGGAATCTCTCCATTATTGATAGAAAAAGACAGACTAGGTGGATCACTATTAAACGCAAACCTCATAGAAAACTACCTAGGTTTCCCAGAGGGAATATCGGGAATAGAACTAGTAAAATTAATAATAAACCAATTCAACAAATACAATATCCAAACATTATTCACAGAAGTAAAATTAATATTAAAAAACAAAAATCACTTTGAAATAAACACAATAAATCAAACACTAAAATCTAGATCAATAATCCTTGCAACAGGTTCAAAACCCAGAAAACTAAACATAGAACATGAAGATCAACTTTACACATCAAAAAAGTTATTCTACGAATTAAAAGAAATACCACAAACAAATAATAAACACTTTACAATAATCGGGGGCGGAGATGCAGCCTTTGATTACGCACTAAACCTAGCAAAGAATAACAAAGTAACAATCATCTGCAGAAACACTCCAAAATGTATCGATATACTAAAACAAAGAGTTGAAAATAACAACAACATTAGCGTATTGACAAATCAGGATATAAGACAGATAGAAGATAAAGACGACAAACTTAAAATAATCTGCAGAAATATAACAATAGAAACAGACCATATAATTGTAGCAATAGGAAAAACACCAAACATACTAACTGAAAAACAACCAGGAATATTCTTTGCAGGAGATGTAAATAATAATGTTAGATATCTAAACATAGCTGAAGGAGAAGGATTAATTGCAGCAGAAAAAGTAAAGAATTATCTAAACAGAATGGAAATCATAAGTGAGCATGGAAAAGAAGACATAGCAACAGTGTATATAGGAAAACTCAGAAACAATAACAAATACCTAATTGAATTTGCAGAATCATTTCAACGACCACTTCCAATAGAAAAAAAATGGGTTTTATTAATCTCAACACTATTCGGTTGTCCAACGAAATGTCCCATGTGTGACGCAGGACTATCTTTCAACGGAAAACTAACCACAGAAGAAATATTCCAACAAATAGATTTCCTAGTAAACAAAAGATTTCCAAACAAAACCATACCTTCTGAAAAATTCAAAATACAATTTGCAAGAATAGGTGAACCAGCATTTAACTCTTCAGTTCTAGAAGTCCTAAAACAACTCCCAACCAAATACAATGCTCCAGGACTTATGCCTTGTATCTCAACAATCGCTCCAGCAAACCATGAAAAATTCTTTGAAGAATTAATAGAAATAAAAAATAATTACTACAATAAAGGGAATTTCCAACTTCA
Source organism: uncultured Methanosarcinales archaeon (assembly GCA_964452935.1). GTDB lineage: Archaea > Nanobdellota > Nanobdellia > Woesearchaeales > DSVV01 > CAYVNO01. Next base: position 5,529 of record CAYVNO010000020.1, on the reverse strand, counting down.
ATTCTCCATACACTCGACAAATCAAGAAAATAGGGACAAAATGATTCCTACAAATAAGTGGAATTTCAGACAAATCTCAGAATACGGAGAAAGATTCTTCAAACAAGGAGATAGAAAAATAACACTAAACTTTGCTGCAGAAAAAGACAACCCAATTGACCCAGAAATAATCAAGGAATTTTTCAATCCAAACATATTCATCATAAAATTCACACCAATTAACCCAACAGAAAACGCTAAACTAAATAATCTAAATTCACTCATAGATCCAATCAACCCACAAATAAACAACCTACTTCAACAACTGAACTCATACGGCTTTGAAACAATCCTAAGTATAGGGGATCTAGAAGAAAACAATATAAAAAGTAACTGTGGACAAATACTCAATATGGTGAAACATAATGAAAACTGAAGATTTATTCAATAACAAAAGAACAATAATGATGGGAGTTCTAAATGTAACACCAAACTCATTCTCTGATGGAGGACTATACTTAGACACAAACAAAGCAGTAGAACACGCAAAACAGATGATAAAAGACGGAGCAGATATAATAGACATCGGTGGAGAAAGCTCAAAACCGGGTTCTGATCCAATTAGTGAAGAAGAAGAACTAAAAAGAGTAACACCAATAATCAAAAAACTAAAAGAAACAGGTGTATTAATATCTATCGACACATACAAACCCAGAGTAGCAGAAGAATGCCTAAAACTAGGGGCACATATAGTAAACGACATTACAGGATTAAGAAACAAAGAAATGACCAATATAATATCCAAATATGATGTGCCTGTTATAATAATGCATATGCTAGGAACACCAAAAACAATGCAAGATAATATTCAATACAGTAATGTAATAAATGACATAAGAGAATTCTTTCAAAAAAGAATCTCTGAAGCAAAACAAGCCAGTATAAATAAAATAATATTAGACCCGGGAATCGGCTTTGGAAAAACAACAGAACATAATCTTCAAATACTAAAACACTTAGATCAATTTGATTTTAATTATCCAATTTTAATCGGCCCTTCAAGAAAGTCATTTATAGGCAACATAACCAACCTACCAGTGGATCAAAGACTAGAAGGAACTATTGCATCAATATCAATAGGAATACTAAATAGAGCAAACATAATAAGAATCCATGACATAAAAGAATGCAAAAGAGCTGCACTAATAGCAGATGCAGTAAAGAACACTAACTGATTATATTAAATAAAATAAATAAAAAGAAATTATTTCCTTTTCTTATGTTTTAAGTACATGTATGTCGATACTTCATAAATAGTTACCAACATCAACAAAATAATCCCTGCAATAATTGCAGTCATTGGGTTTAATGGTTCTTCCCCATGTACTAGTTTTTCTTGGAATTCAACATCTTCTTCAGATGGGTCTAGGAATGTCTCCTCTTTTGTTACTGGTCCTTCTTCCTCAACTTCTACCTCTCCAGGCTCTTCTGTTGTATCAATCACTACTGGTTCAGAGACCTGTCCTTCAGGTTCATCGTCGTATCCTTCTATTGTTAAGTAGACATCTACACCACTAATTGAAACAAATGTTACACTCAAATCTTTATCATTATCGCCATCTAAGTCTACTAAAACATTTTCTCCTTCTGATAACTCGAATGTTTGCGGTGTGCTCTTTACTTCGATAGTTATTTTCTTCTCACCCCTATCAATGTCTTTTATTGTTACTTTATGGGATGATCCACCATAGGTGAATGATTTGTATTGTCCTTCTCTCATTTTTACTGTTGTGTCTGTTTCTGTTACTTCAGTTGTTGCTGAGTCACTTCCGCCACCGCCACTATGTGAAGATGAGCTACTTCCTCCTGAAGACGTTCCAGAAACAGAAGGACCAATACCAGAGAAATGTGGTATCTTAAACCATAACAAGTCATTATCAATGTCCTTATAACATAATCCTCCAGTAAGATTAACATCATCAGGATCACAAACAACTCCACCGTTTCCATTGATATAATCAATATATGGTGCTTCAGTATATGATGCAAAATCATCAGATAAATCAACTAATAGATCTGTACTTCTGTCCCATATAATGTTCCAGTCTTCATCATAAAAATAATCAATAGTCATGGTGATATTATCCTCTTCATTAATTTCTGAAGCAGTATAAGGAACACCTATCATAACATACTTGTAAATATCTGGACCTAAACTACCAAATCTCTTCAACAGTACTTCCTGATTGAGATCTATCTGCTGATGAATCAAACATTGCATCTGGTGGACCAGAAGCCAATAAATCTACATCAACATACCTAACTTCAATTCCTGTTGATTTCATCTTCATACCAAAATCAACTTTTCCTCCACCAAGAGTCATAATCATAGGATCGAATTTATCCTTTGTCTGTTTATCTCCTTTTGAACATTCATCAGGTGGATTTGGTACACTACACTGTTCATTACTCTTAAACATTCTCATCTCAATATCAGAGTCACCAATCTTCCCATCAATTGAACCTGGTTCAAAAGTTTTTACAGTAATATAAACCGGAGGATTTGTTGTACCATTATTAATTTCTGCTGCTGATAATGACGTCTTCATTGGTGCTGACTCTGTAAACACCTCCATCTTCTCAACTCCATGATCTGCTAATAAGGTTACAGAGAACACTCCTGAAGCATCAGCTTGTACATCTTGCATCAGATGGAACTCAGCACCACCAACATCTGTATAATCAATAGTCATATCTAAAAATGCTGATGTTGAAATACTAGCATTTGTTGAATTAACCAATGAAAAGTTTGTTGCAATTGTATTAAATCCAATATTGCCACCTGTCCTACCATTATTTATTGTTATTGTTTTATTGAAAGATCCTGCTGCAGGCCTAACAGTAACATTATTGTCCCAAATATCCGTGTTCTTTAATGTCTGATTAATGTACTGGATATAATGTATCTTATCTCCACTACTATTGTATGCCATGAATAACATTATGGTTTTCATACCATTGGAATTACCCATTAATGTTATGTTATAAAAACCTGTTTTTGGATCAAAGTAATCAGTACTTCCATCTCCTCTCCATTGAGACATATTGAAAGGGAATACAGATTTTTCGAACATAATATTGCCTGGTTCAGTTATGTAGGAAATAATACTAAGATTTGTAAAATCAGAAAGATTATCTAACGTCTTTACATAACCTGAAACCCAAACGAAATTCTGAGTTGTGTTGAACTCAAGATCAATCTTATCTCCTGAATAATCTGTAAGATTATTAATCTCATAATTAAGTGGAAATGACATATTTGGGAATATAACTACAGAATAATTCCTATCCAAAGGAACGTATTCAATAACATTCTCACTCATAACACTCCACTCTTCTTTTACAGGGAATCCCAAATTAGTATCTTTGATTGCATAAAAGAAAGGAACAGAAGCTCCTGTCCCATTAACTGCAGTTATATTAATTGTTCCTGCTTGGTCTAGATAAAGATTAAAACTAGGGATTTCTGATATCATATGGAATGGCAATTCTGGAAGTGATTTACCAACATAATCAACTTTTCCATTTCCATCTGCATGAGTTACTGACGGTTTATAACCATATGGTCCTGGAAATGCAGAAATGCCGGTTAAATTATAATATCCAGTACCATTTGATGTTGTGGTATACGTATGAATCTTTTTGAAATCAGGGAAAAAGTTCCATACCTCTATTTTTACAGTACAATTAGCTAAAACATTTCCTGTAGCATCATATGTATTACCAGCAAAATTAAATTTACTAGCAAACGGCACTAACGGTAACTGATCAGCAATATCGCCAATCCCATTATATGGAACATCTCCAATACCATCTTTATCTCCATCTGTTCCTTTATAATCAGAGTAATAATTTCCTCCAATACTCGGTCCGCCAACAATATTCATGCCCTTTTGTTTAGGAATATTCCAAAAGTTTTGACAAGTAACCCCATCAGCAGCATCATCTGCATTATAACCATTATTAAGATAATTATCATATATGAAATTTCTACATGAATCTTCTAAACCAATTCCATAAACAGCATTTTCATAATAAACTACTTGGTGGGGCGTAGTAAATCCTCCCATTGGTGTAGTTGAAGCATTAAAACTAACTATATAATCTTTAGTAGCACCATTCGCTGTTAATACCTCTGGTTCTTGATAAGAAACTGTTGCAGTACCAACTACCTGTTTGTAGACCGAATTATACCATGTATCACAGTCTGCAAAAGCGTCATCTCTAACAAACCAAGTGCTATTGGCACCTACATTAGTATCTGTTATTAAACATAACATATAATTTTCTGTTCCTTTCATTCCAGGAATTTGATCGCCATCACTATCTACAGCTACAACATCCTCTGTAGTTGAACCATTCTGGAAAAAAATACAGTTTCCTCCACCACCAATACAACTAGCATAATTCTTCCCATTATGCCTTCTAGGAGTTACTGTTGAGATAAAGGAAGAAGATGAACTACTACAATTACTGACATTATTCCCTGTTATATTATTATCATATGAATCAATCAGATTAATTGCATTATCTGATTGAATATTCATCAATAAATTCCCCACAATTGTACTATTATGTGTAGTATCAAAATCAATCCCTTTTTCATCGCCACCAACAATTGTATTATTTGAAATAGTTAAATTATTACAACTATTGAACTCATTTGATAAACTACCTTTTGATAGAATTGTGTTCCCAGAAATTACAGTGTGGTTAACTCCCTCAAAGCTAATGGGTGTACCCCCCAAATTAACAAATGTGTTATTAACAATTGTATTCCCTTCTGGCATAAAGAAAAAACCGATTCCTACAGCAGGATTATCCTTAAACACATTATCCATAATTATATTCCCAGACATATTTCCTTTGCTTCCATCATCACTACCTGATAAAATATTCTGACCCTCTGTGTTATTCCCAAAGACATTGTTTGTAAAATTGTTATCATGCATATTAAGGATATTAAACGCATAATTAGCCCCATCAAAATGTATAGCATTAAATGTTGAACCATTAACATTATTCGCATAAATACCTTGGTTAGAAGTATTTGTAAAATTAATATTATCAATATTAAGCCCACGAGAATTTCTAAGATCAGCTAAATAACTATAATTTTGAAAATTACAGTTTTTAATTGTTGTAGAAAGAAGTGGTTGAGCACCACCATTCATTCTAAAAGCATACCCTGTTCCCTGACCAATAATAGTTGACCCATTACAATCGATAGTAATCCAATTTTGGATAAATGTTATAACAGTAGCTCCTCCAGGATTAATATTATATGTACCTGTACAAAATGTTACATTAGAATTATAATTTGTTTTTGCTGCAGGCCTAATATCCTTATTACTATCATCACAATCCAGTTCTTCAGCTGTACAACATGCTCCTGCCTTACAATCTGCATAAAAACCATCTGCATCATTATCATCACATTGTACTTGAGAATTTGTTAACGGCAGGTAATCAACACTTTTAGCTGTTCCG
>CAYVNO010000019.1:11426-35091 GCA_964452935.1 uncultured Methanosarcinales archaeon | reverse complement strand
GCAATCATTATCATCATTATACTCACAACCGTCCGGACAATAACCATCTCCACTATAACAATAATCTATTTCATCATTACTACATTCTCTAGGACTTCCTGAACATTCATCTTCTGTTGAAGCATCATTATCATCACAATCATTATCATTAGAACACTCATCAACTTCAACTGGCTCAGGTTCAACTGGTTCATCAACTCCAACTGGCTCAGGTTCAACTGGCTCTTCTGCCTCAACATTCACAGTTTTCCCAGTCATCAGATTATATAACTCACCATAACAATCCCCTAACTCATCTCCTCTACTAAAACTAGCAATAACTTCTGCCGTAGCTGAAGTAAAATCTTTAGTATTGTCATAACCACAATACATCTCCTTATCAGTAAAATCAGGATTAATATTTGTAGGATAAAAAGTTTTCATATAACAATTCCCATTCTGAAAACCTAGAATCTCATAAGTATAGGAAGCCATACCCATATCAAAAGTAATAGAAGCCTTTTCACAGGCTGCAAATTTCTCATCAAAACAATCTTGATCATTACATACAGTTAAATCAACATTCTGGCTACATCCACATAAAAATAAGAAAGCAAATAAAATAATAATTTTATTCATTTTGTCCACCCATCTTCAGATAATTAGTCAACTCTTGTTTCAAATCCTTAACAATCTCATTTGGCCTCATTATTGACGTATAAAAGATTGTAAAGTAAATCACTTTTGTTGAGTCAACAAGTTTTCTTATCAAAGTACCAATCATCAACATAAGATAAACACCAATAACAATTGGTATCCATGAAAATGAAAACCCTCCAAATGAAAAAACAGTTGTCTGCATTGTCATCCCTAACAAATATCCTGCTCCCAAAGATAACGCAATTATTACAAAATAAACTGGAAACAGCAACGAACCAACAACCTTTCCAACAAAATCTATTCCAAAAACACCAACTAGTGTTGCCGGCACATTATTTCTCAAACTTTTGATTGTAGGAATAATCTCTTTCAACGGTTTCTGTTCAATTACTACTGCTGGATTCATATAATGACTAAGTAAATCCCAAACCTCTTGTAAAGCAGCTAAGAATAGATTAATCAAAACCCCCATCACTCCTTTCTTTCTGCCTTTCTGAGAGCTAGCATAGCCCATGAGTAAATCAACAAACGCTATCAATCTCAATTTAGATTTCTCTGTCTTAGTATGTACAACAGAATCTCTATAACTAATATCTTTACCAGTTACAGTGTTATAAACAATCCAACTTTGGCAAGCCTTCTGTCTCACATAATAAAAAAAGCTGAAAGGAAATAAGATGAATATAGTAAATAATAACACTAACACCCCAACTAACACATATTTCCCTGTAAAGAATGTCAAAAATGAAAACAACAACAAAGTCAACATAACAAACGAATAAATAACCATCCTAATAACTGGCTTTAATATATCCTTATCTCTCCCAATAACTGAGAATGAATTCTTTAACAAATACATTGTATCCTTGAACCTATCTCCAAAAGACTTTTTAGTAAATTCCATAACAATCACCATAGCAAAGAAAATAAACAGAGTATATAAATCTTACTATAAAGCCGCTGCAGGAAAATAATCAATCATATGGTCCCTAAATAACGGAAAAGACTCAAAATCTGATATTATATCGCTAAATTTCCCCCTAATATCAACGAATATATCTTGGAACTCTTCAACATCCTTTGTTTCAATCTCCATACCAATTCTCCATCTACCAATATGTTTGACTAAGAAAGTTATATTAGGAATCGATCTCAAATAATTATACAACTCCTTCTCTCTTTGCAAATTAACTCTAGTAATCTCCAAGAACAACATATGTGCCCTGTAACCCAAAACAAAAGCGTTAGTAAATAACCTATAACCTAATAATAACTTATTCTTTTTCATCTCATTTATTCTATTTTTGATAGTATTACCTGAAACATTTAATTTCTGTCCTAACTCAATATTAGAAATCAACGCATCCCTGCTTATATTTCTAATTATATCTTTGTCGAGATTATCTAGTTTTACTTTTGGATTATGAACCATCTCATGAAATATCTCTCCTCTCTGTTTTTCTCTATCAAGAATATAACTCTTTTCTAGATCATAAACATTCATATAAATTAATATTTCATAATCCCTTATAATTGGTCCAAACTTCTCAGTAATTTCTTCAAATATTTTATTAAAATGTACATTATCTTTACAAGTAAAATTCATTATCAAATCCCAGTTCCCTCCGATTTCACCCAACCAAAACAAACTTCTATGATTTCTAAGATAATCAATGAATTCATTCTTCTTTTCTTTTGTAGCATTTAATAATCTAAATATGACCCTATACCAAGTATACCCAATAACAACACTATCAAATATAGTTAGAGCCCCAAATATTACATTATTCTTTCGCATACGTTTCAACCTATACTCAACCACCTGCCTTGAAAGCCCTACTTTTCTAGCTAACTCAGTCATAGGCATCCTAGCATTCATATCTAACTCAGATAGTATTCTACGGTCTTTTAGGTCTATTTTCACCATTTTAATACATATATGAATATAAACTATATAAATATTTCGGAAATGCAAAAATATTGAGCCAACATTTTAAGTATAACCTAAAACATAATAACTACTATCAAGTAAGTAAACAAAAAAGAGGTGGTTTAGATGGGAACAAGCGCAGAGCTTTATTACTACGAAAAAAAGGTGGAAAACAAGGATTTGAACATTTCAGCTTGGCTATTTGTAGCAGCTGTTGTAATTATCCTGATCTTAATTTAGAGGTAAAAGAGATGAAATCGATAGCATTCGCAGGACACTTTGATGTCTTTGAAAAACCAACTGAAACTCAACAGAGAACAATAGATGACTCTCTAAAAACCGAGTTAGCAATCTTAGTTGGAGACATTGGAGTTGCAGAAAAACTAGCAGCATACATCAAAGGAGGAGTCGAAGAAGTAAAAGATAATTATAGATTTAGAAAAGAAGACTGTTCATCAAACTGTGTCCTATCACAACTACCATCAGAAGAAGAATTAGATGAAATTATAGACAAAACACAATACGAAAAAGCAATTGAAATCCTAAAACAACAAAATAAAACTATTTACAACAAACTAAAAGAGACAGAAGTAGAAGGGTTAGGAGAACTAAGAACTGAATACTCAAGGATTGTTAGAGAACATATTACTCCTGAATTAGTTAATAATAGATTAACTAGTTATGGAATAACAGATGTTAAATTATATTCTGAAAGACAGATGAGAAACATAGTTACAAGAAGAACTATGAACAGAAGCAAACCAAGATTCAAAAAGAAAAGTTGGAGACAAATTGATTCATTCATAGAAACAGGAAAACAAGTTCGTCTAGGACCAATGGAAATAGTAAATGAAAGAGGAAACCCTGTTTGTAGAGGGATAATGTTAGCATTATACGAAACTCTAACAACCCAAGGATATGAAAAAATAACCCAGTTATATCCTACAGAACACCATGGAGCTTTAACAAAAGCACAAGTACTCTTTGAAACAGTAAAAGAACAACTACCACAAACAAAAGGAAAAGAAGTACAATTCGAATACAGGTGGTATAATGCTTGAAAGAGTTATAGACATGAAAACACTGAGAGTAAGAGAGGATGAACTAACACCATTACAAAAAAGATTTATTCACTTAATAGATCCAAGATTCCTTCCATATAATGAAGATCTTTATGCTAGCAATGATTACTCTTATGAACCAGACTTAGATCTTCAAGAAGAAGTTTTTAATTTGTACCCTTTATTCAGAAAAGAAGTATTAGCAGCATCGTCTAGAAGCAGATTTACAGACACAGTTAATGAAGATTACTTAGCAGAAAAATTCTTTGAAGACAAATGGGTCTCAGAAGGAAATAATAGATTAGCACAATTCTTAAAACATTATTTCCATAATCACAGAAAAAGAAACATCAAATTATTAGATATTGGTCCAAGCGGAGGAGCAATAACAACTTTGTTTGCATTAAAAACACTAGACCAACAAGGATTATTAGATCAAGTTGAAATATATCTTCTTGATGTTGTACAAAGTGTCTTAGATATAACAAAAAGAGGAGAATTCATAGTTCCACAAGGAATGATTGAAGAATACAAATTAGAACACGCAGGAAAGTTTGGGGAACAATACAAAGAACTCATGCAAAGTGATAGAGTACATCCCATAGTTTATGATGGAGAAACTTTCCCAGAAAAAGTAAGAGATATAGATATTGCTTTATCTGCATATGTTCACCATCACTTAAACATATACCAAAGAAGAAACCTAGCAACAGAAACAGAAAGAGTAACAAATAGAAATGGATTTATTGGTGTAGTTGACTTCTATGTAAACAGCTTCAAAGAATATATGCAGTGGTATAGAACACACTTTGAAAAACATGGAATCATCCCACCGACAGAATATCCAAGGATTTCTGTAGAACAAACAATGCAAGACTACAAACAAACAAGGATAGTTAGAATAGACTCTAACTTAAAAAATAGCTTCGCATTCTGGGGAATAAAAAAATAATCACTCATTAACATAAGCATCATACATCTCTGGCAGTGTTTTCCATTCAACCTGTCCTGAATCAATAAATGGTTGTATTTGCTCAAAGAAATAATCAAATGCTTCTTCATCTATTAACGGATGTCCAATACTCCATGCAACATAATAGATATTTGTTTTACCTTCTTCTGAAAGAGCAACAGCCTCTCCTAAACTTTCAATAAAAACATCAATATCTCCTTCATCAAGATAAGATCCACTACTCTGCAAATTGGATTTAGGGCCCATTTTTAACTCAATCTCTTCTGGTGTTCTTGGTCCAAAACCTTTTATTAAATTACCCGCAGGAAGAATTACTAACTCTCCATCCTCATCATGCTCTACCCAATTCTCTCCAGAACTCATTCTCCAAGGATGTAACCTGTCTTTCAAATCAACAGGAAAAGCATCATGGCATTCTCTAGGAGTAATACACTCCTTAAACTCATCTGGCCTATTCTCATAAGGCATTGACATAACACAATAAGCAACATTTCCTGTAGTAAATTCATAACCTGCATCAATCCCGGCATTAACCCAGTCTAAATCTGAACAAGTACCAGAAACATGTCTTACTTCATAACCTAATAAATCTTCCATTCCTACTTTCAAACTAGCAATCGTATTAACAAACTCCTCTTGTGTTAGACCTTCGTTAGGATTTCCACCAACATCTGCATGTACACCAATTCCATGTCCTCTCTCATACAACTCTTTCAAAACATTATCATCCCAATTTACACAACCTTGAACAAATTCTGGCCTTGCCTCAAAAGTTACCTTTGCTCCTCTCTCCTCAAAAACATCTGCCATAGTTCTAGCAGCAGCTGCATGATCTCTAAAGTAATCCTCATCCTCTGGCTCTCTATCCCATCCTTCTAAATGAAGCATAAATCCCAAATATAACACACCATCAGAAGAAACACAATCTTGGGGACAATTCTTATTTTCAATACCTTCACAAACACCATCCCCACAAGAATTGTCATCTTTACATCCAACTAACAACAACAAACAAATCATTAACAAACATAATATCTTTTTCATACTAAACACCTCTAAATCCTACAGTCATCTTATCATCAAAAGAAGACACACGAACTATATAAAAATTATCTTCTGTATCAGTAGAAAGAACTTTTCCCTCACTAACAAAAACATCTTCAACATTCCATTCACCAATATCAAAAACAACAGTAACTTCATCTGAAACAGCATACAACCCGACAGCAAAAAGATCATCTGCTAACTCTATATCAACAATATTTGCTCCATTCACAGCCACAATCTGAGGATCATCAGAAGATTCAACCAAACTCAAAAACATCGGAGTATTTCGTTTAAAATCAAGAGTATCTAAAGAACTCATTGAAAACCAATCCCATAAACTAAACTCCTCAAACTCACTCAAAGATGTATCTTCATTAGAAAATAAATATTTATAATTACCACCAAAAGATTCAGTAGAATAAACATCGTCAGATTCAAAAAACATCCAAAGATTCTTCTGAAACTGAACAACATATTCTTCATTTGTATTTAGTCTAGGAAACCAAAAAACAATATTATCTTTATAACCAACTGTTACAACATCTTCATCATCTAAATAACCAATTGCAGTATAATCTCCATCAAATTTAGGAATATAAAATAAATTCTCTGAGTCATATGTAACACCATCTAACCCACTGAAAAGAACTTCACTTCCTGGATCAAAAGACCAAGATGAAACATCTCCAGTAAACTCAGAAACAGAAGAAACATCTAAAAGAATCTCTAACGCAGACGTATCATAATTTCCATATTCATCGTAAACACCAGTTCTTCCTGCAACAAACAACCCACCTTCATACTCCAACAATAGTTCTGCAACATCAACCTCCAACCTCACCAAATGAAGTAATAAAACAGCTTTATAATCATCCAATATAGATGAATCGTCTTTAACATCATCTACAGTAATAATATCAAAATCAAATCCGTTATCATACAAACTCTCTAACCAACTCGTTCTATCAAGAGTCTTTGAATCTAACTCACCCCTACCAGGTTTTCTATAATCAAAAGAATCCCCAATAGGATCAAACAACACTGCAATATCTGGTTTTGGCGACTGTAAATCAACCGCAGTATAAAAGGAATTAACATTCTTCAATTCATTAATCTCAACTTCAGACCACGCAGGGATATCTTCTCTATCAGGCCCGATAACCCAACCACAACCGCCACCTAAACTTGCAGTAAGTGCAGCTATACTATCAATCATCCAAATACTATCAATATCCTTACAATGTTTATTCATCTCTGCAGTGTCCTCATTTATCCATGTAGAAAGTTTTCCATGTCTATTTGCATAAGTTATAACATCATAATAATCTAAACGCTTTGTATTAAACTTACTTTTTTTATCATCACAAGAAACTCTTGGATGTAAAACCAAACCATCAACATAAGGAGACTTATACATTAACTCAACATCAGATTTCCCATTCTTTGTACCACTAACTGCAGATCTATCAGGAGAAAAAGCTGGTCCAGTCAAAATTATGTGATTTGGGTCTAAATTATCAACTAACTCTACAAAGTGATTAAAATCAGCCATCTTCTCTTCTAATCTAAAAATATGCCAATCATAAAATTGTCTTCTTGTATCTCCAGCACTATTTGCATGTTCAGCTAACTCTTCAATATCATTAGATACACGATCTAACGGAATAGGCATCTCAGCAGTTTCCAAAGTTACATCCATCCCCCAAGCTTCTTGTAACTCAGAATCACTTGAATATCTATCAGACAACCATTCATGCCATCTTGAAACAGCAAGATCAGAATAATCACACCAACTATCAGGAGAAGCAGTTCCTTCTAACACAGATTGAATATAACTTGGCCCATAATTATTCTCAGTTGTCGAACCAACCCTAACATCCCACGCTAAAACAGCAGGATGGTCTTTATATCTCTCAACAAAGGTTTCAATAACATCATCTTTGGTTTCCCACCAATCCTCGTTATGAAAAGAGACAGTATTATCAATCATACAACCATCATTTCCCAAATAACAATTATAATCCTCTTGCAATGTTCCAGGATTCGTCCCTTTCCAGGATTTAGTTGGAGAAGAAGTTGGAATTAAAAAAACAACAAAAACTCCATTTTCTGCAGCATAATCTAATAAATTATCCATATTATCAAAATTATTAACTAATGATTGACTTCCAATATGGATATAAGTAAGCCCTGCATCACTAACCTGATCAACATAACCTTTGTAACTTTCTAACCACCCATCATCACTATATTTTGGACAACCCATCTGACAATAAACAAAAAGCCCTGTAAAAGGCAGTACTTTATCATTAACAATTAACTTAGAAGTTCCATCTATAACTTGAACCTCACTCTTATGAGAAAAATCACCACAATCATCAGAACATGTTACCAACGTTTCTCCAGAATCACAAACATCATCCCCACATAAAGACCATAAATCAATTGGTGCTTCAACATCATCCTTACATCCAACTAGAAAGATTATAATAAACATTAACAATAAACAAAGTATTCTATTCATACAGAAATAAGCACAAAAGGTATTAATAAAGTTATCTATCGCAAACAGTTTTTACTCTCTCAGAAAACTCTGCTTCCAATCTATCTGTAAAACCATCTTCAATTAAAAAAGCAGGAACATAGAATCCATCACCATTAGGAGAATATGGTTTACAAGCAACTAACTCTAACTCCGGAAAAGCATCACAAAGTATAGGGTGAATATCATCTGCTCTTCTTTGCGCTAACTCCTCACCAACTTCTTGTCTACCAATAATAATCCTATCCTGTGTCTTAGTAGTCTCTGCAATATTCGCATACAACAAATAAGAAAAGAATCCTCTAACAATATCTCTTCTTCTTTCCGTAAACCCATCCAAACCATCATCTGAATAAGTCCCTGGATTATACAACCTTCCAATATAGCCAGGAACAGAAACAGTTCCCATTGTCTCTTTTGTAGTTGGAACACCTAAACAACCCAAAAGTCTAGTCATATAAGCTGGAAGTCTTACATAATCATCCATATGATTAATTTTTCCATCAAATTCAGAAAGTAAAGCTCCCAAATTATCCCTATCAACCTTGTCATAGACCTCAATTCTAAAAGTAGGAGATCTCTTTCTTTCTTTAGGAGCATCCCTAATAGGTCTAGGTTCTCTAACTCCTTCAAAAAACGCCAAAGCAGCTAACATATTCACAGTATCAAACTTCGGATTATCATAAGAAAAAGGGAATAACTCCTGACGATGCAAATTTTCTATTGCCCTATCAACAACATCAGCATCAATACCTTCCTGATAAGATCGAACAACATCTCTTCTACCAACCAATACTGTATCCCACATAAAAACAAGGTAATCGACATCTATTTTAATGGTTTTCGCTGTTCTTACTGTAGAGTACTCGCAAATCAAAAACTTTATAAATATCAATTCGTCCCCATTTCACAGTAAAATGGAAGAAGATATGGAAGTATTAGGGGATATTGAGTCCCATAAAGAACGGAAAAACCTTAGAACCATCCTAAATAGAGGAAAAATGGACAAATTTGAGCTGGATGAGTTCATGGGTAACGAATTAGATGAAACAGATTTCTAAACAATCTATTCACTAAAAATATTTATACTAGACCTACTTCTAGAGAAAAGATGGAATATAACATAGAATTAAACAAAGCAATCGAACTTATAAAGAAAAATAAGCCGAAAACAACCTTGATTCAGCTCCCAGACGGTTTAAAACCCTTAGCTAAGCAAATAAAGCAAGAAATAGAGGAAAGTACCAAAACCAAAGTCTTAATCTGGGCAGGGACATGCTTTGGTGCATGTGACACACCAAAAGTAAACACTGACCTAATAATCCAATGGGGACACTCAGAATGGCGTTAGAAGTAGAAACTAAAATCAAACTAGAAAACCCAGAAAAGACCAAAGAAGATATCATAAAACTGGGTGCTGTACACATAAAAAAAGAAAAACAAACAGATGAATTCTTTGATTTTGATGATCAAAGAATTAAAAACAGCAATGAATTAATAAGAATTAGAAATAAAAAGACTCTATGTCTTAAAGAAAATCAAAGAGAATCTGAAAACATAAAACAATCTGATGAATACGAATCAGAAATAGAAAACTATGACACAATAATAAGAGTATTCAAAAAAGTAAACCTAAAAGTCACAGGAAAGAAAGAAAGAACACGAGATAAATACAAATTAAGAAATTGTGAAATATGTATTGATACACTCCCATTTGGAAACTTTATAGAAATAGAAGGCCCAAGAACAGAAATTATAACTATCTCAAAACGACTTGGTTTCAACGAAAACCAACTAATCTCAAAAACATATTGTAAATTATTTGAAGAACATTGTGAAAAAAACAACATTCCAAAAACAAATTTTATGGTATTCAAAAAGGAGGCAAAATGAAATTCTTAATCAACTCAAACATACTAAACAAACTTGAACCAGAAATAAAAATAGCAATTGATATAATAAAAAGATCAATAAACAACAAAACACCAATTATAATTAGGCATCATGCTGACACAGATGGTTATTGTGCAGCTATTGCATTAGAAAGAGCAATACTTCCATTAATTTACGACAAACACACAAGAGAAAGAGATATGTTTCATTACTACAAAAGATTACCAATCAAAACCCCATTCTATAATTATACAGACGCAACCAAAGATGTTGCAAACTTCCTTACAGAGATATCAAGATTTGGTCAAAGAACACCATTAATCATAATCGTAGACTGCGGAAGCAGTGAACAAAGTCTAGCATCAATAAAAAAAGCAAAGTTATATGGTGCAAAAATCATGGTAATAGACCATCACCCACCAACTAAAGAAATAGACAATTTAACAAAGATACATGTTAACCCACACCTAATCAACTCAACAGATGACCTAACTGCAGGCATGTTATGTGCTGAAATAGCAAACAGCATAATAAAAAATGAAGAAACATTAAAAGATTTTGAATTTATAGCAGCAGTTTCTGGCTTTGGGGACAAATGTACAAGTAACGAACAAAAACAATACATAGAATTAGCAGAAAAAGAAAATTACACAAAAGAATTCATAAAAAACATATCAGCAGTCCTAGATTTCGAAGCATTTTATTTAAACTTCATAGAAAGCAGAGAGATAATTAACGATATCCTAGGAGCAGATCCTAAAAAACAAAAAGAGTTAGTAAACATAATTCTTCCACTAATAAACAACAAGCTCACTCCGTTAAAACTATCAATAGAAAAATACGCAGAAATAGAAAACAAACCCAACCTAATAATCGCAAAAATAGACTCAAGTAAAATAAAAGATCATGCAGAATACCCTTCAATGGGAAAAGTAGGAACAATATTGAGAGAACAAACAGAAAAACAATACAAAAAACCAACCATTGCATTAAATATAACAAAAACAAGCATTAGCTTTAGATCCTCGACAGAAATAAAAGACTTTGACGTTCATAAAATAATAGAAACAATTAAGAAAGAAATCCCCCACTCAAACATAGATGGAGGAGGACATAGAGTTGCAGGCTCAATTAGATTTATAGAAGCGTCCTTTGACGAAGTAATAAAAACAGTTAATTCTTATATTAATAATCTAAAATGAACATAATAATATTGGGGGCAGGGGCAATAGGAAGCCTATTTGGAGCAGTTTTATCTAAACAAAACAACGTTCTATTAATAGGTAAAAAAGACCACGTAGACTGCATCAACAAATATGGCCTAAAAGTAAAAGAAGTAGATGAAAAAGTATACAAAATAAAAGCAACAGAACATATAGAAGAAATCCCCTCAAACACGCTACTAATTGTCACAACAAAAGCATTTGACATAGAAAAATCTCTAGCAGAAATTAAAGATAAAATACAAGAAGACACAATAATATTGTGTCTACAAAACGGACTTAGAATAAAAGAGATAGCAGAAAAAGCGTTAGACAATAAACATGAAGTAATAAGAGGAATAACTTACATAGGCGCATTATTTACTGCGCCAGGAGAAATACATGGAAACACAAGATACAAAACAGTAATAAAAGACACAAAACAAAGCAAGAAAGTTGCAGAAGTCTTAAACAATGCAGAGATACAAACAGAAATAAGTGATAATATATTAAAGGAGATTTGGAAAAAAGTAGTTGTTAACTGTGTAATAAATCCATTATGTTCAATTCTTGAATGTAGAAATTGCGATTTACATGATAAACTCGAAGCAAAAAAAGAGATGATAATAGAAGAGTGCATAGCGGTAGCAAAAGCAGAAGGAATTGAACTAGATAAAGAAAAAGCAAGAAAAGCAATAGATTATATAACTGCAAACTCCAGCAACATTCCTTCAATGGCCCAAGATCTAATGAAAAAAGGCAAGACAGAAATAGACTTTCTCAACGGAGCTGTTGTAAGAATAGCAAAAAAATATAACATCAACACCCCAGTAAATGATGGAGTAACACATGTTATAAAAAACATGGAGAGAAGATAATGATAAAAGAAACACTAAAGCAACTTAAGAAATCTAATAAAAAAATAACAATGTTAACCTGTTATGATTATTGTACAGCTAAGATAATCGACGGATTAATAGATCTTATCCTAGTAGGAGATTCAATGGGTATGGTTGTATATGGAGAAAAAGGAACAAAACAAACCAACATACAACAAATGGAAGATCATATCAAAGCAGTCGCAAGAGGAACACAAAAATCACACATTATCGGAGACATGACAATAAACACATACTCAACTCCAGAAGAAGCACTAACAAACGCATCTAAACTTAAGTTAGCAGGTGCTGACTCAGTAAAAATAGAAGGCAACAAACCAGAAATAATAAAAAAACTAGTCAATAATAACATCCCAGTTATGGGCCACATTGGATTACTACCTCAAACTGCAAAAAAATACTGTGTGAAAGGAAAAACAACAAAAGAAGCAGAACAACTACTCAAAGATGCAGTTGATTTAGAAAGAGCTGGATGTTACTCCATCGTATTAGAGTGCATCCCTTTAGAACTAGCTAAAACCATCACAAAATCAGTTAACATCCCAACAATAGGTATAGGTGCAGGTCCTTATTGTGACGGACAAGTACTAGTTATCAACGACATGTTGGGTTTATTCAAAGATCTAAATTTAAAATTCGTTAAACAATATGTAAACATAAACGAAAACATAACAAAAGCTGTAAAACAGTATGCAGATGATGTAAAAACAGGAAAGTTTCCTCTTGAAGAACACAGTTTCAAATGAAAACAATAACAACAATCCAAGAAATGAAAGATATTATTCCTAAAAATAAAACAATAGGTTTTGTCCCAACAATGGGTTATCTACATGAAGCACATCTATCTCTGATAAAAAAATCAAAACAAGAAAATGATATAACAATTTTATCAATATACGTAAACCCAACACAATTCAATAACAAAGAAGATCTCAAAAAATACCCAAGAAATATTAAGGCAGACAAAGAATTAGCAGAAAAAGAAGGTGTTGACTATATTTTCTACCCAGATAACAACGAAATATACCCAGAAGGAATGAAATATCTAGAATACAAAAACAAATATATGAAAAAACTTTGCGCAGAATCACGTCCATTACATTTCGAAGGTGTTGTAACAATCGTAAAAAAACTCTTTGACATAATAAAACCAACATCAACATATTTCGGACAAAAAGACTTTCAACAAGCTTTAATAATTAAACAAATGATCAAAGATTATAACTACAAAATCAAATTCAACATCTGTCCAACAATAAGAGAAGAAGATGGATTAGCAATGAGTTCAAGAAACGCAATGCTAACAAAAGAACAAAGAAAAGAAGCAGTGATTATATACAAATCACTATTAAAAGCAAAAGAATTAATCAAAAAGGGAGAGAAAAACACAGAAAAGATAAAGAACAAAATAAAAGAGAACATTGAAACAGTAAAAGAAGCAAAGGTAGATTATATTGAAATAAGAAATTCACAAAATTTAAAAGAAACACAAGACATAAACAACTCAGTAATTGCTATAGCAGTTTATTTTGACATTGTTAGGTTGATAGATAACATCTTAATCAAGGAAAACTAAATATCTCTTTTAACAAAGACTTAAATTCTCCACAATAATACAAAAACTTCTTACCAAACATAGTAGAAGCAAACCTTACCAAATAAGGTGTTAGAAACTTAACAACTAATCCCCTCTTACCATTTACAAACAACAAACCAGTCTTAACATATGGTGCTAAAAAATTCTTAGCTTTAATAAGATAATTATTCAATATAGTAAAAACAGCACATACACCCAAAACTAACAGATCAACAGCTTTATCAGCATATCTCTCTACAAATAACAAAGCATTCTTAACATAAGGAGTTAAAAACATAAAAAACTTCTCCAAATAACTCCAACATATATCAAAATAAAGATCAGACTTCAATACAACAATATTCCAACACACAACACAATAATGAACAAACATTCTCCAATAATCATCAATAAACATGGATAACCTACCAACATAAGGCAACAAGAAAACCCAACATATCTCCAAAACTTTCTTCAAATAACTCATTAGTTTATCCCAATAAATTCCTAATTCACTAAAAACATCCATTCCGAGAACCGACGTGGAATAAATTTTACATTTATCCAAAACACCACACTTCCTCAAATCATTGTAAAACATAATAAACAAGACAAAGAAGATCAACAATAAAAGACCTAACACTTTTAAAAACACATTGCCTTTATTAAAATCATCGACAAACTCTTCAATAACAAGTGATTCTTCAACAACCATTCCCTTTTGTTTCTCTACAACTTTTTCTATAATTTCTTCCTCAACAGTTTCTTCAACTAACTCAACATCATCAACAACTACATCCTCAACAATAACATCCTCAACTACATCCCCAATAACAACGTCTTCTTCAACACATTCTCCGCAATCTTGAGGACAATTACTACAATTCTCTTTATAATAAGAAGAACATAAACCATTGCCACAGAAATTACTAATCCCACTTCCTCCGCCTCCACCACCGTGCGTAGCAGTTGAAGTACTAGCAGGTGTTCCTCTAATTGCTGAGTTTCTTAGATTCTCAAACCTAAAAGTCGTGCCTTCATCAGTACAAGTAACATTATTCAAAGTAACACCTGCATTATTACCAATACAAGTTGTGAAATCAGTTTCACTAGCACCATCACAACCAGAACTAACTCCACTAATATTACTTACTTCAGCATCCTTAACACATAAAGATGCAAAATTATTATCATCTAAATACAATGTTTTATTATAACCTACTTGAAGTTGTCCAGACATGTTAACAACAATAGAATTTTCTGCTTTAATAACACTAATCGCACTCAAATCAAGTTCAGAAGATGAAAAATTATGAGTAAAGTTTATTATTTTATCAGATTCATCATAAAAGACAACTTCTTGTGTATCATTAAAAGATCCAGAAGTTGCATTGCCTGCAATAGTAATATTCAACTCGGTAACTCCAGTAGTATTAACATCTGACTCATTTCCTTCTAAATTATCTAACTGATCCCTTACACCATCTCCATCAGTGTCTGTAAAATTAATAATAATACTCCTATTAACACCCCAATCAGTATTCCCCGAAGTATCAGAAGCTAAACAATTCCAAGTATAGTTACCATTAGCTAAACTCAAAACCCAGCTAGTAGAATTACTCGGCCCAGAAACACTTGAACTTTGGTTCAATGAAAAGCTTTCATTTGTTCCATTAGTAGTATACAAAGCAACACTACTTAAATTATAATTATCAGTTGCTGAACAATTAAAAGTCACATTAAAAGGATCTGAAGTATCATTATTATAATCATCTGCAGGAAGATTTAGACTAACAATAGGATCAACAGTATCTGTAACATTCACCCAAATCAATTCCCAATCTTCATTTCCAATTGTATCATTGGCAGTAATATTTAGATTATATCTTTTAACAGACAACCTAGAACTATTTTGAATATACCCTGAGCAATTAATAGAAAAGTCTGTTGTATCATTAACAGTAAAACAACTAATATTATTCAAATCAGTCGCATTAATATCTTGAGCAAAACTACTGTTATAATCAATTGTAGCATTATCAATTCCGCTAAACACAGGAACAGTTGTATCAGTTATATTAACCCAAATTTCTTCCCAAATCTCATTCCCAATTGTATCATTAACAGTAACATTCAGATTATATTGATTTACACCCAATCTTGAATTATTCTGAATATAACCTGTACAATTTATTGTAAAATCTGAATTATTAACAGTAAAACAACTTATATTATTTAGGTCAGTTGCATTAATATCTAAATCAAATCTATTATCAAACTCTAAAGATGTATTCTCAATCCCACTAAACACAGGATTAGTTGTATCAGTTATATTCACCCAAAAAGATTCCCAATTCTCATTACCAATTGTATCATTAACAGTTATATTCAAATCATAAAAACCTACACCCAACCTAGAAGAGTTCTGTATATAACCTGTACAATTTATCGTGAAACTAGTATCATTAACAGCAAAACAATCAACATCACTTAAGTCAGTTGCATTTATATTCTGATCAAATCTATTATCAAATTCTATCGTCTCATTTTCTATTCCTGTAAACTCAGGAATAGTTGTATCAGTTATATTAACCCACATTAACATTGTAGCATTATTTCCTGCAGTATCATTAACAGTAACATTTATATCATAACGACCAACCTCAAGATAAGTAGCATTCTCTAAATAACCTGTACAGTTTATCGTAAAGTCAGAGTTATTAATCCAATAACAACCTATCCCACTTCCATCTGTTGCGTTTATATTATATGTTAGTGCATCACCGTATTCCCGTGTCTGATTAGTTAAATTAGTAAAAACAGGAATAGTGGTATCTGCCCCTGAAATAGTGACATTCCATGACTCAGAAGAGTTACCAATTATTAAATCAGCAGTCATATTAGCTTCCACACTAAAGTTATAAGAAGAATCAGCTGCACCAGTTGCATTTACAGTCCAAGTTATCAAAACAGACTCATTCTCATTAAGAGTAGTAGTATTAATACTTCTAGATGATGTATAAAATGGAGTTACTGATGTATCATTAGTAATTGTTTGTGCATAAGAACAATCATAATCTCCTGTAGCTGCCCAACAAACCGCTTGTTTAATTATTGTACTATCATTTCCAGTTGTCGATGGATAAGTATCATCTACCCTAAAACCTAACCAAACATACCTACCAGGATTAGTTCCAACTGTTGCCTGTCCAGGATTCAAAGCAAAACCAGAAACCTCATCTCCCCCACCATCTTGATAAGCAAATAATTTTGTATAAGGATCATTAATTTGAGAAGTAGTAACATAACCAACATCATCACTATTTGTATCTATCCCAACAGTTCCTGAAAAATCAGTCATAATACTATGATTACTTATATTAATAATATGATTATCAGTGCCATCATAAGAAGCAACAGCACTTGTTATACCTAGGAAATTGGCAGCCCTACCAAGAATAGATAACTCCACCACAGGCATCTGTTCATTCTCATA
Source organism: uncultured Methanosarcinales archaeon (assembly GCA_964452935.1). Lineage (GTDB taxonomy): Archaea > Nanobdellota > Nanobdellia > Woesearchaeales > DSVV01 > CAYVNO01. Next base: position 17,833 of record CAYVNO010000019.1, on the reverse strand, counting down.
AGCATCTCTTGCTGGATCAGCTGCATTATCAAAATTATTATCACATGCACCATACCAATAATAACCACCACAAACAATAACATCATAACTTGAACTATTCAAAGTTGCATCTGTCCAACCACCATCATGATTCTTAGTAACCTGAAAATCCTGTGCAATTAAATAATCAGTAATATCATCTGCATCAGTACAACTAGTATAATCACAAGCAAAAGCAACATCAACATCAGTAGTATTACCAAATATTGCTTTCAAAGTTGTATTAATCTCCCCACAATCTGTTCTATTACAACTGATATTAGCAGTAACAGTAAAGAAAGCATTCCTTGTCACATTCACAGGAACAGTAGCAGGAGTTACTAACTCAACTTTAATAAGTGGTTTCTCTGTAACATTTACAGTCATTAAACTAGAGTTCCAATTTCCAGATGAATCATTAATTGTAACATTCAAAGTATGTAAACCAATAGCTAAAGAACCAGTATTATTTTGCAAATAACCTGTACAATTAATTGTAAAGTCAGAATTATTGACTGTAAAACATTGCACTCCATGTAAGTCAGTTGCATTCACATCATAAGCAAAACTATCTAAATCATAAACAGAAGCATTGGATATGTTAGTCATATAAGGAGAAGTAGTATCAGTAACATTTACAAACATTTGATACCAATTATCATTTCCGGCACTATCATTTATCGTAACATTCAACCAATATTCTCCTAAAGCATTAAGAGTATCATTCACTAAATAACCTGTACAGTTTATTGAAAAATTAGTATCATTAACAGCAAAACAATCAAGCTCAATATTATCAGTAGCATTAATATCAAAACCAAAATCACTCCAGTATTCATGCGTTCTATTAGTTATGTTAGTAAAAGTTGGCAAAGTTCTGTCAATTGTAATATTTCTCTCCTCAGAACTAACATTATTTATTTTTCTATCCTCTGCAAAGATCTGATAATCATAAGTTCCCTCATCTAAAGCATCTGTAGCATTTTTACTTTGATTAACATAAAGAGTCCAAGAACTATTACTCTCTGCTTTCAGATTAGAGACGTAATTCTGATAAACTTCGTCTGCAGATAGGGCCCTATTATAAATACGAACCTCATCAATTAAACCGTTAAAGTTATTTCCTCCTGTAGAATATTCACCAATCTTTAAGTTATCATCGGAGTCTGCAGCTGTTACGCTGCTAGCAGTATCATTTATAACTCCATTAATATAAGTAGTCATTGTTGTACCATCATCTGTAGCAACAAAATGGTACCACTCCCCCGTATTTACCACGTACCCAGTTTTAATCTGAGTATCACCAATACTTGCAGTTAATCCCCTATCCATTCCTGAACCACCAACATACAGAGAATAACCATCTGTACCGGCAGCACCTTTTGAAATAACATACCTATTTGAATCTCCTTCTACATCTGCATTAAACCATGCTTCAATTGTAATTGGATCAGAGATATCAAGACTAGCATCACTGCCACAATCTACATCATCATCAGTACCATCAAACTGCAAAGCACAACCATATTTACCATCTGTGCAATTAATAACCGGACAATCATCAGCACCCAAATCACAAGTTCCATCATTACCTGACTGACTAAGATCAGAAACAAAAGTACTATTCTCATTCAGCCCACTAACATTTTCAAAATTATACATTAAGACTAAAGAATCATTGTAATAAGTATAATTGGTACCATTCCAATCATACCTAATCTCCTCTAACGCTGATTCAACAATCGTAACATTCACCTCAAAATCATTTGTAGAATTAAAAGAATCATTCACTAAAGTTGGAGAAACAAAACTAATAACTGGATCTGTAACATCAGATGATGTTGTCTGATTATAATTGCCCCAATCAGTACTATTTTCAAGATCATAAGCCAAACAATTCCAAGTATAATTTCCCTCATCTAACTCTAAGGTCCAAACAGTTGAATTAGCAGTTCCGGAAATATTCGCAGACTGATTAAACGCAAACTCTCCTCCAGAAACATTAGAAAGATATAAACTAACATTCCTCAACCCAACACCTGCTGCTGCACTACAATTAAAAGTTACATTTTCAACAGAATCAATAAACTCATACCCATCAGCAGGGGTTTCAGCAACAGTAGAGATTAAAGGATTATAAACACCTAACTGGTAAAGACTATTATCATCACTACCAAAATAAAGAAAACCTTTTGCAATAACAGGGTCCCCCTTAATCGTTCCGCCCACAGTATAAGTACCAATCTGGTCACTTATATTTGAAGCATTCAACTGATACATAACAGTTCCTCCTGAAACAAATACATAATCACTATTAACAGCTGGAATTGTTGATACAGTCGCTGCAATAGTAAAATTAGCAACCTGTATCGAAACATTAGAAGCATTCAACTGATAAATAGTAGTTCCAGAACCAAAATAAAGAAAACCATTTCCAAGAGCATGACCTTTCTGTGTTTTTGAAAAATTAGCAATCTGTCCTTGAGAAAGATTAGTCGCATTAAACTGAACAGTGTAACGAATACTATTAATAACGCATGTTTTATAAACATAATCTGATCCCACAGTAGGAAATTTATCATTACTAGCAGTATTACAATCCACAGAATCAATCACATCTGTTAAATCTGAAAGATTTAGTAAAAAAAGATCACCAGATGTAGCACCATATGCATAACCATTTGCAACGGGGGTAGACTCGTAAATTCTACTTCCAGAATTATAAGTCGAAAGTATATTACTAATATTAGAAGCATTAAACTGACGAATCTGATCTTGGTGATTCCCATCACCAATATAAACAGAATTATTAAAAACAACAGGAGTAGAATAATATCCTGCATCTCCAATAGACTCAGAGTCAATTAAATCGCTGACATTAGTCGCACTAAGTTGGCATAAACTAGAATAACAATGATAATATAATGAACCTGAATAATAAGTAAAAGAACGTGTAACTTGACGATTTGTGTCTCCTTGTTGTATAACATCACTTATATTTTTAGCATTAAGTTCATAGGGTGTTCTGCTTACATCATATTCAGGAGTCATAAAAACAGAATTATCTACAACAATAGGAATATTATCTACGTCTACTCCTAAATCAACAGATATATTTGTTGTATTTGAGATATTCGCAGGAGCATTTGCTGTTGTAAACCTAGTAAACGCATTATCTTTACCCCAAGACCACCATTCGTCTGGAGGAGAATCAGAATTAGTACCAGGAGCAATAACAATTGATGCAAAAATAGGTAATAAAACTAGATAAATAACTAATAAATTAGTATGTCTACCTCCACCTCTTTTTTTCATATATATTCCTACATAAATCAGCTGAACTCCATTATATAAACATTTACTTACCCCCCAAAGTAACAACGAGATAAAATTTATTAAGAAAACAAATATTCAAAATTTATAATAAATTATATACAAAATTAAATATCACATTTTTCATCATAATGAACAGAAAGATTTAAATATTAGTTCTGTTCACCAAGATGTACAGGTGAATATATGGAAGAAAACATACATAAAGGCGTAGCAAAACTACATTTTAAAATAGCAGAAGAATCTGACAAAACATTTAGGAATGAAAAAGGAGAGAAAGAAAAGAAAATAAACCGAATTGTTGCAGCACAAAATTACTTCTACTCAGCCATTAATGCAATCGAAGCAATATTTGCTAGAGAGCTCGAGCAACATTCATTTAACCATGAAAATAGATACAGAAAAGTATTTGAAAATAGAAATCTATTTTCTGATGAAATAATTATTTTATTTGAAAAAGTAGACAGAGATGAAAGAAACAAAGTAGCTTACAAAGGACATAACGGAAAAATGTATGAAGACATAAAAAGACTAGCAGTTTTATTAGATGATTTATTATGAACGCCGAATTTGAAAATGCAATTGAAGAACTAAAATTAGAATTTCCCAAATTCAAAGAAATTCTAATGGTTGTGTTATTCGGATCTGTAGCAAGAGGAGACTTTTCTAGAAGACACTCAGACCTTGATCTATTAGTAATAATAAACAAAAAAACAATTGGTAAAAAGATTCAAGAAGAAATAAAAAACAAAGCAAGTGAGATATGCATAAAATTTGGAGTCAGATCACACATAGAATTCCAAGGATTAAACATTAATACTGACGATAAATCCTTACTCAGAAAAATGATAGAAGAGGGAAAGGTTATCTATTCTAGGGGTGCATGGTTCATTGAAGACAACATATTGGGATTAAAACAATATGTAATTTATTCATTTTCAACAAAAAAATCTAAAAAAGGGACAACATTCTCTAAAGCACTGCATGGAAAAAGATCGTGGTATTACAAAGGAAAGGAAAAGATAATAAAAGAGTATCCTGGAATAGCAGATAATGATAACATAATATTAATTGGCAAAGGGGGAATAATGATTAAAAAAGACAAACAAAAATACATAGAAACATTATTTCAAGAATTTAATATTGAATACAAAATAAAAAAAATAGTTTACGCTTAAGATGGAAATAAAACAAAAATCATGGCTTTGGTGGGCAACAATCTTTGCAAACCCAAACTCAACCACAACAATCTATCCAAATATATATGTTAGTAAAAATTTCTACAACTTCTCAAAAAAATACCAAGACTCAACAATCAAACACGAAAAAGTTCATCTAAAACAACAACAAAAAGGATTATTGAAATTTTTATTTCTATATTGTTTATGTTTCCCAATTATATACAACCCGTGGAGATACAACTGGGAATATGAAGCATACAAATCAGAAGGATATTCTGATAAAAGAATCAATGAAATTCTGAAGAAATGGAGCTATGGCTGGTTGATTTAAGGATGAATTCAACATACAATAATATATAGATTCATTTGTTTTCTATATAGAAATTATATACAATAAACCACTAAATAGTGATAAAAACAACAACATTTATAAACAAACAACTACTCCGATTTATATATGAATGGGGGCCAAAAACTAGACGCAGCTAGAGCAGCACAAACAGCACATAAACCTAGAACAGAAGTAACTACAACAAAACATGTTCCAACAATTCTAAGCAGAGAAGATTTTATTGAACTTCAACCTTATTCTCAAGAAGGAGGAACAGCTGAGATATACCTTGCAACAAATAGAAATCCACATAACGGATTAGAAAGAAAAGTTATTCTAAAAAAACATCTTCGAGGAATTGATACAACAGAAACTGAAGCATGGAGAATAAAACTAGCAAATTTCAGAGACAAAATAGCAAAAGCAGAAGCACTATGTCATCCAAATGTTGTAAAAGTCAGGGGAGTATTCACAACAAAAGATGAATTTGAAAATAAACTTTACACATGGGTTGTAATGGATGAAGTTAAAGGAAAAAGATGGGATGAATACATTGATGGAGATGTAACAGAAATTCTAGAACAATCAACTCAATTACTCTCAGGACTAGATCATATCCACAATTCTGGAGAAAAAAGAAGAGCACATAGAGACGTAAAACCAACAAATGTAATGGTTCAATATGATGGATTAGTAAAACTTTTAGATCTTGGAGCAATGACAGAAAGAGTTGATGATGAACTTGGTTCAACAATTGACCCAACACTAGTAGGAACTGCAAACTATATCTCACCAGAACAAGATGAAGGTAATGCTCAATATAAATCAGATTTATACTCTGCTGGAATTACATTATACGAACTACTAACAGGACATGAAGCAGAAACAGGACTACCAGGAGAAACACATAAACACATAAAACTAGATTCACTAGAACAAAAACTTGCTAGAAACACAAACCCTCGAGCTGCAAAACTAATCAGAAGAACAATCGAAGGATTAACAAACGGAAACACAGATAGAAGATATAATGATAAACAAGCAATAGAACAAATTATAAGATGCGAACAATCACTAACAGAAATAGTTGAAGAAGAACCTGTAGAAACAACAGAACAAACAATTGACTTCAGTCAAGGGTGGGATGTTCCAAGAATTGAAGTTTGTGAATACATGATAGATGTAGTAAAAACCCCTGGAAAAAGATTCGACGATATGAAGAAGGAAATATTGACATATGCAGAAACAGAACAAGTCTCAGAAAGAGATAGAGGAATAATTGGTTACACACTCTCATTAATAGATCTAGCAAAAAAAGGAGATAAACTTGAACAAGAAATTGGAAACATAAAAAATTATCTAATAAACCAACAAATAAGAAACCCTGAAAAAATCTTTGGTTACACAAGAAAAGAACTTGAAACAATACAAAGCGTAGCAAGAGGAGGAGCAACACACCAATATATAACAACAAAAAAACCAAGACAAGAAACACCATTTGAAGTAAGAGAAAATGAACATCTAAGAGGAATAATTGAGATAGC
>CAYVNO010000019.1:0-11416 GCA_964452935.1 uncultured Methanosarcinales archaeon | reverse complement strand
TGAAATCCCGGCAGTAGAACTAGCAAGAACTATAGAAAGAATAAACTCTCTGAATAATCAAGAAGTAACTGTTGATAAAGATAGGTATAAAGCAAACCTAAAAAGAGCAATACAGAGACAAAAAGAAGCCATAAGAGGAATACTGCCTGATAGATCCAAACAACCAACACAAGAACGTGAACAAGAAACAAAAATAGCAATAAAATACATAGAACGAGATACAGAATTACATAAACTTCTACTATATGATCCAAGATACTTTGCACTAGCATTAACAATGGAAGAACAAGGTTTAGAATGTAGACTGGACAAACCAGAAGATCATGACAAAAACAAAGCAGTAGATACAGACCATGTTACAATAACTGGACATGAATTCTATGAAGAAAAAGAGTTTGAACCTGCACCTGGAATAGGGTTATTACCAAGAGCATTCTACACATCAATACTCACAGGCATAGGAGCAACAATTGGTTATCTATCAGGAGGAGATTTAATTTCTGCAGCACAAATTGGAATGTCATTCTTAGGAGGAAGTGGCTTGCTTTTTGTAAGGGGCACTTCAGATAAATGCCTTGTAGATCTCGCAGTAGATTATGGGTTAGCATTCCCATACCACAAACTAGAAACTACAGTAGTCAAAGCAGTTACAAGCTTTGATCAAGTAAAAGTAAGAACACACTACTCACAACAAGGAATTCTAGAAGACCTACACGGATTATTCAAAGAATACTCAGACAGAGTTGCACAAATACCTGCTACAATAGAAGAAGCATATGAAATCAAACATCCAAACAAAACACCTCATCTCACAATTAACATGGCAAGACAAAGTCTAGAATCGTATGAATCAAGGGAATTTGTTAAAGCAGTAGAAGACTCAAGAGAAATGAGAAAAAGATTAAGGACTGGAAAACCAGCTACTCCATTTTAATAACAAAAAACACAATACATATGAACAAGTTTTTTGGGATTAAAATTTCGACAGAAATTTAGGGGTGTAATGCCGCTACATTTAGGTCGAAATTTTAATAAAACTTTATAAACACCTCAAACACCCCAATTCTATGCAAACAATAGTCATAGGAATCACTGGAAGTATTGCTGCATTTAAAATAACTGAACTAATAAACATTCTAAAACCAAACTACAACATAGAAGTTATTCTAACAAACAACGCTAAAAAACTAATCGACATAAACGAACTACAATCTCTTTGCAAAGTACACACTGAACTTTTCCAACCAAACCTAACATACAAAGATTACATTGAACAAGAAAACTCTGGCCACATTTCTTTAGCAGAAAAAGCAGATTTAATTATCCTAGCACCAGCAACAGCAAACACAATCAATAAAATAGCCAACGGAATAGCAGATAATCTACTAACAACAACAATCTTAGCAACAAAAGCAAAAGTCTTAATTGCTCCAGCAATGAATAACAATATGTACAATAACCTAATAACACAAAAGAATATTAAAAAACTAAACTTTGAATTCATCGGACCAGAGACAGGCAAACTTATGTGTAATAAAAATTCAATAGGAAGAATGTCAGAACCAAAAGACATAGCAAACAAAGCAATCTCTTTACTACACCAACCATTAAAAAATAAGAAGATCCTAATTACAGCTGGCCCAACTATTGAACATATTGATCCGGTTAGACATATAACAAACAAAAGCTCAGGTAAAATGGGTTACACAATAGCACAGACAGCAAAAGACATGGGAGCAAAAGTAACTTTAGTAACTGGTCCAACAAACATAGAAAAACCAGACGTAAACACAATACAAGTAGAAACAGCAGATGAGATGTATAATCACACTATTCAACTATTTCCACACCAAGATATTGTCATCTGTGCAGCTGCAGTTGCTGATTACAAAACAAACCCATCCAAAAATAAATTAAAGAATATATCAACAATCACATTAGGTAAAAATCCAGACATCCTAAAAAAACTTGGAGAATTAAAAACAACACAGTTACTTATGGGCTTTGCATTAGAAACAAATAATTTAATAGAGAACGCAAAAAACAAACTAAAAACTAAAAACTGCGATCTAATAATAGCAAACACAGAAGAAACAATAAACTCAGACACAATAAAACCAACTTTAATAACAAAAAACAATACAAAACAAATAGAAGAAATAAAAAAATCAGAACTAGCTAAAATAATACTTGAAAATGAAAATTGGAATTGATCTCGGAGCAAGTACAACAGACATTGTATATTTTGATAATAAAATAATCAAACATGAAAGCTTTGAATCCAAAGATATCAATATAAACGAAATACTTTCTAAATTCCCAAAAGAATCTATAACAATAACTGGTGGAAAATCTAAATCATTAAACTACAAATCTATCGACGAAATCCAAGCAATAGGATTAGGTGCAAAATTCTTAACAAAAAAAGAACGCTGCCTAGTCATAAGCCTAGGCACAGGAACATGCATTGTAAATGTAAATAAAGAAATCACACACATCGGAGGAACTGGTGTTGGTGGAGGCACACTGATAGGTTTAAGTAAACTATTAGCAAACATCGACAACATTAATGATTTTAATAAATACGCAAACGGAAATACAAAAGAGATAGACATTAGTGTAGAAGATATCATTGGAGATGGAATTGGCATAATACCTGCAGACCTAACCGCATCAAACTTTGGTAAAGCAGATAAAAATCACAAAACAGAAGATAAACTAACAGCTATCGCAAACCTAGTAGGAGAAACATGTGCAATGCTAGCAATAATGGCATCAAAAGCAACAAACCAAAATACAATAATCTTAACAGGAAAACTAACTCAGGTACCAATAATTATGGAAATCATGAAAAAAGTTGGAAAAATTTATAATAAACAATTCATCATACCAAAGAATGCAGAAATTGCAACTGCAATAGGGGCCGCACTATGTTAATAATAACAATCATCGCATTTCTAGGACTTGCCGCAGGTATACTTCTCACATTTATCGCTCCTGAAGAAATAAAACCATTAAAAAGATATTTCCAATTCTCATACAGAATCATCTTACTACTAATAGTCTTAGCATTGGCATACTACAAAGACCTAAACCTAATCCAAGTTGTGATAATACTACTAATCCTTGCAGCATTCACAACAATTGATTCTTTAAAGAGATTATTATTCTCTTTAACACCAATCATAATCTACATATCAAAAGACAACCCTGCTGCATTAGTTACAACAACACTACTAGTCTTCATATTAGGGACAATTACGTCGACATTTTACGCAGAAATAAAAAACAATAAACTAATTAACAAAAGAAGATTCATCTTTAAGATCTTCTACTACAACATCACTTTCTTCGTCATTACTGCAATCCTTATCATCTATTCCTTTATCTAACACTACACTAACCTTCTTTCCGCTAGATTTAGACATGCAACTTTCAAGCTCATCTCTCAAACTGCCTACAATAACTCTTTCCCTAGACCTCTCTGTATTCGAAATACCTTCATCAAGCTTTTTAACTCTTTTATCAAAATGTTCCATCTTATACTTGAGCTCATTAATTTCCTGTAAAACAACATTTGCCCTTATAGATCTCTCAATCTGTCTTTTATTATTTTCTAACCCATTAAATCTTAAAACAAAATTATTAAGATACTCATTATTCAACACGCATATAACCTTCTCTGTCTTCTCTCTTTTATTATCCTTTAACTCCAAACCGCCAAGAGACTCTTTTAACTTCCCCAAAACACCAACAATCTTAAACTCAGGATCATTAACCAACGCATTAACAGGATCACCCATGTAATCCATAATCAACCTCTCATCCATACTACCTCTTGAATATTTTTTCAACGCTTTCTCTAAAACTAAAAACATACTAGTCAAAGAAGTTTTATGGTCTTCAAACTCTTTTGTTAAATTCTCTTTCTCCTCCTCTAACTCGCTCAATCTTTTATGTCCATCGCCAGATCTTAATTTCTCTATTTTTATAGAATAACTTTCCCTCTGCTTCAACTGAGTATCTCTATCAATCTGCATACCTTTTATAATTCTATCAAAATCATCTACTAATTTAATCTTATCACTAATCTGCTCAACTAACTTGTTACAATAAACTACATTCCGTGTAGTATCCTTTGCAATAGCTTCATCTAACTTAGCAATAACACCATCAACTTCCTTAATATTCAAAGCAACATTCCTTGACTCATTTGCAAAAAACTCTTGCATAACAATATACCCTCTTCTTGTCGCTTTATTATAATCTTCAATCTCCTTCTTATACCAACTCAACACTTTCTTTGCATTCTCAAAACTAGGTTCAGCAATATCAAGTGAATCAATAAAAGAGTTAGTTCTTCTGATATATGTATCCCTATTACCTTGCATTAAATTCAACGCCCTAACAGGAACATTCTTATTTTGTAACTCAGCATTCTGAAGCACAACTAAATTCTTCTTGATTATTAAAGCTAACTCACCCAACCTCTCAAAATTCTGTTTAATAACACCATCAGTATCTACATCACTATGAAGCACATTACTCTTTAGCCATGACTCTACATTAACCAAAGAAACACTAACTTCCTCAATAGGTTCCTCCTTCTCAAATAGCTTCTTTATAAAATTAAACATATGAGAAAGCAATAACCTCTTGTATTTAAAATTAATCCAAAAAACACCAAATATTTATAAATATCATCCAATATAGAAGAAATATGCCTAAAAGAAGAAAAAGAATATCTACTAAAGACAAAGAGGAAATCAAAGAAAAGATCAAAAACCTATTCAATCTAGCTAATAAATCATTCTCTAAAAACAAATCATTAGCAAACAGATATGTAACATTAGCAAGAAAAGCAGCAATGAAATATAGAATCAGATTACCCTCAAAATTAAAAAGACAATACTGCCATCATTGTTACAAATACCAAATGCCAGGTAAAAATTGCACAGTAAGAACCACAGGAAAAACAATAACTTACACATGCAAAGAATGCAAACATCACACTAGACTAAAACTCTGTAAATCTTAGAACTGCTTCATGTCTTTTTCTATTTGACTGCATTACAACAGAATTAGATGCACCATAATCAACATAAACATCATGACCCAAGTCACGCAATTCGACCACATCTGGCTCTCCTTTACGTCCTAAAGCAGTATGTATATTGGCTGCCTGTCTCTTCTGTTGATCATCACTAAATATCTGATCACAACAAGGAACCATGTACACAACATCTCTATCTGCCATGTAATCTCTTCCTTCATTCTCACCCATTAACTTTTCTAAAGAAGGGTCCATCCCAATCAAAAAGTATTTAGCAGAACCAATATTAATCCAAAAAGCACCCTTCCATGCTTCTGGAGGATTATCACAAAACTTAGGATTAACTTGATAAGTTCTAAGATCTCCTAGAGGATAAAAACCAACAGCTCTACTTCCTAAAAGATTATGAAGTTTACTAAGATGAGTAAAAGCTGGGCCCCATAATTTAGACACACCATTAACATCAGAGTCTCCTCTCCACCTATTTTCAATAGGAGCATTTCTTGTAGCATCATCCACACTTGTATAAACTCCTTCTAAAATAAATCCACTAACTTTATCTGGATCACAATAACCATCTTCTGAATATGAATAAGGATCTGCAAAAAACCTTGCTTTCTCCATTGTTGCTAAACTATGTGCATCAATAACAAGTTGTGGATCATCAGGATTCTCTGCTATCTGAGTTCCAATAGCAATCGTATCCTGTGTTTGCTTTCTCATTGATGTTTCATCTACTAGTCTATTCGCAATCATACCCCAAAAATTATGAATATCTCTTCTAAAACCAATCTCAGTAGTAAGAGACGAAGCCCTTCCGATTATTGCATTCCTTAACAACTCATTACCATGATACCCTGTTTCATTAACATTAGCTAATACATTAGAACCTAGATCAACATAACTTCCAAAAAGTTGTCTTGCAAACTCTGTTGAATCAATAACACTCGGCATAACACAAAACCCTGCTTCATAAGAAATTGGCTTTCCTGACTGAATATGTGGAACACATGCCTCAACAACACTACCATTTCTAGAAAGTCCTTTAACATAAGTAATATTCAAATCCCTGCCCATAACAACACTATCAACCTTAAAAGTATGAACCGCATAAGGCCTAAAACCATTATCAGTCAATCTTGTTACTATTGTATTCTCATTCAATGCCATAAGAACACATAGAAATAGTTCCTCTTTATAAATCTTTCTATCTGTAACTACTAGAAAGTAGTCTACCTTCGCCAAGGCCTTCTATGCTTGTAATTAATCGCTGGCTTAACTATTGTAATCTTCTTCAGATGTGGTCTGACCATCTTTTTTATAGTAAAAGATGAACGATACGCACCTAAAACTCTAGAATAATTATCATGATCATCCTCACACAATAAATTAATTACCTTTCCATTCTCACCAGCCCTTGCTGTTCGACCAATTCTATGAACATAATCCTTAGAATCTTTTGGAATATCATAATTATAAACATGTGAAACATCTTCAATATGCAAACCTCTTGCAGCAACATCAGTACAAACTAACACACCAACTTTTGCATTATTAAAAAGATCAATCATTCTTGATCTTTTATTTTGTGTTAATCCACCATGTAAAGCAATTGCTTTTACATTATTTGCTTTCAAATTCTTAACAACAAAGTCTGTGTTCCTTCTTGTGTTAGTAAAAACCATAACTAAACCTGATTTCTCTTGCTGCAATAAATGAACTAACAATGCTAACTTCAAATTCTTTGCAATGTCATAATAAACCTGTTTAAGTTTCGAAGGATCAACCTGATTATCTGCTGAAACTTGAATAGAATTCATCATATGTTTTCTAGCTAAATCTCTAACACGAGACGAAATTGTAGCAGAAAAGAACAAAGTTTGTCGTCTTTTAGGACAAGTTCTAATAATCCTTTCTACATCATCTATAAAACCCATATCAAACATTCTATCAGCTTCATCTAAAACTAATACACTAACTTTAGAAGTGTCTATTGTTCTTCTTTGTAAATGATCTAACAATCTACCAGGAGTTGCAACAACAACTTCAGCACTAGTTAAATCATGAATCTGCGGACCAATTGCGACACCACCATAAACAGAAATAATTTTAAGATTTTTCTGATATGAAAATTTCACTAAAGAATCTTTAACTTGTTCTGCAAGCTCTCTTGTTGGTGTTAATATCAAAGATTGTAAACCTTTTCCAGGAACTATTTTCTCTAAAATTCCACAACCAAACGCAAGTGTTTTACCAGAACCTGTTGCAGACTCACCTATAACATCTTTTCCTTTCATAATTAAAGGAATAGATTTTCTTTGAATCTCAGTTGGATTGGTTATGTTTAATCTTTTTATAGCTGTTAATAAATTATGGCTTAAGCCAAACTTCTCAAATATACTCATTTTTTTACCTCATATAGCACTTATCTTAGAAAAAGCGAAATGTTCAAATCAATGATCAAGTGCTCTCTCTCAAACTCTTATGCTTTCTTAAACCTACCAAAACACAGGTTATTTATAAATCTTTCTATTTTTACCACCTTAGGATAGTACTAACAACAATCAAAAACTATATATTCTAATATACACCAAACCCCAAAAGAGGTGATTAAAATATCAAAAATACAACAAATTCACGCAAGAGAGGTTCTTGATTCTAGGGGAAACCCAACAGTAGAAGCCGAAGTAACTGTAAAAAACCAGGTATTCAGAGCAATAGTTCCGTCAGGAGCATCAACCGGAATACACGAAGCACTTGAGCTAAGAGATAAAGAAAAAAAATACAATGGCAAAGGTGTAGAAAAAGCTGTAAAAAACATAAACAACATTATCTCAAAATCATTAATCGGGATCTCTGTAAGAAATCAAAAAAAGATTGATAAAATAATGTTAAAACTAGATGGTACAAAAAACAAAACAAATCTTGGAGCAAACGCAATGCTTGCAGTATCAATGGCATGTACTAGGGCTGGAGCTTTTGCAAGAAAAATGGAGTTGTATGAATATATTGCATTCTTATCAGGAAATAAAAAACTAACCCTTCCACAACCACAAATGAATGTTATGAACGGAGGAAGACATGCAGGAATGGATAACGATATTCAAGAACTGATGTTAGTTCCGACAAAAGCAAAAAACTTCAAGCACGCTTTACAAATGTGTGTAGAAACTTATCATACACTTAAAAAATTATTAAAAGAAAAGTTCAATTCACAAGCAACTTTACTTGGAGATGAAGGTGGATTTGCTCCTCCATTAAAAACTGCAGAAGAAAGATTAGATATGATGACAAAAGCGATAAAAAAAGCAGGTTACGAAGGTAAAATACAATTCGCAATTGATGCAGCATCCTCAGAATTCTACGAAAAAAAGAGATACACAATAGGAGATAAAAAATATTCATCAGAAGAACTTATTAAATTCTACGAAAAACTTGTAAAAAAATATCCAATAATCTCTTTAGAAGACGGAATGGCTGAAGACGACTGGAAAGGGTGGACAGAACTAACAAAAAAACTTGGAAATAAAGTACAAATTGTCGGAGATGATCTATTAGTTACAAACCCTAAAAGAATTAAGAAAGCAATAAAAACAAAAGCATGTAACTCATTGCTTCTAAAAGTAAATCAGATTGGAACAATAACAGAGGCAATAAAAGCTGCAAACCTTGCATTTGAAAACAACTGGACAGTTGTAGTTAGCCATAGATCAGGAGAAACAGAAGACAGTTTCATAGCAGATCTTGTCGTCGGATTAGGAACAGGACAATCAAAATTCGGTGCACCTGGAAGAAGCGAAAGAGTCTGTAAATATAATCAGTTATTAAGAATCGAAGAAAATCTAAAATGAAAAACAAAGTAATCTTAATAATCAGAGATGGTTGGGGATACAGTAAAGAAACAAAAGGCAACGCAGTAAAACTAGCAAAAACTCCAACAACAGATTACTATGAAAGAAACTGTCCAAAAACTTTACTAAAAGCACATGGAGAAGCAGTTGGACTTCCAAAAAAAACACAAGGCGGTTCAGAACCAGGACATCTAACAATTGGTGCTGGGAGAGTTGTCTGGCAACCATTTGAAAAAATAAATCAATCAATAAAAACAAAAGAATTTCAAAAAAATAAAGAATTTCTTAAAGCGATAAAACACGTAAAAAAATACAAATCAAAACTACATCTTATGGGATTATTCTCAGACCAAGGAATTCACGGAACAACAGAACACATGTACGAACTAATAAAACTAGCAAAAAAAGAAAAAATAAAAGAAGTTTACATTCACTCATTTCTCGACGGTAGAGATGTTCCAGAGAAAAGTGCAATGAAATATTTCAGAGAATTCAAAAGAAGAAATAACAAAACAAAGATTGCAACAATTATCGGAAGATATTATGCAATGGACAGAGATACAAATTGGGACAGAACAAAAATAGCCTACAACCTCCTAACAGAAGGAAAAGGGATTCAAGAAAAAAACGCTGGAAACGGAATAAAAAATGCATACAAAAGAGGAGACTCAACTGATTATTATGTAAAACCAATCAAACTTCTAGATAAAAAAATAGAAGACAACGACGCAGTCATCTTTTGGAATTTCAGGAGTGACAGAACAAGACAAATCACTGCTGCACTAACACAAAAAAACTTTAAAGAATTCAAAACAAAGAAAATAAAAAATCTATGTTTTATTTGCATGGCAAAATATGATGAAAAATTTAAACTACCAATCGCATTTCCAGATATTGAAGTAAAAAATAATTTAGGAAACATAATCTCAAAAAATAAATTAAAACAATTGAGAATTGCAGAAACAGAAAAATACGCACACGTAACTTTCTTTTTCAACAGCCAGATAGAAAAACCATACAAAGGCGAAAATAGAATTTTAATTCCTTCTCCGAAAGTTCCGTCATACGCACAAAAACCAGAAATGAGTGCATTCGAAGTTACAGAAAAATTACTAAAAGAAATTAAAAAATCAAAAGATGATTTAATAATTGTAAATTTTGCAAACGGAGATTTGGTGGGACATTCAGGAAAACTAAAAGCAGCAATAAAAGCCTGCGAAGCAGTTGATATATGCTTATCTCAAATAATAAATCATGGATTAGAAAAAGACTACACACTCATTGTAACAGCAGACCACGGAAACGCAGAAAACATGTTGTATTCAAATGGAGAACCTTGCCCAGCTCACGGAATAAACGATGTTATACTATATATTGTAAGCAAAGACAAAAAATACTCAAAAAAGAGTATAAAACTCAAAAAAGGAGGATTATCAGACATCGCACCAACTATTCTAAATATTCTAAACATAAAAAAACCAAAAGAAATGACAGGAAAGTCTCTAATATAGCCAAATTCATACTTTGCACAGCTAAAAAGCAAGCAAATGTTTAATAATTTCGATGAAATCGGAATTATTCTTACAATATCATATATAATTCTCGTCTGAAAAACAATACCTTTATAAATACCTGATTTTTCAGAAGAATCCTCTTAAATAATGATCATCTCCAATAAACTTGCCTTTTAGGCAAGATTGAAGCATGTATACTTGACATTTAGGCTCAAGTATGAAGAAAAGAACTATTTTTTGAGATCTAAAACCGAATAGTGCTTTAATTAGCTAAATTCCGGCTAAAACATTTGCGATCTAAATACCCGTTGATCCTGCGGGAGATTGCTGCTATTAGGATTCGACTAAGCCATGCAAGTCAAGGGGGTTCTTCGGAACCACCGGCAGAATGCTCAGTAACACGTCGATAATCTAACATCAGGTCTAGGATAACCTTGGGAAACTGAGGCTAAAACTGGATAGGAGATTTGTACTGGAATGTCTTTTCTCTGAAAAGCAATGCCTGATGATGAGTTGGCGGCTGATTAGGTTGTTGGAGAGGTAACGGCTCACCAAGCCAATGATCAGTAGGGGCCTTGAGAGAGGTAGCCTCGAGAAGGATACTGAGAAACTTATCCTAGCCCTACGGGGTGCAGCAGGCGCGGAACCTTTACAATGCACGAAAGTGCGATAAGGGAATCCTAAGTGCTTACACATTGTGTAGGCTTTTGCTAAGAGTAAATATCTTAGCGAATAAGTGGTGGGCAAGACTGGTGCCAGCCGCCGCGGTAACACCAGCGCCACAAGTGGCAATCAGATTTATTGGGCCTAAAGCGTCCGTAGCCGGTTTGATAAATCTTTTGTGAAATCGTTGGGCTCAACTCAACGCCGTGCAAGAGACACTGCAGAACTTGGAACCGGGAGGAGTCAGAAGTATTCTTGGGGGAGCGGTAAAATGTTATAATCCCAAGAGGACTACCTGTGGCGAAGGCGTCTGACTAGAACGGATTCGACAGTGA
>CAYVNO010000018.1:0-38521 GCA_964452935.1 uncultured Methanosarcinales archaeon | reverse complement strand
AGACAGGTGTTTGACGAGACAATTAGAAAGTTTGGGGAAGAGTTGAATAAGAAAAAGTTAACTAAGATTAGGTTTTTATCTTCAGAATATGAACAGTTACAGGAAACAGTTATTCTTGGAGAAAATGTTGGGATTGCCATATTCACAGAGAATCCGTATGGGATTTTGATTAAGGATAAAACTGTTGCAGAAGGTTATAGAAAGTATTTTGAGCTGTTGTGGAAGAGAGCGAAGAGGTAAGATTTAAATACTGGTTTATACAGAATATATAACAAAGAGGTGTTTACGATAGATGTTGAAGAAACTCTACATATGATTAATTACATCAAAGAGCAGCATGCTAAAGGTTTTTCAGCTGATGAGATAAAGAAGAAACTGCTAGATGCTGGGTGGAGTAAGAATGATGTAGATAAATATGTTACTGAATATGTTCTTAAGGGTGGTCTTGGGGCTGAGAAGTCAGTTACTATCGAATTATTTGCTAAGTATGGTAAATTCTTGTTAGAAGGAGAGGTAATCAAGGGGCATTATCATGCAGGTAATTTTCATGTTGTTATTACAGATCAACGAGCTATTTTTCTAAAGAAGTTTCCTAAAAACTTAAAAGAGTTTAATTTCAAGGATTTGGAGTTAGTTGAATATTACACAATGGTTGATTGGTTAAAATGTGGATATGCTGTCTTTTATTTGGTATTTTTCTTATTATTCTTAAGGTATCATCATTTCTTTTGGATGAAGATAGTACAGTTAATTCCTCCAGCTGCAGAGTTTCTTAATTTTAAGTTGTTTTGGAATGTTAATGTTCCTGCAGCAATTATTTTGATTTATTTGTTAGTTATGTTTTTCAGAGATGCATATAGATTTATTGCATCATTCTTTGGAAAGTTAAGAATATTACCAAAGAAGTTAGGTCCGTTTGATATTGTAACAAGTATGACATCTGATGTAGAAAAAGTTATACAAATTTTAGAAGAAAAAATAGAATTATATAAAGAAAAATAAAAAAATTGTTATTATTAAGCGTAGCTTAATAATCCCAAAAATCTTAGATTTTTGTTATTTCTTTATTAACACAACAACTAATAGCACGACTACAAAGAATGCTAAGATTCCTAACACAATCAATAGTGTAACTGATAGTGTACTGTAGTTATTTACTGGTTCTTCTGTTGTTGTTGCGTATGTTGTTGGTGTTGCAGTTGAGATTATTTGAACTTCCTCGTCTGCTGGTTCCTCTGGTGCTGTTTCTGTTTCAGTTGTTGTTTCTTCTGTAGTTGTTTCTGGTTCTGGCTCAGGTTCTGGCTCTGGCTCTGGCTCAGGTTCAGTTGTGTCTACAACTTCTGGTTCAGTTTCTGGCATGTCTCTTGGACCATAATCAATAAGGTCTTTGATATATTCCAGGTCTTCGTAAAGTTCATCTAGTTCTTCTTCTAGATCTTTTATGTCATCTTCGTAATCTTCGATATTATCTTCGTTTTCATCTGTTTCTTCAACATCATCTAGATCTTCTTCGATTTCTTCTAGTTCATCTTCAAGATCTTCAAGAAGTTCATCGAAATCTTCGTAATCATCTTCTTCGTAATCTTCTAGCTCTTCTTCTGCATCTTCCATGTCATTTTCATCTTCATCTTCTTCTGCTTCGTAATAATCATCCCATGCATCTTTTACATCATCTTCAAAGTCTTCTATCTCATCTTCTGCATCATCTAGATCTTGTTCAATAGCATCAATTTGTTCTTTGATTGATTCAAGTTCATCTAATACTGTTAAGGTGAATGATTCTGTTGCTGTTTCATTTTGATCATCTGTCACTTGCACTATTACTGTGTGTGCTCCGACATTTGATGCACTAGTAACCCATGAAATTAAACCTGCACTTATTGTCATTCCGCTTGGTGCGGTTGTTAGTTCGTATGTTGAAATTGTTCCGTTATCTGCATCATCGTTTGCTACAACTTGGTATGAAAAGGTGTTTCCAGCTTCAATAGATTGAGCATCTATTGTGGTTATCACTGGGCTTGTAGCAAAAGCTGTTGCTATAAACAACATTCCTAATATTACATATAAAAATAGTTTATTCATTGATATCCCCCCGATTTCAGTGTTAGAAAGGCTGTATCCTATTTAAATGTTTTGGTGGTTATCACTCTAAAGTGGGCCACAATAGAAAGATATAAAAATAAGTTGTGTTTTTAGGATTGATATGGAGGGGAAAGATTATTTATTTGTATTTGTATCTTTGATTGTTAGTGTTATTGCCTATCTATCATTTTTACCTAATCTAAGTGAGGAATTATTTATATCTCAAGGCGTGGTTGTTGTTGTATTATTGTTTATAGCAGCGATTGGTTTACTATTTATTGGAAGAAAGAAGAATGTTGCATTATGCTTTTTTGCTTTGTTTTTTGGTATTAGTTTAGTGAACATGGTTTACTTATTTTTGAAACATGACATTGGGTATCCGTTCCAGACAGCAGTTATCTATGCTGTTAGTGTTGTTGGTTTTATTATGGCTGTTTTAATGATGAAGAAGAAAAGTTTAAAGCCAATTGTTACATATAAGAGAGCAGTTGAAGTTAGTGACAATGAATATGTTGAATTGAAAGAAATAAAACCAAAGAAGGTTGTTGTTAAGAAGACTAAGAAAAAGAAAGTTGTTAAGAAGAAGACAGTTAAGAGAAAAGCTAAACCAAAGAAGAAAACAGTGAAGAAGAAAGTTAGAAAGAAGGCAAAGCCTAAGAAAAAGAAAGTTGTTAGGAAGAAAAAGAGTTCTAAGAGAAAGAAAAGGTAGATTTAAATAACAACTATAATTTCTTTATTTTTATGTCCACAATAGATAAGATTGTAGAACAAAATCTGAGACTTTCATTTAGGTCTCTGTATTTGCATATGGAACGTAAAGGTTTTGATTATCAGTTTTCATTATCTTGTGATATTTCTGAAGAAGGAAAAGAATACCCTCAACTAGAATCAACAAAAATTGGTATAATTGTACAAGAGTTGGTTCTTAATGCAATCAAAGCTGTTTATGGTGTTGAACAACCACCTAGAGCACCAAATGTTGAAGAATTAAAAGATATATGTGGGAGAGTTGAGTTCAAAGTTTATGAAGATGGTGAGAAATATATTTTATCATGTCAAGATAATGGTTGTGGTATCCCAGAGGAAGATAAACAACGAGTTTTTCGTGATCGTTTCTCAACAAATGGTACTTCTGGAGCAGGTCTTGGAATAATTAGGGGACATGTAGTAAAGTTAGGTGGTAGAATTTATTTTGAATCTGAAGAAGGTGAAGGGACAACATTCTATGTTGAACTTCCAAAGTAATTATTTCTTATCGTCTTTCCAGATATAAATTATTAAGAATGCTGCTCCTATGCATACTGCTGTGTCTGCGATGTTGAATACTGGCCAGATTTTGAAGTCTATGAAGTCTATTACATAGCCCAAGTAAACTCTGTCTATTAGGTTACCAATTGTTCCTCCGATTATTAATCCAATGTAAGGTCTGTATTTAATGTGCATTCTTGGATATAAGTAGAAGATTACTATGAGTACTATTACTGCGAATGCTATGAAGAACCATGTGTATCCTCTTAGAATACTGAATGATGCTCCGGTGTTTTGCATGTATTTTAGGAAGAATAGTACTGGTTCGTTGATATGCATGAATGTTTTTACTAAGTACTTTGTTAGTTGGTCTAGAAGAATTACTAATATGGAAATTAATGCAACGTATTTTGTTTTCATAGAATTGTTTAAGTAGTTGTGTATATAAAGTTTACCAAACTCTTCTTCTTGTCATTGATTTTGGAGCTGGAGTTCTTTCTAGATTATCTAAACGTGTGTTTATATGATCTAAGGCAGACTTTATTGAATCTAGTTTTGTTGAGAGAATTTCAAAGTTTTTTTCGTGAAGATTGGAGTGTTGTTGTGGGTGTTGGGGGTGTGATTGAGGTTGTGTAGCTTCTTTTAATCTTTTATATTCTTGATATTCATTTCCATGACCTGCCATTGAGTGTTGGGACATTTCTGACATAACACCTTGGCCAAGTTCTACTGAGCTAGATTTATTTCCTAAAGACGTTTGTTCATATGGAATACCTGTTCTGTCACTGCCTAGTCCTGTTCTATCTTGATCTAATCCTGTTCTGTCAAAAGATTTGTTTGTAGGTGTATGTGTTTTAGTACCAAAGTCAAAATTAGAGAAATCATCCTCTTTTTTCCAGAACTTTAGTTTGTCGAAAATCCCCATTTTCTATGATAATAGAGAATTTACTATATAAATATGAGTATTAACCTGGAGGTAGTGATGATTAGAAAAAGTTAAAAATGGTTTGTGATTTCTTTATAATATGTCACTAAGATCACTATTGGAAATAGATGATACATTAGATCAGTTTCATGCCCATGTTGATGAATATACTGAATTGAATAGACAAGGGATTAATCAAACGTTTGAGATGATTGTTGAACTTACTGGTATGTTAATGGCAGGTAGACCTTATTCTCCTCAAGATGATGTTGTTGTTAAATACAATCAATTAAAAGGTACTTTATCTAGTTTAATTGATGCTTATCTTGGATTTGTTAGGTATGGGGGAGAAAAAGAAAAAAAGAGGGCAGAGTTAGAAGGAAAATTGGGAGAGTTACACAAGGGAGTATTTCACTCTGTTGAGTTTATGGATTTTCTTTTTAGATTAGGTTATCATAGTCCAATGCCTGTTGATGGTTTAAGATCAATTAGCTCTGTATTCAAACAACCATTAGGAAATGCTCTTAGAAGGTTAGCTTATAGTAAACCTGAAATTAGAAGTGTTGGTGACATTGAAACATTTGAAGAGTTTATAAGATATATGCATGCAGAGATGGTTGAAGAATGTAATAACTTTGTAAAGTATTTGGCAGATTTTTATGAAGATGATTTTCCAAGTACTGAAATAAGATTAGATAGAAAATCAAGTTTATTTTATTTTGGAGAAGGAGAGGTTTCTGATTCTCCTATGCGTTTAGTAGCTGATGCAATAACAGAATATTTTGAAGAGAAGGATTATGTTAAAATGGAAGTTGAACAGTCATGTATGACTGATAGAGGATTATTTATGCATCTTTATCTTAGAGGAGAACATAGAGCATTTTTTGAGATTTTGTATAATAAAACAGATGATAGGTATGCATTAGAGTTTACTATGATGGATCCAAGGAATCACCCTGCAAGAATTGCTTATAGTGCAATGTTATTTCCTTTGATGGGATTTCATAGCAAACCATATGCTAATTCTCATGTTGCAACAAGGAATGTTTATAGACAAGATCTAAAAGAGGCTGTTCAATTTGTGTTATTTGTTGCAGAAAGTTTAAAAAATTATGACAAAATGGGCATAGAAAAAATTGATCCGCCGAGTAATATGGTGGGGAGATTTAGAGAGCTTGGGTTAAATTAGGTGTTTTTATGAGATATGTGGGTTTTCATGTTAAGAGTATGGTTGAGTTAGAAAGAGTTGTTGCTCTTGAAGGTGTTAATTTAGTAGAGTTAAAGACTCAATTCTTTGGGACTAGAGGTGGAGCGGAATTATATACTTATGAGAATGGATTATGGGGGATAAATAGAGATACTGCTTCTGATGTTAGACAGATTGCTGATGATAATGATGTTAAAGTTCAGTTGCATTTACCATATACTAAGACTGTGGATATTGGTAAAGAAGAGGGATTATGTCAGGGGTTGAGAGAACATCATGATGCGATTATAGATAGATATAAAATGATTGCAGAGTTGTATGATCAATATGGGATTTGTGATGTTGTTACGGTTCATCCCCCTGCGTACAGGGTTGGTGGGAGAACGGTTTGTACAAAAGATGAGGCATTAAAAGCAGGTAATGAGTTGTATAGGAGAGTAGATGAGTTAATGCCAGACTTTGGTTTTAAGTTAGGTGTTGAAAATATGCCAAATCCTGGAAAAGATTATGCAAATTTAGGGTTTGAGGTTAAACATTTGCTTGCTTTATTAGATGGGACAGAACATATCGGTTTTACTGTTGATTCTGGACATAGGTTGTTAGCAGGTAATATGTCTGTTCTATACATGTTTGCAAAAGCACCAATAGTCAATTTACATTTTCATTCTAATCTTGGTGAAAGTGATTCGCATGAGTTAGCTACAGAAAGGAATCTTAAACATTTTAAAAATTATATTGATGCAATAAAAAGATTTAATATACCAGTAGTCTGTGAGGTCTCTGATTTAGAACATAGAAGCGATGAGGAGTTAGTTGGTCATGTTATGGGGTTGAGGGAAAGGTTGAATTAAATTTATAAATTAATCATTATTTCTATTTTTTATGGAATTAGTAGATAAAGTCAATTTAATGGCAAAGGTTTATTGTAAGGGGTTTAGTGGATCTCTTGGTGGATCTTTTGATGGTTGTTCTGTTTATCTGAAATCTAATGAAGATGAGTGGAAAGATCACACTCTTTTATTGCTAAATCATGTTGAAGAGTTTTATAGAAACATTGATTATGATGAGTTAGGAGACGATCCTGACTTTGAACCAATTTATGCAATAAGTGAGTTATTACCAAAATATGGGAAGTTAGTTGTAGATTTTCTTGATAATTCTACTGCTGAGTCACTTATAGAGTTATACAACTTACACAAAACAATAAAGGGAATTGGAGAGTTATATCAAGATCATTTTGATAGAGTTAGAACTGAGTTGGGAAAGGTTCCTGGTTATGGAGACCATTCTTTTGTTGTTAAAGATACCTTAGCAGGAGAAGACTGGGAGTTTTCAGTTAAAGTTGAATTATCTTCTGCAGACCTTTCTTAATATACACCCTTCACATTCTGGTTTTGTTTTGCAGAATCTTTTTGCGTGTTCTACAATCAATGCGTGGTATTCGTTGTATGTGTTTTTATCTACGTTTTTGTGGAAGAGTGTTTGCAGATCTTCGTAGGTTGTTTCTTTTTTACAAAAGCCTAGTCTTGAGAATATTCTTTTTGTGTATGCATCGATAACAAAGATTGGTTTTTCAAAAGCATATAATAGAATTGAGTCTGCTGTTTCTGGACCAATACCTTTTATTTCTAAAAGTATTTCTCTTAATTCGTTTGTTTCTATTTTTTGTAATTCTTTAATTGGATTGTTTTTTAGAAAGTTTGCGATTATTTTTAATCTCTCAGCTTTTTGATTGAAATAACCTGCTGATTTAATTAATTCAGCTAGTTTTTTTGTTTTTAGTAGATTGTCTATGTCAATTAAGTTGTGTTTTCTTAAGTTAGTTAATGCTTTCTCTACATTTTTCCATGATGTGTTTTGGGTTAGAATTGCTCCGAGAATTATTTCTAGCTTTGATTTATCATCTAATTTATTTGGGAAGTAGCTCCCGGAAATAGGCCACCAACCTTGTTTTCCATAGTTTTTTAGGAGAATGTTGTATATTTGTTGCATATATTTAGATGAGACTGACAATTATATATAATTATCGTTGGGGTTTATAAATGAAAAGTATATAAAGAATAAAGGTGAGAAATAATATTTGTCTTAAAAAAGAGGGAGAATGGGTAAAAAGGCAGTTTTAGGAGTTCTGTATGTGATTTTGTTATGTACCTTACTAAATTGTGTTTTAAGTGTTACTTATGTTGTTGATTTGGGTTTGATACTAGAAAAGCCAACATATAGTGTAAATGAGACTATTGATTTTTCTGGGAATATAAAACAGGCAAACATTACAAGTGGTAATGCTTCTGCATTTGTTAATGTTGTTAATGCCACAATAAATATATCAGTTGTTAACTCTACTGAAGTAAATCAAACCTCAGTTAGTAGTGGTTTACTGGTGAATTCTAGTTCAAGTGGAGTTTTTAATGGATCTATAAATGCTTCATCATTAACAGGAGATTATTATGTTAGAGCAATATATACTGATTCTGCAAATAAAGTGTGGTATACTTTTGCACCAATTAAGGTTTTGTCGGTTGTTGTTGATGAGATCAATGTGAGAACAAAGAAAGCAAGATATTATTCTAATGAGAGTATGGAAATTGTGATTGAGACCACAAAAGAGGTTGGAGATAATGAGATCGGTGTTGCAAATGTTTCTATTAATGGGACTATGAGGTATTCAAATAAGACAAATGTTTCTGATACTAACTTTTCATGTACAACTGCTTCAGATGGAAGTTGTAGTGTAACTAGTTTAAATGCTCCACCTACAGAAGGAAGCTATATAATTGAAGTTAATGATTTTGGAAGTTCTAAGATGTTTAGAGTAGTTCCGTTCGATGTTGGTATGTATGTTAAGGATAGTACTGGAGAGGACTTTAGAGAGATATTAAGTAGTAATGAGAGAGGTTCGATAGAAGTTAGTGTTAGTTATAATGGTTCTACTGTCACTAGTGGTGTCTATTATTTTAATGGAACTATTAAAAATTCAGCAGGAAATATCATTAAGAATATAACAACCAACGCTTTAAACAATAATAATTCTTATAAAAATAGTTATGGATTTACTGTAGATAATACATTTGGTAATGGGATTTATACTGTAGATGTTACTGTTTTTCAAGAAGGTGGGAATAGTATTAATGTAACAAAAACATTTC
The DNA here is from genome assembly GCA_964452935.1 of uncultured Methanosarcinales archaeon. Lineage (GTDB taxonomy): Archaea > Nanobdellota > Nanobdellia > Woesearchaeales > DSVV01 > CAYVNO01. The sequence continues at coordinate 29,913 of CAYVNO010000018.1, read as the reverse complement.
AAGTTAGAGATTGGGTGTTATCGGTAAATAAAGCTGCTAAAAATTCTGGTTTTGAGTACGGTTTTAGCTCTTTTAATAGTCAATCGTTGAATCTTGAAGCATATCCTGTTTGGAGAGTTAATGGATCTATAATAAACAATGTTAATTTGAGTACGGGATTTAATATCACTATAAAGAATAAGTACGGCAATACATTAGATACAGGAGATGTTATATGGAATGCTACCTGTTCAGAAGACGGTTGTTATCAGATTAATTTGACTTCTCCTAGTGTTGTTGATTCTTATGATTTAGCAATAGCTGTTAATTTTAGTGATGAGGTTTTAACAGAAAGAATGATTTTGAATGTCATTGATCTTTCTGTTTCTGTAACTCCAACTAACCAGGAAGGAGAGTTAAAAGAGGTTTTTGGTACAAATGAGTTTGTGTATCTAACAATAGGTGCCGATAATATTTCTGGAAATGTTAATATTAGTTCTGCTAATATTACAAAGATTACTTATGAGAATGGTACTGAAGTTACATACACAGAGAATGGTGGTTGGGCAGCTATGAATCTTAGTGATTCAACAAAAGAATGGTCGTGGAATCAGACTCTAGCAAGAATAAAGATGGATTCTCCTAAAGTAGGAGGAGTATATAATCTTAAGTTGTCAATAAATAATAATTCAGCTGCAACGACTGCTAGATTTATTATTAGCCCGTATGATGTGTGTTCGTCACCTAAAACTACTGCAGGAAGTGTTAGCGGAAGTAATTATTATGTATGGCAATATAAAACTTCAGATACTGTTTATTTTGAGTTAAAGATAAAAGAAGCGAGTAATCCTACCGGAAAGTTTACAGGAGATAATTTTACCTCTACTTACGATAGTTCTTATTATGGTATGGGTGGAGGTTGTCATTTTAATACTGCTAAAAATAGAGCTGTTACAAATGCAACAGTTACCATCGAAGAGGTTCTTAATACTGATTCTGGAATGACGTTTGCTTTGAATACAAGTACATCTTTATGTAAAGCAGATGACAATTCTGGGACATATACTTGTACCCTTGATCCGTTAAGTGATAACTGGGATGGAGGAAGATATAGAGCAAAATTAAAAATTATTGGTGGAGACAATGAAACAATGGATATTGGTTATGGAACGTTTGAGGCTAGAGCGTTTTATCTTTGGGCGTGGACATCTGATTGGAGGAATAAACCTACAAGTAATATATCATTACAGATTCAGATGTATCAGCCTGGAACAAGTTGGTGGAGCAATTATGGAAATAGTGGAGGGTTGAGTGGAACTGTCAGTGTAGAGAAGGTTCAATATAATGGTAATATTGGGGAATGGATATGGCCCCCAATCGAATATGATTATAATACTACAAATTTGAATTCTTCGATTATTTCTGGAGGAAACGGAAATTTAACATTACCAGTTTCTAGATCGCCAGACGGGGTGTGGAAATCTGGTTCATATTCTGTTGTTTTAAGGGGAACAGATAGTGATAGTGGCGAGAGTGATTATGGACAAGCATGGTTTGAGATTAGACAATGGGATGCTTATGCTTCTCCTGTGACTACTTATGGATCTGGTTATCAATATAAATCATCTTTTAATTCAAAAGATAACATAAGTTTATATGTTAAAATATCTGAAGCAGGAGATTATTCTGGAAATAGTGGAACTGATCTAGGAGGGAATGTAACAATTAGTATAAAAAAGATTCAAGATTATTCTAGTTGGCCACCAAAAGAGATTAATTCATCTTCATACATTGCAACATCGATTGTTGTTGATGAATCAAGTCCATGGTATAGTAGTGCAACTCATGCATCTCATTCAGGATATATAATAAATTTAACACCTGTAGACGGAACATGGGATACTGGTTATTACAATGTTGTTTTAGATATAAATGATACAGAAAGTGGGTGGGGTTATTTTAATGCAATTGCATTTTATGCAAATGCTGAACCTAGTGATGCAGATGGAGATTATTTGTACACGACAAACGGTACTGGGCCTGTGTTTTTTAATGTGACAACAACAAAGAGTCAAAAGTATTACTATTCATCTTATACTAATGCAGATTATATTGATACAACTGTTAGGGATTCTATTTTAAGAACATGGAGTGCAAGAAGTTATGAACAGATAGAGTATAATTATCCTGAAGACTTTAATATTACTCCATTATCAGTTAATGGAAGTACCATCTTGAATTTTACTAAGAATAATGGAAATTGGGATTCTGGTTATTATTCAGGTGAAATAACTTTAGAAGATAATGAGAGTCAGACAGCTAATGCGTATTTGTGGTTTAATGTTCAGTTATTTAGAGTGGATGCTAGTTCTGCTTCATCTACTATTGGTACAACGTCTAATCTAACTGTTAATCTTTCTATTTATAATCCTGATTGGTCTAGTAATACATTATTGGATGGGAATTACACAGTCACAGAGGTTGTAGAGAATAATTGGGGATATTATGGTAATAACCCTACTTTCCATACAGATTATTCTCCTTCTGCAAGTGATTATTTTAATCAAGAGACTGTGTTAAGGGTAGAGGCTCCTTCAGGTGGGTGGACAGGAGGATGGAAATCTGCCACAGTTACTGTTTATGATAATGACAATGAGGTAACACAAGAGGGATGGATTTCTTTTGAGGTTGCACTTTTTGATATAACTGTTAATTCAGTTACAAATCAAGATTCTATTACAGCAAATTCAAATGTGACTGTAAATGTGTCATTAACAAACCCAGACGATAGCTCTGATTCTATTGGTAATTTAAGCCAGTTATATGATTGGGATTGCCAGTATTATTGCATACAACAATATTATAATTTCACTGTCGGAAATTGTAAATCGTGGATAGATGGATCATGTATGATAAATGGAACTCAGAATGTGAATGTTGTTGTGCCTTCTGGTGGATGGTCAGATGGTTATCATTATTTAACTGCAGTTTATACTGAAACTACAAATGCAGATTCCTCAAAAGAGAATTGGGACATATGGTTTAAGATAGCAAAAGCATATGATGGCTGGTTTAGTAATGAGGATGAGGATGGTAATTGGCAATATTATGTTGGATTTGGAGATAATGCAACTTTTAAAATGTATTTATACAATGGAAGTCAATCGTGGCCATATACATATGACGTAGATGTCATTGTTACAAGTGTCGAATATTCTGAGGATGGTGATGATTGTTGGGATGATTATTGTAGAGACTGGACTGAAGCAAACTGGACAGTTGTTGGTGGAAATGCAAACAACACACTAAATGGTACAACAGGTTATCTAACGATAATTAATCCAGGAGAATGGGAGAGAGGATACCATACTGTTAGAATGAATATAACTGGTGATAGAGGGTCATCAACAATTCAGACAGGTTATTTTTATGTAAAGGATTTAACTGGTCCGAATATAACAATACATAGTCCTGAAGAAAACTCTACAATTACTGATGACTTTTGGTTTAATGCAACAACGTCTGAGAATTCAACTTGCTATCTATATTTATTAAATTATGGAAATTATGATAGTTGGTATTGTTGGAATAATAATACTGGATTGTGTGATTCCACTCAATGGACAGGAGATACTTACTTTTATAAATACATTAGTGAATATGTTGAGTATGATTGGGGATACACTTATGGAGATGAAGATTTTGTAACAGGAAATCATAATCATAGATATTTATTTGATGTTAGTAGTTTAAGTTTGAGTGATCAAGATTATGTTGTATATGCATATTGTTATGATGTAGATTGGAATTATATATCTAAATCGGTTCCATTCACATACAATAGTACATAAAGAGGGATGAATATGAGAGGAAAATGTTTAATTGTTTTGGTTGTTATGTTGTTATTGTTACCTACAGTTTATGCCACATTACAAATTACAGCTTTTTCATGCAAAGGTGAATCTGGAACAATAACTACAGAGAATGGTGAAACATTTTCTTGTACTGCTACTGTAAATAATCCTGACTCTCAGAATTCTGCAACACTGAATAGTGTTATTCTTTATGTTGATGGAAATTGGTTGGAAAATCAAAATTACGCAGGGAGTGGTTTTAGCACAACAATATCTGCAACTGCTTCAACTACAGCAACATTTACTGACATTACTTCTGTAGGTAGCGGGTTAAATAGTTTTGATTATATCAGTTTAGATGGTGTTACAGACACATATATTGTTGATACAACTGTAAATGTTATTGATATTACTGCATTGAGTTCTTCTGCACCCGCAAGTGTTTCTCAAGGAGGGGAGTTCACAATATCTGGGAGTGTTACGGCAGGAGGAAGTATGAGTGTTACAATGAATATATCACTTTCAGGAGGGTGTAGTTTAGTTACTGGAGAAACCGCATCAAAAAGTGTTGGAAGTATGAGTCATAATACTCAAGCATCAAAATCATGGAGTGTTGCAATGGGTGGAAGTGAGTGTAGTTACACAATAACTGTTGTAGGTACACAAGGAATAGTTTCTGCTACTGAGACAACAACAGGAAGTATTGCAAGAGCAGATGGTAGTAGTGGTGCTAGTTCTAGTTCAAGTAGTTCTGATACAATTAGTTTGTCTTCTGCAGACATTACTGCTGGGAGTGTAGAAGAGTTAGAAGGATTAGGAAAAGGAGAGAAGGTAACATTTATTCACGCTGGAAGTCATTCACTTACTGTTGAGAAAGTTTATCATAATAGTGTAAAGATAGTTATTAAATCAACACCTAAAGAATATTATTTGAATGTTGGAGAAACTATTAATGTTGATCTTAATGGTGATGGATTTAATGATTTAAAAGTTAAACTGGTTGATATAAGATATAGTAGGGCTTATTTTGAATTAGAATTCTTATTCCCAGAAGAAGATGTTGTTGTTGCTGAAGAAAAAGAAGAACCAATGATTGTAGTTGATGATAAAGTTATTGAAGAACCAAGTGGTGCAGTTGTTGCTCCAATTAAAACAATTGATGAAAGTGTGATAGAAGAACCAGTTGTTAGAAACACTGCAGGTGTTGTAGCTATCTTAGTTGTGATTGTGTTTATTGGTTTGTGTGGCTATTGTTTTTATAGAAAGAAGAAGTAATTTATTCCATAACTCCATCCATGTGTTTACATGTTGTTCTTGAAGTTCTTTTTGGTCTTACTCTTAACAGGTAATCTTCACAACTACAGTCATAGTTCATATCTCCTGTTTCTGGATTTGTTGTTCTTGTTACTGTGTGTAATAAACCTGTTCTACTCTCACTTGGTACAAGAACTTGTTTTATACCTTGTTTTTGTTGGTGTTTAAGTAATGTTTCTATGTTCCTTGTTAGTGCTGCTTCTGTTGTATCTTCTTCTGAGTCAACATGTTGTAGTTGCATACATAATCTGTCAGCTAATTCTTCATGATCAAATCCTAAATTAATTGCTCTTGTTAGTAATCCTATTTTGTATCTTATTTCTCTTTCAAAACCGTCTTCAACTTCTATTCCAGAAATACCCACTAAATCTGCTAATAAAAGATGTCTTGGTATTTCGTCTACCCTATAAGGTAATCTTCCTCTTTTTACAGAACCTGCAAAATGTTTTGCTAATGTTCCAAACCTATCTGTTTTTCTATAAGGTCTTAATGTAAATGATGCAAAAGTTTCCATAACTTCTGGTTCAAAAACATGTGATGCATTCCATCTTTGACTTCTTCCAAATCTATCTTCAGATGATCTTTTTACATTTCTTAATCTGTATCTTTTTATTGCTTGTTTTAATCTTGCTGATTCTGGTTGAAAATATAATGGCATGTTCATTGGTGAAGCAGAATAGACCCAATCTCTTTCTAGTCTTCTTAATCTTCTGAATCCGTTAACCCTTTTTAGTCCTCTTCTTATATCATCCTTCTTTCTAGTTGGTAAAGAAGAGTTTTCAAGTATTTCTGAAACTAGTTGACGATAAGTATGTTCTGGGAATTGCTTTTGGAATCTTGTGAAAACGTGATTTGGTATATTCAAATAAGAATTTAATATGCTGTGTTGATTGTAGACTGCTCTTTCTCTGTATTTAACATCATCTTCTCTTTCTTCTTCAAGAACAAACCTTCTGAATAATGGACCTTGTGACTCTTCAGATTGCATTGAATTAATGTATCGATGTAATATGTTAGCAGTGTGAATATCCTGCATTGTTGCTGCGACTAGTTGATCTACAAATAAGGGTCCATTCATGTTTGTATGATGTACGTTTACGAGGATTTTTCCTGAGCAACCTTCTGGAGCTAGTTCTGTTAGTTCTGGTTTTAGTTCACAATATATATGTCTAGCTCTTTGTTGATTTAGAACGTTTGCATCTCTTGCACTCCCAAATCTATATTCAGGTTCAATAACTGAGAAATCTCCTGTTGCTTGCAGTGTTTCTGCAACTGCGGTTCTCATGTGATCTAGTTGAGCTTTGTATGCCATTTTTATTCAACTGATCTTAGATCAGGACCTCTCCTTCTTATTTTTTCTGCTAATGAAATTATTTGTTTGTATTCTAGACTTGAAAATTCTGATGGGGAGTAGATAACACCTTTCCTAGGTGTTTCTGTATCATGATCTGAAGGTAGATAACAGATGACAGCTAATCCAGTTTCATCTTCTATTGCTCCAAATGCATGTTGTAATATTGGAACGGCAACTGAAGCATCGAATATATTAGTGTATAATACAGCCGTAGATTCTTCAAAGCCTCTTTCTACTAATTCTTCTGTTAATTCTCCTCTGTAAACCATAAAATCATTATCATCGACTTGGGAATCTGAATTAATTGCTGGGCAAAATAGTCCTAAATAATTATCATTAGGAGTGGGAAGATCGTGGGGCGTATAAAAATCTAATTTAAAGTCATATATACTTGAGAGATAACCTCGTTGTATTAGGTCGTCCAAGATCCAAGTTAGGGGATGTCTATCTGAATTAGGAGTTTGTCCAACAAGTGCCAGGAATTGTGGGTTACTCCCAAAATAAGCAATTGCTTCTTGATCATTGAAAGTTAGATCCCAATTCATTGGTTTTTGCTGAGCTAGTGCATATAGAATATTTTGACGTTCTCTGTCAATATCTTCTTTAGAGCTAGTTTGTAATCTTATTTCAATATCTAATGGTTGAGTATATCTTTGTGAAAGTGAATCAGATACCATATCAAATATTTCCCTTGTCTGTCTATTTCCTCTTTCAGTTTCACCAGGAAATTGCATTAGATTATTGTCCACCATGTATATACGCCAGATTATTAATTATTTATAAATCTTTCTATTCTGTTGTTACTTAGAAATAGTATTATACCAAAACACCGTTAATGACGCCGTCTTGGGCTGGCCTTGAGGTAATTCTAGCTTTTCCTTTCTCTGTTTCGACAATAGTGCCTTTAGTTAGGATACTTCGCCTAACGTAGTGTCTATTGGCTGGGTTTTCTACAACAGAGGTCATTTTGGCCTTTGATGCCTTCTTAGTCTTTGGATCGATAAGATTGATTGTTTCTTCTGTTAAAAGCCTGTTTTTTAGATTTCCGCCTTGTGTTCTAATTTGTTTAAGCTTTCTAGGAGCGAGTTTTGGTAATGTTGGTTTATTACCTAATTCGTGTTTCTTTTTACCTTTAATACGCTTGTAAAGTCCTCCTGAAGACTTTCTGTTTGATCTCTTTTGTGAAACTGCCATATTGAATCTTAGAGAAAGCAGGGGATTTATAAATATTCTCTTTTCTGAGTATAAGGATATTAAGTTAATGTCCTATGTAGTTAATCTTGACTTTTCCTAGTGTTTTTTCTATACTTAATACAGGAAGGTTTGGGCTTTGGTATTCTGGTCTCAGAATTCCGTTTGTACCTTGTATTAATCCGTTTATTCTGACATCATCTGTGGTTTCTGTGTCTAAATCAATACCTAGGTTGCCTTCTACAATCAGGTCTAGATCAGATGCATAATGTTTGATATATCCTTTATGGATTACTTTCCCAGTTATATCTCCTTTTGTTTTATTGATGCCAAGTATAATGTTTCCTTTTTTTGGGACGATTAGGTCTCCAGTGTAGTCAGAGGCAGTTATAACAAAGTCAGATGGATGAGATACTTGTCCTTTTCCTCTAAATGTGACATAGTTTGAGGATTCAACATATAAATTTAGGTCTCCTGTTGGTGAGTCTACTCTGACCATAACATCTGTTCTTAGATCTATTTCAAATCTTTTTTGAACGCTTGGTGTTCCAATTAAACCGGGAAGACCTCCTGAATGAATAATATTTCCGTAAAAGATTCCGTAAGCTTGATTTATTAATCTTAGTTGTTCTCTCGCTTGTTGGTCTTTTTTTGCATGTGGAGCGTATTTTCTAGTTAGGATCTCGTAAGCGCTAACTACTTCTATTGGTGAAGCGTTTCTTAATATTCTTAAAACTCTTTTTAAGGCTTTATCATATTCTTTTTCTGGATTCATAATAAGATATAGTTGATAAGACAGTAATAGTCTTACTATATCAAAGTCTATAGAACAATATATCTTTATTTATAAACAAATTTGAGAAAAAATATATATTGATTGAGTATCCATTTTTCATGGAAAAGATTGTGATACTTGACTTTGGTTCTCAGTATTGTCATTTATTAGCTAGAAGGATAAGGGACCTGGGTGTTTATTCTGAGATCATGGCTGCTGAGAGTAAGGTAGAAGAGATTGGAGATGTTAAAGGAATAATTATTTCTGGCGGCCCTAGCTCTGTTTTTGATCCTAGTAGTCCAAAGTTGGATTTGAGAATATTTGAGATGGGTGTTCCTGTTTTAGGACTTTGTTTTGGACATCAGTTGATTGCATTTAATTTAGAAGGAAGAGTAGATAAGGGAGATGTTAGAGAGTATGGTAAAAGTGTGTTGAATATTTACAATAGTGAGTTGTTTAAAGGTTTGGGTAAAGAGGAAGTGGTTTGGATGTCTCATTTTGATACTGTGAAAGGGGTACCTGAAGGATTTAAAGTGATTGGTAGTACAACTGATTGTCCTTTTGCAGCGATTGAGGATTCTAAAAAAAGAATTTATGGTGTACAGTTTCATCCAGAAGTTACTCACACAAAGAATGGATTAAAAATCTTGGGGAATTTTGTAAATATTTGTGGTTGTAAGAAAAATTGGAGTATGGAGAATTTTATTTCTGAAAAGATTGATGAAGTTAAGGATTTTGTTGGGGAGAAAAAAGTTTTGTTATTAGTTTCTGGTGGTGTAGATAGTACTGTCTGTTTTGCTTTGTTGAATAGAGCGTTAGGTAAGGAAAGAGTTTATGGTTTACATATTGATAACGGGTTAATGAGAAAGAATGAAAGTTCGGAGATAAAAAAAGAGTTAGAGAAGTTTGGTTTTGATAATTTTCATGTTGTAGATGCTTCTAAAGAGTTTGTTGGTGCTCTAGAAGGAGTTTATGATCCTGAAGAGAAGAGAAAAATTATTGGAGAAAAATTTATTGATGTGCAACAAAAAGAGTTGGAAAGAATGGGTTTTAACTCTTCAGAATGGTTATTAGGACAAGGAACAATTTATCCAGATACAATTGAAACAGGTGGAACAAAAAACTCTGCATTGATTAAAACACATCATAATAGAGTTGAAGTTGTTAGGCAAATGATTAAAGAGGGAAAGGTAATTGAACCAATAAAAGAGTTGTATAAAGATGAAGTTAGAATGTTAGGAAGAAATTTAGGTTTGAGTATTTCATTAGTTAACAGACATCCTTTTCCAGGACCTGGTTTGGGTGTAAGATGTTTGTGTGGTGAAGTTGAAGAGAGAAGTGATGCTGATGTTGATAGCTTTGTTTCAAAGTATGATGTTAGAGCAAGAGTTTTAGGTGTGAAAAGTGTTGGTGTGCAAGGAGATGAGAGAACTTTTAAGAATCCTGTTGTTTTATTTGGAGATTTGAATTGGGAAGAGTTAGAGGAAATATCTACAATGATTACAAATAACTTTTCATCTGTTAATAGGGTTCTGTACTCTTTAAAGTTTAGTGATGGAAGTTTTAAGAAATCTTTTGTTACAAAAGAGAGATTGGATAGGTTAAGAGAGGCAGATGATATTGTTATGAAAATGTTAATTGATAGAGGAGTTTATGATGATGTTTGGCAGTTCCCTGTAGTGATGTTGCCTGTTGGTTGCAATGAAAGTGTTGTTTTAAGACCTGTTGATTCAAAAGAGGCAATGACTGCAGAGTTTTCAAAGATTGATATGAATATAGTTAAAGAGATGGCTGAAAAGATTTATGCTCTTGGTTTTTCAAATGTTTTTTATGATATAACAAATAAACCGCCAGGAACGATTGAGTGGGAGTAATGTTTATATAACAGCGTTTTGGCGTAGCAAAACCCTGGGAAAAAGCCAGCTGGTACGATATTTTTCTTTGAAAAAATCGTACGAACAAATTTACAAAAGAAGTAATGTTTATATATAATTAGTTAATTCTTAGTTGGTTATGGGAATTTATGGAGTTGTTAATAAGTTTGATTATGATGCAGAATGGCTTGAATTAGAACAAGCAAAAAAGATGCCAAAGAGAGATTTACAGAGGCATTTTTCTATTAGCGCGTTCGCTGATCGTATAGATGATTCTGGTTATTTTAGTGTTCATTTTTCTTATTATTTTGGATTATATTGTACTGGTGAAGGAAAGGTAGATGTTTTTCAAGGGAACAGTTGGAGTATAGAACCATCTTCTCCTTTTTGTAGATGGGTAGATTTTCATCCTCTTGGTAGACTTCTTGAAGGGATTGGTTATGGTACGTTAGCTCATGTTGGTAGTTTGATAAGAATGGTTGAGGAAGGATGGGTTACAGCAGATTATGGGATTGAACATGATATTGGAGCAAGTCAAGATAGGATTGAACAGATGCACAAGATGGGGACACATGGAGAAGATCGAAGAATGATTGAAGAAGCAGGGGTTTTAGATGAAAATTTATTGAGAAGTATAAGATATGCAACTGAAAGATGCGGTTTTGAGTTTAGTCATCCTAGATTGTAATCAAAACATTTATAATTAATTATTCTTAGATTTTTATTATGGCTGATGTTTGTCCGAAATGTGGAACAAAGTGCATTCCTGTTGATGCGATAGAGATATGTCCAGAATGTTATCATATTGATGTTGATGAAAACAAATGGAAAGGTAAGACTTCTAAATGTCCAAAGTGTAAGAATGAGGTTAAATTATTTCAGACGCAGAAAAAAGGACATGTTTTTCATTGCGAACATTGCAATACTGTTGGGAATTTGTTTGATGAAGATAATATTCATAAAAAAGCTTATGAGATTCCAAAGGATTCAAAACTAGGGAGAAAATTATCATGGTTGATAGAGGTGCCTTGTGAGTTTTGGACAAGAAGAGAAGAACCTGAAATTAGGTTAAGGCATTGTAAAAGATGTCATTTGAAATTAGTTTGTGATGAACACAGTGATGCTATTGATGAGTTTTGTAAGAACAAAGATTATGAAGTTTATGTTTCTAAATATTTTATTGAGATAGTTCATAAGTAAATTTATATATTGGTTGTGATTATTTATGTTTATGAAAGAGTTATTATTGCAAATATTAATTATTGCTTATGCAAGTGTTGGTGTGATTAGTTTAGTTGCTTATTGGCCAACTATAAAAGATTTGTATCATCATAAGAAACCAAGTGCAAATACAATCTCATATTCATTATGGACTTTAACAACAGGGATTGCTTTTCTTTATAGTATGTTTATTCTTCCAGATTTATTGTTTAGAATTGTTTCTGGGCTGAACTTTGGTGCATGTGCTACTGTTTTATTCTTGAGTGTTAGGGTGAAGTAAAAATAGTTAGAATTCTTCAAAATATCTCTTTACAAAAGGAGTTGTTAGATAATCATGTACTTCTTCCATGGATAACCACTTAAATTCAGAATGGTCTTGACCAAGTTTTACTTCCCCTTCATAACTAGAAGTTGAAAAAAGCTTGTAATGGATCTGAGTTTCATTCTCAGTGTGATCTTCTTCTAAAATCATTTGATCTATGATAACATTTAGTGAAGTTTCCTCTCTTGTTTCCCTAGCTGCACCATCGGATGGTTCTTCACCTGCATAAAGTTTCCCACCTGGAAAGTCCCATTGGCCTGGAAAGAATTTTGAATCATCTTTTCTTCTGATAAAAAGGTATTTTCCGCCATCTTCTATAACTGTTTTGACTACATTAATCATATGGCTAAGAAATTAGAGAGTCTATAAAAAGGTTATGAAATAAAAAGAGCGGCGCCGCCCGGACTTTCATGCTAAAGGCATGTACCTTTTAGCTTTTGAACCGGGATATCCTTGCGGAAACCGGCTCTCAAGGCCGGCGGAGTACCAGATTGTCCCACGACGCCATCTGAATGTTAGTTAATGTTTTGATATATAAATGTTATTCTATAAACTTGGGAATATCATCTTTGACTTCATATTCTTTATTGCATTCTTTGCAAACAAGAGAGTTATCTTTAGATGTTAATTTTGATTTACATGAAGGACACACGAGAATTTCTAGTAATTTTTCAGAAATTGTCATTTAATTAAACCTATTTAGTCTTTCTTTTTCTTTTCTCTTTCTTCATTCTTTTACGTTGCCATTTCCACCGCATTTGCCGCTTCTTTTTCCAACGTCTTGAGCTTCTTTTCAATTTAGTTCTTCGCAGATGTCTGCTACTTAACCTCCATATTGTTTTATTTGAATTATGAATGCCTTGGTAGGGCGTTTCAGTTGATAATGAATGCCCCGGCCGGGACTTCCAATGGTTCAACTTCATCAGCTGAAGCCTCATTTGAACCCGAGTCCTTGGATCGAAAATCCAAGATGATTGGCCGGACTACACCACCGGGGCGTGTATATTGGTCTTTACTGCCTATTTATAAAGGTTTCTTAATTTTAATAAGAACTATAACTCCTTTTTAAATATTTTGACGTATTTCATAAATCACACATAATTGATAAGAACTATCAAATTGTGATTTTCTCACTGGACACCCAATGTCCACTGGCCTTAAACGCCTAAATTCTGTGCTTAGAAAGCTTCTGAAGCATGCTGTTTTACACTGGACAGGCTGGTGTGAGACTTATATAGTAAATCATTTACATAATTCTAAAAAGAGGCAATTTGGTGATTGATATGGAAATAAATCAAAAAACAAAGAAGTTTGATTTGAGTGCTGTAAGATATAGTAGAATTGATAAATTAAAAAGAGTAAGAGTTCCGGAAAAACTAGATGAATCACTAGCTGAAGACATTGGAATCCATGTTGGAGATGGATGTTTGTTTAAACATAAAGGTACTAATCCGCGTTATGAATTTCTCTATTCAGGTAATGTATCAGAAAAAGAATATATGGAACATATTATCAAATTAAAGGAAATGCTTTATAATGTAAGTAGAATAAGAAAATATGTTTATGGCAATGAAATGAGATTTACATTTAACTCATTGGCTATTGCTACTTTTTATTCAAAAGTGTTGGGCCTTCCCATAGGAAAGAAAAGACATATTGATATCCCGGAAATAATCAAGAATAGTGACAATATTAATATCAAAATTGCATTCATTAGGGGACTTATTGATACCGATTTTGGTTTGATTCTTAGGAATACTAGATGGGGTAAATATCCTTCTTTAGTTGGTGTATCTATCAGTAAAAATTTAATTATTTCAGTTTCTAAAATATTATCTGAGTTGAGAATTCCCCCTTGTGTGGAATTTGATATTAAAAATTATGATAAAAGAACAAACAAGTTTTACCCACAAAGTAGAATTTCATTGAATGGTTTTAAAAGAGTTGGATTATGGTTAAGAATTATTAGATTTAATAATAAAGCAAAATATAAGAAAAGAGTGGGGCTGATGGGATTTGAACCCACGACTTCTGGCTATCCTAAGCCAGGTGTATGAAACACCGCCATATAAGACCAGCGCTCCAATTGTCCAGATGCCAGTAGAGCTGGCAAATACCAGACTAAGCTACAGCCCCATTAAGAACTGGATATCTATATTTAGTTTATAAATATTGCCTTTTCCAAGGCAATATTAAACATTCAAAATCCAATTTAACCGATCTAGAGTCGATGAAATTGTCTTGTTAAATGTATAAATCTTTTCATGAGCATAGATAGATGTAGCCCTTAACTTTTGAAGAATATTTGTAACCTCTCTTGTGATGTCTAATTCTGAAGGTAAAGAGCAAGTATTATCTGAATTCATCATTTGTGACGTCTAAAATTTCTCCGATAATTATTGTTAATCTTTCCTTATTCTGCACGGTCTCTTGCACGGTCTAATTCTATGGATAGAGGTCTTCTAGAGTAAGAATTCATCATCTGCACGGTCTAAAATTTCTCCGATAACGTATTTATTAATTAGACATTACAATTTATTCAATGGCTATGTAACATTCCAAGTAGGAAATAGAATCCGACGATTGTTGCTACAAATATTACTGTTTCTAAAATTAACTCTTTTTTCTCATGTTTGTGCATTGATGGAACAATGTCTGAGAGAGATATGTAAAGAAAGCCTCCTGCTGTGATTAAGACTGCAAATGGGATCACTGATTGCATTTTTTCAAACATTATGTATCCTAGAATACCTCCAAAGACTGCTGATAGAGCTGAAAAGAAATTTAGTAGTAATGCTTTCTTTTTTGAGAATCCGCTGTGTATTAATACTGCAAAATCACCAAATTCTTGAGGTATTTCGTGGATTGCTACTGTGATTGCTGTTGCTATTCCTGTTGTGATGTCGAGCATAAAAGCTCCTGCAATCAAAATACCATCGAGAAAGTTATGAACAAAGTCTCCTGTTAAGATTAATATCCCTTCTGGTTTTTTATGGCAATGTTCTTTATCGCAATGATGCCAATGTATGAATCTCTCTATAAGAAAGAATAAGATAATTCCTACTACAACAAAAACAATTGATTCTTCTATGTGTAAATTTATTTCTTCTAAAGCGTTAGGTATTAAATCGAAGAATGACACAGCTATTAATGTTCCAGCAGCGAATGAGATGAAATAATGTAATAATTTTTTTATTTTATTTTGAGATATTATCAACCCAACTAAACTTATCAAACTTATTAGTACGGTTGCAATTATTATGTATGTTAACATGTAATGCTTTGCGTATAAGTTGTATATATATGTTATTGATTGACTTATTTTCTATATAGAAAATAATGTGAATAAAAGTAAAAAGGATAAACAAAAAGTTTTTAAAAGATAATCAAATTCAAGTAAACAATTGGGCTCGTGGTCTAGTGACCTGCGAGGCTGTTAAGCTTTAAGGCTAGAAGCTATGACAGCGCCCTTACAATGTCTTTTTTCATAGGAAAGGCGTTGATCCCCGGTTCGAGAAAGTAATGAAGATCATTGCTTCGAAAGTCCGGGCGGGCCCATCTTAATCTTTTGCGCGCTGGTGGTTGAATGGTACAATTGGGCGTTGCCAACGCTTAGGCGCGGGTTCGATTCCCGCCCAGCGCATATATACGATATATTTATATATTAAGTAGTATATTTCTCATATATGCAAGAAAAGATATTTGATATGTTATTCGAGGGAGATGATGTAACATGGCAGTCTATTATCCATGAATCTGTTAGATCTGAACAGATGGACCCATGGGATATTGATCTTAAAACATTATCAACAAGATTTCTGGTCATGGTTAGAAAGCTTAAAGAGATGGATTTCAGAATTTCAGGGAAAATAATCTTAGCTGCTGCAATCTTACTTAGAATTAAATCAAATAGGTTAGTTGGAGAGGATTTAGGGGAGTTAGATAGATTATTAGCAATGACTGAAGATGATCAAGAAGAGTTTTATGATGAGTTAGAGTGTGGGGAGTTAGAGAGAAAAAAGTATGATCCTAATGATGAAAGATTTAAATTAATACCAAGAACACCTTTGCCTAGAAAAAGAAAGGTTTCTGTTTATGATCTAGTTGATGCATTGAATAAAGCGTTAGAGGTAAAAAAGAGAAGAAAGGATTTTAGAGAAGAGATTCATGTCGAGGTTCCTAAAAAGACTGTTGATATTACTGAAGTTATTCATGGTATATACGAAAATGTGAGAAATTATTTTTTAGAAAAAAAAGCTAGAAAAATGACGTTCAGACAGTTAGTTAAAGATGAAGGAGATAAAGAAGAAAAGATTTATACATTCATTCCGTTGTTGCATTTAAGTAATCAAGGAAGAGTAAACTTAAAACAGTATGAACATCTTGGAGAGATAGAGATTTGGATGAAAAAAGCAATGTTAGAGAATGAAGATGTAGAAGTTAGTGAGGAAGACTGGAGTTAAAATGCATATTCTAAAAACAGCGTTTGATGAAAATCCCAATGTGGGCTTATATGGATATTGTAATGACACTTATTGTTTATTAGGAAAGAGTGTTCCTAAAAAGATTGTTGAAGAGATAAAAAAGGTTTTGAAGGTTCCAGTTCATACTGTTACTATAAGTGGTAGTTCGTTAATTGGAGCGTTGTGTACTGGGAATGATACTTGTTTGTTGTTACCAGACATAATTTATGAAGAGGAATTAAAGATTTTTGATAAACTGAAGATAGAGTATAAAGTTATTAATACAAAATTAACTGCTTTTGGAAATAATATTTTATGTAATAATAATGGGTGTTTAGTAAATCCTGATTTTAGCGCTGTTGTAAAGAAACAGATAAGGCAAGCATTAAATGTTTCGTTGAATCCTGGAAAGATTGCTGACATAGATGTTGTCGGTAGTTGTTGTGTATTTAATTCAAAAGGTGCTTTGATTCATCCTGAAGTTAGTAAATCTGAAAGAGAGAAGGTTGAGAAGTTGTTGGGTGTTAAATGCACAAAAGGTAGTGTTAATTTTGGAAGCCCATATGTTAGAGCGGGTGTTTTATGCAATTCGAATGGTTTTGTTGTAGGTAGAATGTCGACAGGTGTTGAAGCTAGAGATATTGATGAAGCGCTAGGATTTTTATAAGGTGATGGTATGAAAAAAAGAGGTCAATTTTCTGTAGAATATCTAGTTATTACTGGGTTTGTTATTGGTATGGTTATAATTGGTGTTAGTGCTTATTACATTCAATCAAGAGAGACAAAACAAGAAGTTGAGATTTCTGAGTTACAATATGTTGGAGATCAGATAATTGGAAATGTTGAGTCTGTTTATTATGCAGGAGGGTTTGCAAAAAAGACTCTAAAAATAAGAGTACCAGATATTGTAACAAATATTTCTGTTCCTAACGAGATGGAGTTGGTGTTTAAGATTGGGGAATCAGATATGGTGTTCTTTAGCGACGTTCCAATTGCAGGTGTGAATTTACC
This sequence comes from uncultured Methanosarcinales archaeon, assembly GCA_964452935.1. Classification (GTDB taxonomy): domain Archaea; phylum Nanobdellota; class Nanobdellia; order Woesearchaeales; family DSVV01; genus CAYVNO01. Next base: position 12,555 of record CAYVNO010000018.1, on the reverse strand, counting down.
TCAGACTGCTGGAGATATTTCTGGAATGGGAGATTTAATTATTGTGAAGAATGGTAGTAATGTTATTATTTGTACTAGTATTTATGGGTGTGAATGAATGATTATAGTGGTAATAGCTTTAGTTGCGTTGATTGTTGCGAGTATTACAGATATTAGAACTAGAGAGGTTCCTGATTTTCTTAATTATGGTTTGATTATTGTTGGGTTAGTGGTTAATTTAATTTATTCAGTTGTTTATGGTGAATGGGGAAGGATGTTAGAGAGTGTTGTTGGTTTTTTAGCATGTTTATTATTTGGTTTGGTTATGTTTTATACTGGACAGTGGGGTGGCGGAGATAGTAAGTTTTTGATGGGAATGGGTGCGTTAATTGGTTTACCTGTTTTGAGTCTGAATGTTTATAATCCTCCATTTCTTTTGTTGTTTTTATTATTCACATTTATTTTAGGAGCTTTCTATGGATTATTGTGGGTTTTGGGATGTGCTGTTATTTATTGGAAGAAAGTGTTTGTTGAGTTGAAGAAAGCTTTGCAAGAGAAAAATGTTGTTAGGATTAGAATTGGTTTGATGGTTATGTTGGTTTTGGTTCTTATTGGAGTTATTTTTTTACATGATAACTCTTTGAAGATTATGATTGCAGGAATGGGTGCTGTTGTTGTGTTATCTTTTTATTTGATTTTAATTGTAAAGGTTATAGAGAAAAATGTTATGGAAAGAAGGGTGGCTCTGAGTAAAGTTACAGAAGGAGATTGGATTGCTGAGGAAGTGAAAGTAAAAGGGAAGTTAATATGTGGTCCAAAGGATTTAGGAATTTCTTTGAAACAGATGGCTCTTTTGAAGAAGTTGAAAGTGAAAAAGGTTTTGGTTAAATATGGAATTCCTTTTGTACCAAGTTTTCTAATGGCATATATTGTTACTTATTTCTGGGGAGAATTAATTTATCTTTGGTTTATTGGGTTGATGTAAATTCTACGAAATATTCGTGATATTTTTAGAAAGTTTAAATAGTCTCTGGAAAATGTTTGTTTTTAGTTGGAAGATTTCTGTTTTTCTCGGAAATCTTGCGGAAAATCCATGATAGTTCTTATAAAGAATCAGAAAATAAAAGAAAATACCTGATTTTTAATCAGGTTAACATAGCACCCACTAAGCTACATTATGTTATACTACTATTTATAATTTGCGTAAAGCCGGAGTGACTTAGTTAGGTTTAAAGTGCCTGATTGATAGTCAGGTTAACATAGCACCCCTATGTTACGCGGGTTCGAATGTTGATTGGGGGACACTGAAAGTCCCGCAGTGTGAAGCGAGCAGTGAATTAATTCACTGCAAGTCCCTGGCGCTGAAAATTAAAAGAATTATTCTGATCCCTTCTGAACATACATTACTGAAAAGAGTGAACTCTGACTTGCAATCCTTCCTGTATATCTCTGGACTGGGCTTACTATAATTCTATCTTCAGACTCTAATTCGTCTTTTAATCTCTCAAAACTGTGTTTGTCAAGTTCTCCTTCTGAGATTGATACTAGAACTCCTTTTGGAGATAAGAAGTTAAGTCCTTGTTTAAACATTCTTTTGTAAAAATCAACACCTTCAATCTTTACAGCAGGATCACCAACATAAATAAAGTCATAAGAAAGTGATTGTTGAATAGCACGATTGATTCCTAAAATCCACGGTATTTCGTCTGTACAATCTCCGTTAGTACTTCCTCTAAATTCAAAGTCATAATCATGACCTGATGTAAATTTTGGATTATAATCAGAACCAATAACAACCATATCATCTCTCTCAATCCCATACTTTATTTTATGAAGTGCTCTGATTAAACTTCCTTCACGAACAAAATCCCCACACCCCGCTGCCATAGCTAATACTCTATCACCTGGTTCATAAGAATCTGGAACAGTTTTTAAAAGAATATGCAGTAGAAACATTTCTAATCCCCCTATCTTAGGGATTACTCGCTCATATCCTTGTTCATCAACATGTTCAAAACTTATGTCCATTTAAGGGAGAAATGATTATGTTTTTATAAGTATTTAGTAGAATAATTTAAAGATTGCGATTTAGAATAAGATAATTACAGAATCATACGAATTCGACACGCTTAGCCCCAAACTTTAGCAAAGTTTGGTCAAAGGTTGTGAGACTCAAGGTCTCACTACGCAATTTAGTAGAATAATTTAAAGATTGCGATTTAGAACTGGATGATTACAGAATCACACAAACTCTACTCTTTTAGCCCTGATTCCCTTTTTCTGAGTATGGACTTTTTTGCATTCTTTGCATTCGTATCTAAGGTCTGTCTTTTTAGTAGCTTTTTTACCAGTCATTTTGAACTTAGTAATAGCTGGTTTAGAATATCTTCCAAGGTTACCTTTTCCTCTAGCTAAACCTCTCTCTCTAGCTCTGTATTTTGAGCCTTTTGATAGTGATGAGGCTTGTTTTCTCTTTGTTTGTGAGATCTTGTGTGTTGTGTGCTTTTTACAGTACGGACACAGTCTCTTTGTTGTTTTTGGCTTTTTCATAATGTATACCTTAGATGAATGTAGTTAAAATGAGGTATTTATAAAGTTAACGGTATTTAAGTGTCAATCGGCTTCTATTTCCTCTGCTCTGCCCTTTGTGACTAGTATATCCGCAACTTTGTTAGGTAGGGTTGCCATGTCCTCCTGGATAAATGGGCCGTAGATCTCTAGTTCTGGGCCAAAGAATTTGGGGATTGGGGAGAGAAAACGTACCAGTTTAGTTGTTTTTGCTCCTTCTTTTTCTCGTGTTTCTTTTGTTTCTGGTTTTTTTATTTCATGTGGTTTGAGGTTTATTAGATTATATAGTATACCTTGTCTGTATGCATTTAGGTTTTCTAGTATAAGATCATGGAATTCTTTCTCTTCTTTCAGTAATAAGTCAGTATTGATTATATCTGAGTTTGTTCTTGACTTGTTTATTGCCAGATTGATTATCTTTTTCTCCCTTCGTTCGTATATGTCTTTAAAGATTCTTTTGACATTATCTATCTGTAATCTTAGTTTTCTTGTTTCTTCTGCTGTGAATATATCTGATTCTTGCTCTTTTTTCTTCAGTATTTCATATTTTTCTTTGAAATAGTTTAGAACATCTGAGTAGAAGGAGTTACTCAATTTTTGAAGTTCGTCTCTATTCTTCTCTAGTCTAAGTAGTTCAAATAGAGTTTCAAATGTTATTGAAATTTCTTTAGTTTCTCCATCCCCCATGTAGATTTGGATAATGTAGTTTTATTTAAAGTTTTATTTAGTGAGGGAGATGTGTTGGTAATCTTTATAAATGAAATAGTATTTTATTGCCATATGGTTAAGATAAATTTCAGAACACTGGTTTTTGAGGAAGAAAAGGATAGAGTTAAGGTAATTTTCCTTAAAAGTTACTATTTTTATTTGGATAATAAGGAGTTAAGTCGGATCGGGAAGTTTAATGTTTGTAAAGAAGGTATTGAGTTTAAGGATGCTAGTGAAAAGAGTGTGAATTCTAAATTTTATAGATTATTAGATAAAGGATTTGATAATTTAATTAACATGATTACTGGGAAGAGAACATTGTATATTCATGCGAATAGTGGGATTCCGTTATTGGGTCATCATGCGTTCGGTATAATTGATAGGGGGTCTAATATTTTAGAGGTTAAACCTAATACTGGGTGTAATCTGGATTGTATGTATTGTTCAATCAATGAAGGTCATCCTAAACGAATACTTGATGTAGTTATTGAGAAGGATTATATGATTGAGGAACTTAGAAAGGTTGTTTCAGTTAAAGATTGTAATGAGATCGAGGTTCATATAGGTGTACATGGAGAGCCGTTGTTGTATGCTGATTTAGTTGAGTTAGTTAAAGGTATTAATGATATTAAAGAGATAAAAAGGATTTCTATTGATACAAATGCAACTTTATTGAGTAAGAAGAAAGCAGATGATTTGATTAAGGCTGGGTTGAGTAGGTTTAATTTGTCGATAAATGCTGTTGATCCAGAGTTAGCTAAGGAAATGAGTGGAAAGAAAGAGTATAATCTAAAACATGTTTTAAGTTTGTTGGAGTATTTGGCTAGTAAGAATGTTAAGTTAACAATTGCTCCAGTTTGGGTTCCAGGAGTTAATGATAATGAGATGGAGAAGTTGATTAAATTAGCTAAAAAATATAAGATTGATATTGGTATACAGAACTTTCTGCATTATAAGTTTGGGAAAAGGCCTGTGAAAGAGAAACCATGGGAACAGTTTTTTAAAGAGCTGAAAGAGTTTGAGAAAAAGCACGATATTAAGTTGATATTGGGGCCAGAGGATTTTAAGATAGTTAAATGTAAATCTTTAAAGAACCCTTTTAAGAAAGGTGAAATAGTTAAAGTTGAAATAAAATCTCCTGGAAGATTTGACGACGAAAGGTTGGCTGTGTTAAAAGACAGAGTAATTTCTATAATTAATTGTAAGAAAGATAAAGGAAGTGTTAAAGTAAAGTTGATAAGAGTAAAGCATAATGTTATTGTTGGTGCAACTAATTCTTAATAATTTTTTAGAAAAAAAGAAAGAAAAAATTAGCTTATCATAATGGCTTCACATTGGCCATCTTCTATTGTTTGCACCCCATCACATACAAGATATGTCCATTCTGCACATATACCTTCAACATCAATATCTCCTGGTTCACAATTCTCTGGAGCCACACATTGCTGTTCACATTCATCACTATTAGAACAGGGCGTTCCTCCATCTCCAGTAGGTAAACTGCAGGCAAATCCTGTTAAGGTTTCGCAACCTATTAACTCCCCACCTTGTGATTCACATTCATCTTTAGCAAGTTCATACTCAGTTTTTGTTGATTCTTCATTAGATGTATCTTCCTCAGTGGATTCAATGCTTGATTCAATATTGGTGTTTTCTTGTGAGGAATTTGTAGATGTTTCATAATCTACATAAGTACAACCAGCAATAAGAAGTGATATGAGCATCATTAAAGCATATGAAATGATTATTTTTTTCATTTTGATTACCTCATTTAGAACATTTAATCAATTGTTAGAAAAATAGAAAAAAAAGAAAGAAAAAAATTCTTTCAGACTTATTGTGCGGTCACAGACAAGCTGCTCTCACTGACTGTTGTTGCAATCATTTCATCGCCGGTTAGAGTGTATGTTTCCCAGTTAGCCATGATTTGACATGCTAATCTAGTATCCATTGCGTCTTGACCTGCAATTACAACAGCAACGTAGTCACCATTTTCGAACAACTTAACCAATGCTTGCCCACTTGTTATTCCAAGTGCGTTTTCACAATCTGCTGGGCTGCCCATTAATTCAGCTACAACTGAATTTGCGCATGGTCCTCCTACTGCAACAATGTTTTTATCTGTAACACTTGTTACTTCAGAGTCCAGCTTAACTGCGTTTACACTGATTTTTTGCACTTCTTCTGTCACTGCACCTTCAGCAGCTACTTCGTATGTAACAGCATCTGTTGGTGCTACATATACTTCAGCATATACTGCGTCTTGTGGGTGTTCAAGAACAAATGACTGTTTGTCTTCGTTGTCGTATGTTATTAAAGTTCCTTTCCATGTTAAGAACTTTTGGAAGTCATCGTTGTCTGAAGACTCATCTTCGAATCCATAACCATGTGTGTCTCCGGTTAATGCGGAGTAGCTGAATTCGATGGAGTTGTCTGTTGCATCGTCAAAGTACGCATATACGGTTGTGTTATATTTGTACCTTGCGTCAGCCAGATCTCCGTCATTCTTCTCGTCAAAGTGCCATCCATCGTATGTCTGGTTGTCTTGATCGTTGTTTACAACGGTCAATACACCTTGTTGTGCTGTTGTTATGTTGGCTAGGTGTGATGAACCAATACTGGTAAAGTTGATAGAACCAGCTGTTTCGTCAACAGTTAATGTTATTGTACCAACACCTGCACCTAGTGAGAAACTTTGTGCTGTTCCATTTGTGTAGTCCATGTCTTTGTCTGTTGTTCCGTATGTAATGTCTTGGAAGTTAATCTGGTTATCGTTTGTGTCGATTGAATCGATTTCGATAACGTGTGCTTCGTTTGTTGTTGTTGTAACTACAAGGAACTGAGCTCCTGCACAATCTGCTAGTGTACTTGATCCTGTGCACAATTCGCCTTCAAGATACAATTGCTTGTTCTCTTTTCCATCTGTTGATGTTGGCGCATCGTTTGCTAGGAATACTGGCTCATCTGCTGCTTCTTCAGCTGCATTGTAGTTTTCATCTGCTGCCAATGGAATGTCTACTTCTCTTCCGTCTTCGTTAGTGAAGTAAAGGTGTCCATTTTTACTGTTAGTTACCCATTCAAGTGTTTCGACACCGCCTGTGTATACTCCACCGAATACTAATTTGAAGTTTCCGAAGATTGGGTCGACATATTCATCGCCTGGTCCTAAGTATACTTCATCAGTGTCTGGTGCGAATGCTACACTAAAGCCTGTCCACTTACCAAATGTTTGTAGGTTAGCTGTTTTTTCGTTGATTTTTGCTAGTGTTCCATCAACTGGTTCATCATTGATTTCAAGTTCATCGTTGTCGACTATCTTGATTTCATGAGCTCCAACTACAACCTTACAAACGTCCTGGTCTTGAGCTTCGATGTTAACTGCTTTTGCGTCTAGAGCACCGATTGTTACTCCGTTGATTGTGTCAGTGTCACCAACATCAATCCATGCAGTTGTTCCATCAATACTGAATCCACAAGAACCTGTTGTTTCAGTTGCATCTGCTGTAACGTCAATCATTTCGACGGTATGATCTACACCATCAAGTGTTCTTGTTATTGATTCTCCTTCTGACATCCATACAACTGTTTGTCCAGCTTGCATTTCAATTTCACTAATTGAACCGCTAACTACTTTAACATCTGTTATTGTGTAGTCATTTGCTTGGATCTCGATTGTTGTTCCTTCAAGATCGTCTGCTGCTGTTGTTGTACTTGTGTTGTCAAAATCTACTCTATCATCGAATTCCAATGAGTAGTTGTATAGATACTTTGTTGATGAAGCGTCTATCCAGATATATGTATCTGCGACTGGTGCGTCATCATCGTCCTGAGCAAACTTAAACTGTGCAGTTGAGTTTGTTTGGAACAATACTTCTTGTGTGTATCTTTCATCGTTGTCGTATGAACCTTCTGCATCATGGAATGTTGCATCTCCTAACAGATCTGGTAGTTCTGCTTCGTCAATACTTTTTTCACAATCTGCAAGACCGAATTCTACATACCAATCATTAGTACATAATTCAATTCCATCTGCAACTGTTACCATGTCTGCGGTACCTGTATCTCCAACAACACTTGTCTTTACAGAGACAGATTGCAAACTTGTTGCTATATTGGTTATACCAATAATATCTTCTGCTTTAGCTTCAGCTCCTACTACAAGAATTCCGTTAAATTTACCATCTTCGATAAACATGTACGGATACTCGCTAAGATCTGCTGCCATTGCTGCTCCCATCAAAGTTGCGCCGACCATACCGACTGCTGCTCCGATAGAGGCAATTTTCTTAACTGTTTTCCTCACTTGCATCTTTACACCTCCTTGTGTTAATGCGTATATGTTCTAGGCTATTATGTTTTTTTTAGAATACAACACACCTCTTTTGGCGTTATATTCACTCTATTTTTGTGTTGAGACACAATTCTTTTTTTAAAGTTTATGTTGTCATACGTAGTATGATGATCACCCATGTGTGACTTCATATATGTTGACGACGATAAACTATATGAGTATGTCTCACTCATACATCATATTTTACCGTTTTTTATTTATAAAGTTTTTGTAGTCGTTTGTTTGTGAATTAGTTGAGAATGTACTAGACAGCTTGAGAAGCTTGAATTTTATGTTTTGAGTTGAGTATCACCTGACAATGGTCACTATACCTTTATTTATAAATAAACTGAATTTAACGAAGAGAAGGTCTTAGGAGGCAGATTCTGGGTGTTGTATTGTAGTGTTATACAGACGAGGAATTATTGAAAATATATACTTTTAGTAACTGAAGAAAATAATGAGGGGGAAGGGACTTTCAAACAAATGCTAAAGCAATTGATTTTTGAACCCTCGAAGGCACTAAGCCAACAGGTGTCTTAAAGTCATAGCCAAAAGGCTCATCACACCTTACCTTTGCAGGACTTACCTAAGCTTGGACATTTATGGATCAAGCGTATAATTAGCAATAAACTTGCCATGGCAATTCTGTCCCGTTTGACCGCTCCGGCACCCCCTCAATAGAAGGTTTAATGAAAGGAAGAAGGGTTATTTATAAGCATTTCTATTCTTCTTTGGATTTGATCAGAAGCTTTGTGGTTTAATTCTACTGCTTTTTTGAAGCTTTCTACGGCTTCTTTGTTTTGTTTTGTTTTTTCATATAGTGAACCTAGATTGAAATAAAACTGTGCTTTCTTTTCCTTAACATTCTCTAGCCCGGTTGCTCTTTTGAAAACTACTATTGCTTGTTCATTCATGTTCATTAATGAAAGGCAAACGCCAGTATATTCTAGGATTGGCGTTGAGTGCGGAGATACTTTATGCAATCTTCTCAAAATAACAAATGCTTCTTTTATTTTCTTTTTTCTGTATAATGTTTTTGCAAGATTAAAAACTGAGTTTAGATCATGGTTGCTAAAATTTAATTTGTCTCTAAATAATTTAGCTGCGTTAAGGTAATCTTTATTGTTTAATAGTTCTGTAAATTTATTATTTTCTTCAGCTGTCAAGGATTTGTCTATCTCTAATGTTTGTTTTAGATGTTTGAAACATGAATCCATATTATCATTGAATAATAAATCTCCTACAGCAACATCCAAACATATCTTTGAGTCAGGAGTTTCTTGTAGTTTCTTTTTTGATAACTCATAATATTGTTTTTGTTTGTCCTCGACAAATTCTCCTTTTTTCTCTAAATGGAGATGGTGGATTGGAATTTCTGTGTTTTTTCCTTTTTGAGAATTCTCAAATATTGAAGGATTTATATCTTCATGAACTTTGCCCGTGAAATGGATAGATGGGTCATTTTTGAAAAGTCTTGTTATGTATTTAACATCATAATATCCAATAAAATTTTTCATGTAATCTTTTCTTTTTGTGTCTTCTATTTTTTGCCAGTTAGTGTGTAGTTTATCACTAGTATAATGTCTTGAGATGAAAGCAAAAGCGGCATGTTCATTTGTGTTTATTAACTCTTTAATTTTGTTTGCATCTTCTTTTTCTATTAACTCATCTGCATCTAAAACTAGAATCCAATCAGTTGTTGATTGTTTAATTGCGAAGTTTTTAGCTGCTGAGAAATCATTTATCCATTCAAAGTTGAATATTTTGAGTTTATTACCTGCTGTTTGTTTTGCTACATCAATTGTTTTGTCTTTACATCCAGTATCTACAACTATTATTTCATCTACAATATCTAATACAGAACTGATTGATTGAGCTATGAAATCTTGTTCATCCTTTACAATCATGCATAATGCAAGTGTTTTTGTCATTTTAGAAAATAGGAAAAAGAATTACTTCTTTTGCCAGCTATAACTTCTTTGTTTAGGAGTTTTCCCAAATCCACATGAGCTACAAATTTTTGTTCTTTTGTGATATGAATGTTTACCACATCTTCTGCAGATTATATGGACCTTTCCTTTTGATTGTTTACCTTGTGATGCTGTTCCTTTTGACATCTCTAATCACCTTGTTATGTGTGTTTAATCAGCTGGCGAAATGATAATAATTGTATCTCCTCTTATGAACACTGTGCCTAGTTTTCTCTTTACTTCTCCTGCTTCTCTTTCTTCTGCATTCTCAAGCACAACATTTATATGAATATCAAATGCTTTTAAGTCTCCAACTATTTGTTTGCTATTCTTTAATTCTACGATAACCCTTTTATTTCTTGCCTGGTTTAAGGCATCTAATGGTCTTGATGCTTCCATGTTTATTCCTCCAAAAATTAAATTAATTTAAAATGTGTGTTAGAATGAATATCCAGTATTTAAATGTATCGGCTTTTGAGTGTAAAATGAGACAATACTGCGCTCCGTGTCTTTGTGTTAATTCTTCCTTGTCAGTAACTTTTAGTTTTAGTACTCCCAGAATCTAGAACTGCGCTTGGCAGTATTGTCGTTGAAGTAGTATGTGTAGAAATGGAAAGGTTTATATAAATATGTTCATATGAATGGTTAAGATGGTAGTATTAAGTAACATTGGTTCTGGAGAGCAGATGAATAGAGTTATGATCCAATGGATTGATGAGATCAATAAGGCAGAGAATGATATTGCTAAGTGTAAAGATAGTCCAATCCAACAGTTGATTGAGGTCAGGAAAACATTGCATATTCTTGATAGATTGGATGAGGCTTTGATAGTAAAACTTTCAAGATTAAGAGATACCTATGTGGCTATTGAGAATGCTTATAACAAAGAGATGAAACGACTAAAGAAAGAGATTGATAGTACAAGAGACCCTGCAGTAGCATCTAGTTTAAAGCTTAAGCATGGTCATATGAAAACTAAACATGATGAAATAAGGAGACGAGTGAAGGATTTAAAGAAGGATTTGAGAAGATCTGCGAAGGGAACTATTGTTAATTTAGCAAGAGTTGCCACAAGAGCGTAAAATTTTAATAAGATTTAGTTTATGAATAAAGTATGAGGTGAGTTTGATGTTAAAAAACAAGAAAGCGTTTGTAGGATTATGGCAAGATGTGTTTAAAGGATTTATTTTTGGACTAATTGTGGGAATAGTGTTATCATTCTTAGTGTTTTATAATGTAATTCCTGTTCCAATAAGCTTTTGTGGATAGAAAAAGTATAAAAAAATAAAAAATTTAAGATTTTTTCTTATTTTCTGATCTTGGAAGAGGTCTCTTCACTGTTATTGGTATTAACCCTTTGCTCATTTCTAGTTTTGCAATTTCTATTGGGCTGTATTTCAATTTTTCCAAGTCTTTTTTAGACATCTTCACTAAAAATGGAGCACCCATTGATATTTGAAGAGCTCTTGCTCCTATCAATCTTGCTGTTTCATATTTAGTTAGCGATTCTTCTTCTTGTTTTTTCTTGGCAGCCATTGTATCACCCTATAGATGCTTTCTTAATTCTTTTGACTTTTTCAGTGCTAGATCAACCATACTCTCTATTTCATCAATTGTGAGAGGTGTTGCTCCTCCTTTTTGTAATGCACAAATTTCTCCCTTTTCTGTTGTCGTTATTGTAAGTCTTGCATCGAAAAGTTTTTCTTCTTCTGTTAATGGATCTACAATAATTGAAGGTCCAATCTTGAAGACTGTAACTGCTAAAGGCATTACTTGTAAAGGCAATGATTTAGTTGTTGGTTTTTTGTAGTCTACTTTTTCACCATCGTATTCTGGAATTTTTGTTTGTTTTAGTGCTGCTAGTGCTGCTAGTGCACATGCATCAAGTAAGTTTCCAGATGCGTTTAGTGTACAAATATCGATTGAGACTATCCAACATTTTTCTCCTTTCTTTACACAAAGTTTTTTCAAGTCAATTGTTTTACTTTCTCTGATTCCTCTATCAACAACTCTTGCAAGTTCTATTGAATCAATTCCTGGTGGTCCTGACTCAAAGTCTGGACTTGACAAAGGAAGTAGTTCTGCGTTAACCATTATAGATCCTTGATCTGGTGCATCAGGATATGGTGCTCCCATCAGCATTTTAACTCCTGCAATTACACAGGTGTCTCCAATGGTTACTTTTGCTGAACCTTCTGCCGTACTTGAAACGTCGTATTCAATCTTTGTTTTTCTAAACTCGTCAAGTTTTCTTCCATCAAATCTTAATCCCTTTGAAAGGAAGGCTAGTAAATGATTTTTATCGTCATCACTCATTTTTATCACCGGTTGTGTTATATTTTCCTTTTAATGCTTTTCTTTGGATATCAATAATCTTTTTACAAGCAAGAGTTCCTTTTTTCAATGCTTTCATAAGATCATCTTTTGATATCTCTCCATCCATCTGTAAAAGAGAAAATTCTCCAGTACTTGGAATTAATGCAATTGGAATGTCAGATACTGGTCCGTCTTCGTAAGCTTCTTCTTGGTAGTCTAAATCAACAACTACTTTGTCATCCACCATACCAACTGAAACTGCTGCAACTAGATCTTTCATTTGTACACCTGCATCTGCTAAAGCCATAGAAGCTGCACAAATTCCTGCACACCTGCTTCCAGCATCTGTTTGTGTTAGTTCTATAAAAACATCTACAACAGCATTTGGAAAATCTTTTAAATCTATTACTGGCGTTAATGCTTTTTCTGTAACAAGTGAAATTTCTTTTGATCTTCTACTTGGCCCAGGTCTTACTCTTTCTCCCATTCCTGAGAAAGGCATCATGTTATAGTTACATCTTAAAATACCTTTTTCTGGGTTTTGTAAGAATCTTGGATAAAGTTCTCTAGGACCGTAAACAGCTGCATAAGCTACTGTTTTTCCAATCTTAAAGTAAGCAGAACCGTCTGCATTCTTTATTACTCCTGCTTTGGCCTCTATCTTTCTACATTCATCATCTT